>JAEETO010000045.1 GCA_016290385.1 Bacteroidales bacterium | reverse complement strand
CCCAGAAAAAGATTGGGAAGACAGCTCAGGCCATCATCGATGCGATAGTAAGCGACGGCAAAACAACCAGAAAAGAACTAGCCAAGATCACCGGGCGATCCGAGAATACTATCAAGTACCACTTGAATATGTTGCAGGAGATGGGAATCATTGTTCATATTGGCTCCGATCGCAGCGGCCACTGGAAAGTCTTGTTCAAGAAGTAAGACCGGTTGCCTGCGAGGAAATCTTATAACCTCATAAGAAACGACTGCTGCAGGTACTGGGATCGGTAGCCGGTCTCGGTATCGAGCAACACGAAGCGGGCGTGTACCTGGTACTCTGGCTGGGAGGCAACGTTTGGTATGGTAACCGTGGCGGTGCTTGCAGCATAGAAGGGCGAGGCCAGGTGGTTGCGCATCAGGCCGGGGTTGCGACCTTTGCCCGGCTCCGTGAGCTGGATCTTGGCCAACAAGCGGTAGCGCTCCGGATGAAACACCGGGGCGATGGGCACCTGCAGCTGGATGCGGAGTTCACCTCCAACATTCATCGCACCTACCAAATCAACGGCAAACGGCGGGAACGAATCGAAGGCCCTGGGAGTCGGCACATGCTCGTTGCCCAGGGTGGCAAACCCGTGGTAGGCACTGACGAAAAGATTGTAGCCGGAGATGCGCGTTGTGTGATCGAATGGTGGCCTGTGCGGCTCCACCCCCAGCGAATAGGATTCCCAAAGTTCCTGCTGCTCCGCCGGCAATGATTTCCAGGCTGCAATCGCCCGACGATGCATAGCTCAATTATAATCATCGATGCAGTCTCCGCCAGTCCACTTTCGTCCCATGGCCAACGTGAAATACTTCTGGCCACCAACGTCAGATTGAAAAGAACGGATATTTTCATGCACGAAGAAACTATCTTCCAGTGAGATTTTGCTTAACGCAAGAGGATTGACGCTTTCAATGAGCCGGGCAAGCACATATATGACACCTTCGGCCTCATTGAAACCTGCTTCTTCCACAATACTTCCGGTGTCGTACTTGTTTGTCGAGAACCGAGCTCCTTTGACGAGCTTCTGTAAATAAACATCAAGCGTTCGTGCCTCTCCTTCCTGGGGACAGAGAGGAAAAGCTGTCGGAGTTTTCCAGTTCAGTTGTTTAGCTCCAGGGGTAAGGGATTCTTTAAGCGCGTGTTCGGCTTCCCAGATTTGACGATTCATAGCTTCAATCTCGGCTTTCTGCTGGGACCATGGCTTATATTCACGTATTTCGGGAATTAGCTGACCACCATTCCATTCCCGGACCTCCTGCATTTCCTCTTCAGAAAAGATCCAGTCGCCGATTCCTACTCCTGTACTTTGAGGCCGTGAGTCTCTCGCCGACCATTCTTCTATATGCTTCTTGCAGGCAGCTGCTTCTTCTTTGGTCACTGTTTTCATCCAGCTGATATCGGGCGAAAGCGCCTTGGCCCGTAGAATAGATGGATTATCGATGAACGCTTCAATGCTTCCACAGAGGAATATGATCTTTCTACGTGTGGCATCATTATTCAGTGCGTTTTCTATTCGAGTGAGCCAACGTAAATTCTCTGGACGATTATTGCAGCGGTTTGTATCGATATGATCTACAACCATGTTCGGCTGGGGCGCCGGTCCGTTGAAGGCAGTGCATACAATCTGATGGACACGGACATCACCCGTAAAAACCATGTATCCATGTTCGTTCTTCTTGCCGAAAGTCCAAACGTTGTCAAGAGGCGATAATCGTCCTCCTTTTTTCGGTAAACGTTTGACTGCGCCATTGTCACGTACCAGATATATTCGATCTTTGTATTCGCACTGTATCTCTCGATCGAATACTTCAAGCATGCTCACTGAGTCCATTCGATGTATCTCCGTATGACTAAATGTATGAGGGAATAATGTGATGGTGCTTTTATTAACGACGTTTCACATTGTTTATGTACTGGTTTTCATGAAAATCATGCTCTGCGATATTGGCCTCAGAATAAAGCTTATGGCAGCTATATGGGGTTATCTTGAAGTATGCCCGGTCTCCCTTTCTTTTAGCGTCAAAACCAGCAAGGTACATTGCATAAATGACTTCTCCTTCTTGGACATCTTCAAGATCCCAGAATGGTTGGTATTTACATAGCTTGTTGATATAGTGCTTGATTCTACTGGAGTTTTCCTGCATGTAGTAAGTCTTTGATTTCTTGAATTTGTATTCAACAAGGTTTGTCAAAATGCCCATCCGACTTTTGTCAAATGTGCCTTCCAAGAAATCAGGGTCATCCTCATATCCGACATTGGATAGCCCTTTCAAAATATCATCTCTGTCGTATGTCATCTCGGTATCCGAAATAGCTAAATCATCTTTAAGAATTCAGTTTCTGACATAATCTCAATATCGCCTCCAGCATCTTTCAGGGCAATTGCTTTTTCTTGTTTGCTGCTCATGCCATCTTCTCCCACTCTTCGGTAGTCCTGCTGGCCGACAACCAGGATATCAGTGGTTTTAGTCACACTATTAACGGGTGTGCCGCCGATGTCGGCTATGATCTGCATCAATTTATCACGAGTGCCATAGAGGCATTTGCCTGTGAAACATACTGATTTTCCATAGAAATAACTTCCTTCGTCGAGTTTTGCCGGATCCCCGACGTACTCTTTTGAAGTTTTTGCGGAAGCCCACTTTCTGGTTGAAAGCTGAGGCCGAAAGTAGTTGTCTCCAAATTCGCCACAGCGGAACTCATACTTTTTCTGAAACTCATCCAATGATTCGACTCCACTCCTTCTAAGGGCCTCCAAAAACACCTTGGCACAACCTTCAGAATCGCTGCCTGCTCGATGATGTTGGTCAAAGGATATTCCCAAGTGGTCGCAGATGAGTGGCAAAGAATAACTGTATGCATCGGGGACCGTGTATTTTGCGGCACGATATGAGCAGAAAAAAGTAAAGTGAGGATAGGGTATACTGTCGTAGTCGAAAGCATCACGCAAAGCATACATATCAAAGCCCGTATAGTGGGCAACGACAATCTTCTTATCTAGCAACGGTTCCACCTCTTTCCAAACATTTGCAAAGCAAGGAGAATGCTGGGTCATGTCGGGCGAAATGCCGTGAATCTCGATGTTGAAAGGGTCGTATTCGTTTCCTTCTGGTTGAACCAACCACGATTTGGTATCTATGATTTCCCCATTTTCGACAAAGGTTAAGCCAATTTCACAAATTGACCTACGCTCCCAGGTGGCAGTTTCTAAGTCGAGCGCGATGAAGTTCAAGGCGGTTGTGTTCATAGAGCAATATCATTATGGGTTTATGTGATAAAGATACGGAAAATCCCGAAAAGGAAGGCTCACGTGATAAAAAAGATGGAGTTCGCTATAATACGTATTTCCTTCAGGATTCTGGGTCAAGCCCGGAATGACGAAGGGTTAGGCTCGTGTACGGCAACTACTCCCTCTGCCTCTCCTTCAATTCATCTTCGTACTCTTTGTACGCTTCTTTGAGATCGTCGAACACCTGCAGCCGGATTGGTTGATTGTGGTGCTTCAGCCCGTCGTTGAGATTGCTGTGCGCCCGGGTGAGATCGACATCGAGAATCTGGGCAAAGGCGGCAAAGACATCCTGTTGATCGACGGGACCGCCAGCGTCGTCGATAAAGTACCCTGCTTCGTGCAAAGCCACCAGCACCCGCAGGAACTAGAGAACGAAGCGAAAAATACAATTATTCCCTTCAGATTTTGAAGCGAATAAGTTCGCATTCGCTTCATCACAGATTTTGTGCTTCTGCTGTCATTTTGCGGATTTTACGAATCAATTGGTCTCTGAAGTAGAAAAAAGGTATCCAGAGTAATCCCAGTCCTAGGGCGATCTGACAGGGGTGTTTATGGACAACGGGGTATTAAAGGTGGCGTTGTCCACAGTGATCTTTGAAATAGGCTCCCTGACGGCATTCAATATGGACAACGATTTTCGTTTTAATGTAACCGCCCCACTTTTTCCGCTGATCCGCAATAACCACCGGAATGTCGCGCCAAAGGCGCGAGGGGTCTGGGGATGTGCCCCAGTAGACAGAGGAGGCCGATTTATCGGCCTCCTCTCCACAAGAAAAGCTGGCATTTGCCAGCTTTTCTTGTGGAGATGGGCGGAGTCGAACCGCCGTCCGAATAAAGCGCCAGATGGCTTTCTACGTGTGTATCCCGCCTTTGATTGTCGGGGACCGGCTGCCAGAGGGCGGGCCATCGGTCCCTTAGCTTCTGAAACTTGGGGCGCTGTAGAAGCGTCGACGCCTGCATCCTTCCTGGATGATACCCCATATACCGGCAGGGGAAGGCTAGAATCACCGGCGGGATACTCGTCGCTACGGACCTGGTCCGCGCGATTAAGCTAATCCGCTTGGCAGATTAGGCAGCGAGTGCATAGTTGTTGTTGCCAGTTATGGCTTGCAGTCTGAGATTAACGAGCGGGGCTACGACGCTCGACACGCTTACCGTCCGACATCATTTACCGTCAAAACCAGTACATCCCCAGTGTTGGCGCAACCTGTCAGGGCGTGCTTTTCGATGCAAAGATGCAAAAAAAGGATGAAATGTTGCGTCCTTCTTTAAAAAATTACCAGATATACGTACGGCGATCTTTCGGGAGGTACAGATAGTTGTTCCGGTCCACGTCGTACAGTTCGTACCAGAGGTCCGTGTTCATAACCACCCCGTTCACGCGCAGGCGGGCGTGGGAGTGTACGTCGGATTCCTCGAGAATCCAGAATTTTTCGCTGCTGTATTGGATGCACCAGACGTTCGCGAAACTCTCGTAGAACTTCCGGAGCTGGTCATCGTACACTTTGCCGAAGTAGCCATCCGCTTTCAGGTGGGCCTTGTAGGCATCCAGGGCGGTTAGGAAACCGCCCAAGTCGGCAATATTCTCAAACAAAGTGCGACGACCGTCCCCATATACACCGGAATAACGATCAGGGTCCATTTCCATATGGTCGTAACATTGGACGAGGTTTTCCTGGCGTTCCTCGAAAGCCATCTTATCGGCCACAGTCCACCAATTTCGCAGGCGGCCGTCCTTGTCGAATTGGCTTCCCATTGAGTCAAAGCCGTGGGTGAGTTCGTGGCCGATGATGGAGAAGAAGGCATAATCGTAAGCCTGGCTCACGTTTTCCGGCAAACAGGGCGGAAGCAGCAGACCCGGATAAATATAGACGTTGTTTTCATACGGATCGTACATGGCGTTCACGAACGTGAGGTCCGTCGGCTGATAGTTGCCGTTACTGTCCAGTTCGTTCATCGTGAGCTGGCGGGTAAAACGATCGGACGTGCCGATCAGCTCTGCCAGCAGGCGGGCAAACCCGTATCTGTTGCGATGGACGGCTTCCACCAGCGTCTGGCATGAGGCCAGCTGGCTGACGCAGTCCGGGTGCCACTGGTCCGGATAGATCACGCTGAGCATACAGTTGTCCAGTTTTTCGATGGCGTTCTTCCGGGTCGTTTCGCTCATCCAGGCGACGTGCTGGATTCGGTTCCGAAGGGAGGACTGGAATTCCCGTGTAATTCCCAAAAACTTGTCCTTGAAGGCGGCGGAAAGATATTTTTGTGCGAAGTGGTAGGAAAGGGTGTAATTCAAGGATAGACGTGCTTCCGCGCGCAGATCTTCTTCTGTCTTTCGGGCTTTCTCCATCTGTTCTTCGCTCACATATTCTTCATATTTATCCCATGCTCCCGCGATTAGCAGCCAGAGCCCTTCCAGCGGCAGCGCTTCAAATTCTGCCCAGTACTTGTCCATACTCTCACTGGTCACGAACCGTGACGGATCGAGGCCCATACCCCGGATAATCTGGACGGGGGCTGAATCATCCGCCTTGGTGAGAATCAGGGGGACCATTTCTTCCGGTGTTGAATCTGTTGAAACGGAAGGAAGCCTGAGCGGCGGGTAGAGTTGTCCCGCCCATTTTCCTTCCGCCCAGGAAATGGAGAAAGTAACGCCGGGGGCGGCGCCGTCCATCACCAGCCGGCCGATGGTCGCGTAGGCTTCTTCCCGGGTCGTCGGTTTCGGATAGCAAGCCTTCTGCGCATCGATGTAGGCCTGTGATTCTTCAGGCTGTTGGTGCAAGGCGTCCATCAGGGCGAAGAAACGGCTGATATCCGGATTACTTCGCTTGAGTTCTTCCATGCGCTGGTCCATAGCTACGCGCGCTTTATAGACTCCACCTACAGCGCCGGTGGCAGGGTACGGCGTTGTCTTGAGCCACGAGCCGTTGCAGTAGTCGAAAAAGCTGTCGCCAGGCTTCACCGAAGTGTCTTTGTTGGTCTCGACTTCAGGCGGCAATGGCAGCGGGTCAACCGTAGAATCGGGGAAATCCGTAATGCAGGCAGTCAAAAGCAGCGCAGAAAGGTAGTATGCGAAGGTTCTGGTTTTCATAGTCGTATGTTGTATCATACAAAAATAACCATTATTTTTGTAAAATAACTATGAAACGTCGCACCTTCCTCAAGAGCGCAGCGGCGGCAGGAGCCGCCAGCTTGCTGACATCCGGTCTTCTGGGCCTGACATCCGCTTGTACGCCGAAAAAAGCCCCTGCGCAAGGCTGGAACTTCGATGAAATCATCGACAGGACGGGGACCTGGAGTATCAAGCAAAGGCGTGCCACAGACGGAAAACTGGCAATGTGGATCGCTGACATGGATTTCAAGACTGATCCGGTGGTCAGCCAGGCCCTGCGGGAGCGGCTGGACAGGGATGTATTCGGCTATACCTATGGACCGGATGAATTCTTCGATGCCATTGTGGGCTGGGAACAAAAGATGCATGGTTTCGATGTGCCGCGAGAGTGGGTGGAGTACGCCCCCGGCGTGATCACCTCGCTCTGCCAGGCATACCTGACTTTTACGGAGCCCGGCGACAAGATCATCGTCCAACCACCCGTCTATGACCCTTTCAAGAGTTACGCCCAGCGGCTGGGCCGCCAGGTTGTCGACAACCCGCTGATCTTCAAAGACGGCCGCTATGAAATGGACTTCGATGGGCTGGACCGGCTCTATGACAAGAGGGTGAAGGCACTGGTGCTCTGCAATCCCCACAATCCGGTCGGTATCATCTGGCCCCGCGAGACGCTTGCCCGGCTTGCAGACTGGTGCGCCGCGCACGACGTGATCGTCTTTTCCGACGGGATCCATGCCGACCTGGCCCTGTATGGGAAGCGCCACACCCCGTTCTGCAGCGTCAACGAGGCAGCAGCCCGCATCGGCATCGAATTCTGCTCACCGACCAAGGCTTTCAACCTGGCCGGAATTACCGGCACGGCCTATGCCGTCATCCCGGACCCGGAGAAACGGCAACGTTTCCATGATACCTTGAGCAATGCCAAACTCCGCGAAGCGTCGATTCCTACGCTCGTGGCCACCATCGCCGCCTACACCCACGAACCCGACTGGCTTGAAGCGCTCAAACGCTATATCGAAGGCAACATCGCGTATCTGGAAGATTGCTTCCAGTCCGATCCGGCAGCCCGTATCATCCGTGTCATCCGGCCGGAAGCATCTTTCCTGGTCTGGCTTGACTGCCGGGCACTGGGCCTCCCGCAAGAAAAGCTGATGCATCTCTTCAACGAAGAAGCCGGCGTGGTGGTCAACAACGGCGCCTCCTACGGACCGGGTGGGGAAGGTTTCATCCGCCTCAATGTTGGATGCCCGTGCACGATCGTTGCGGAAGCCTTCATGCGGATCGAGCGCGCCATCTCCCATCACGATGGCCGGGTACTCCGGGTTACAGGCAGCAATTAATTGCGGGATGTTGCATATTAATTCGTATCTTTACTTAATTCATTTGAAACAGAGTTATGTTGGATAAAGAAACCCGTGCGCGGATCATCGCGCTGATACACAAGGAAGTCGTCCCTGCCATCGGTTGCACCGAGCCCATGGCGGTGGCATTGTGTACGGCAAAAGCCACCGAACAGCTGGGCTGCCGGCCCGAGAAGATCAAGGCGCTGCTAAGCGCCAATATCCTGAAAAATGCCATGGGTGTGGGTATTCCCGGTACCGGCATGACCGGTCTGCCCATCGCCATTGCGCTGGGCGCCCTCATCGGCAAAAGTAGCTTCCAACTCGAAGTGCTGCGCGACCTGACGCCTGAGTCGCTGGAAGAAGGCAAGCGTTTCATCGCGGAGGACCGCATTGACATCCAACTGAAAAAAGGCATCACTGAAAAGCTCTATATCGAAATCATTGCCACGGCGGGGGAGAAGCAGGCCACGGCCGTCATTGCCAAGGGCCACACGAACTTCATTTTTGTGCAGGACGGTCGCCTCGACGATGCCACGCTGCGGCGGCTCCTGCCTGCTGATGCGGCCCAGGCCCCGGCCAGCGACGACATCGCGCTGGACCTCAAGCTCGTCTACGATTTCGCCACGACAGCTCCGCTCGATGAGATTCGCTTTATCCTCGAGACCCGCGACTACAACATGAAAGCCGCCCGCGAAGCCATCAAGGGCAACTACGGGCACAATCTGGGCAAGACCATCGACCGCCCGCTCTCGAAGGGCATCCTGGGCAACAGCATCTATTCGCACATGATCTCCCGCACCGCGGCCGCCTGCGACGCCCGCATGGGCGGCGCCATGATCCCCGTGATGAGCAATTCGGGCAGCGGCAACCAGGGCATCTGCGCCACCAACCCGGTATGCGTATTTGCCGAAGAGAATGAAAATACAGAGGAAGAACTGATCCGGGCCCTGACACTGAGCCACCTGACGGCGATCTATATCAAGCAGTCGCTGGGCCGGCTCTCGGCGCTCTGCGGCTGTGTGGTTGCCAGCACGGGCAGCAGCGTGGGCGTGACCTACTTGATGGGCGGCGACTATTCGCATTGCTGCGCGGCGGTGAAAAACATGGTGGCCAACCTCACGGGCATGATCTGCGACGGCGCGAAGCCTTCCTGCTCGCTGAAACTGACTTCGGGCGTCTCGACCGCCATCCTCTCGGCGCTGCTGGCCATGGAAGGCAAGTGCGTCACTTCGCAGGAGGGTATCGTGGACGACGACATCGATCGCTCCATACACAACCTGACGGCCATCGGCGCCGATGCCATGTGCATCACCGATGAACTGGTACTGAATATCATGACTTCGAAAGGCTGCTGAATCCAGTGCATATGAAACGTTCTGTCATCCTGTTGCTGTTTGCCGTATCGCTCCTTCCGTACGGCTGCGGGCAGGCGCATCTGGACCGCCAGACGCGGCAACTGCTGGGTGAGCTGGATGGCTACGTGGCGGCTCGTGAGGTGTATGTGGCCCGCAAGCTCGACCAGATGGACGCTTTGCGGAAACTGGCCGATGCAACGCTCGATCCGCAGTTGCGCTTCGAGACGGAACTGAACATTGCATCGGAATATTTTTCGTTCCAGTTTGATTCTACGCAGCATTATCTCAAGCATTGCCAGGAACTGGCCATGTGGTCGTTGCAGGATAGGGAGCGCTTCATGCTGGCATCTGTCCGTCTGGGTCATCTCTATGCAAAGGCCGGCAGCCATATGGAGGCTTACCGGCTTCTCTATGAACAGATTGATACGACAGGGCTTTCTGAAACACTGAAGACCGAATATCTGCTGACCTTGTATGATTTCAGCCTTGATCTGGCGGGCAATTCCGGCTTGGTCGACCAGTTGAACATTGCGAATGCTGCTTCTTTCCGGCCGGCGCTCTATGAAAGGATTCCCCGGGACAGTGAATCCTGGCGAAGCATCCTTCGGGATGATTTGTCCGAACAGGGACGCTTTGCCGAGGCCGACAGCGTGGCCCGGCTGCTGCTTGCCGGGACGAATCCGGAAGAACACAAGTATGCCATCTATGCGTTCTATCTGTCCGAGATTGCCGGACGCAGCGGCCGCACGGCTGAGCAGATGGCCTGGCTGGTGCGTTCGGCCGAGTGCGATATGATCAACGCCGTGAAAGACTACGCATCGCTGACGATGATTGCTCAGAACATCCTGCCGTCCGATGTCGACCGTTCTTTCCATTATCTCCGCATTGCGCAGGAAGATGCCTTGTTCTACAATGCCAAGCTTCGACCCTGGCAGATCTCCCGCTTCCTGATCCAGGTGCAGGATGCCTATGCCCAACGGCAATTACGGCTGAAAAAATGGACGGATGCTACCTCCATCCTGATGGCGGTTCTGGTCCTGGCGCTTTCGATTGTCAGTTGGTTCTATGTATCGCGTTCCCGGAAACTGGCTGCCATGCAGAAAGAGTTGGAAGTGAGCAATGCCCGTCTGACGGCGGCCAATTCGGCCCTGAATGCACTCAATGCGCAAATTTCCGATGCTGACCGGGTGAAAGAACAGTTCATCATTTCGTTCCTGGAAAGCTTCTCCAACCAGATTCATTTGTTCCGGACTGAGGACAACCGGTTGCGCAACCTGGTGAAGCGGGGCAGGGCGGACCTGCTGCTCAAGGACCCTGCGCTCTCGAAGCGCTCTGAAAAGGCCCGCGAGGAATTCTATCGTACTTTCGATACGACTTTCCTGGCCATGTATCCTTCTTTTGTGGACCAATTCAATGCGCTCCTGCAGGAAGATGCGCGCGTGGATCCTCCGCGCGGCCAGTTGAACACCGAACTCCGGGTATTCGCCTTGATCCGGCTGGGCGTGGACGACTCGAAGCGCATCGCTTCCATGCTTGACTATTCCCTGAGTACCATCTATAATTACAAGGTCGCCGTCAAAAACAAGGCGCTAGGAGACAGGGATTCCTTCGAAGAGCAGGTCAGACACATCGGAAAGTAGCGGTTTTGCCTTCCTTGATCGCTACTTTTTACACTGTACTTCTAAAAACGAATCGGCTGATAATCAACCGATTCGTTTTCTTCATCCGCTACTGTTTCATTCTATCGGGCATCGGGGCTTACATTTCTGTTTAATTTTGTAATGGCGAAAAGCCAAAAAGACGAAAAAACAGATTATTACTTTACAATTTTAATCAAAACGCCCATTTTAAACCCATAAGCGTATGAAAAAATTTGCTGCAATGATCCTTGCATTAGGATTGAGCCTGGCTGCTTTCGCGCAGAACATCACCGTCTCCGGTGTCGTTCTGGACGCTTCGAATCAGCCGATTGTCGGCGCTTTCGTGGTCGAGAAGGGAACCAGCAATGGCACGTCCACCGGTCTGGATGGAGATTTTACGCTCCGGACTAAATCTGGCGCCGTTCTGGAGATTTCCTGCATCGGCTATGTGACACGTACGATTACGGTCTCGCAGGACCAGCGACTGGAAATCATCCTCGAAGATGATACCCAGATGCTGGATGAGACGATCGTGGTCGGTTACGGTGTCCAGAAGAAAAGCGTCGTTACCGCTTCGATTTCCAAAGTGGACGGTGACGCATTAAATAAGGTGCGCGCCTCTACCGTCAACGACGCCATCAAAGGCAAAGTCTCCGGTGTGCAGATCACCCAGGCTTCCGGCCAGCCCGGTTCCGGATCGCAGATCAAGATCCGTGGTATCGGTTCCGTCAACAACTCCGACCCGCTTTACATCGTGGACGGCATGCCTGTCGACGGAGGCATCGATTACCTGAACCCCAATGACATCCAGTCGGTCGAGATCCTGAAGGATGCGGCATCCGCTGCTATCTACGGTGCCCGTGCCGCCAACGGTGTGGTCCTGGTGACCACCCGCAATGGCGAGAAAGGCAAAGCATCCCTCACCTACAACGGCAGCTACGGCTGGCAGAATCCCTGGCGCAAGAAAGAAGTCCTCAATGCCACGGAATATATGGTGATCATGAACGAGGCCCGCATCAACGACGGCGGCGCCCCGCTCTATTCCGCAGCGGAAATCGCAGCGGCCGGCAAGGGTACCGACTGGCAGGACGAGACCTTCAATTACAACGCGCCCATCATGCAGCATCAGCTCTCGCTGAGCGGCGGTACCGACAAGGTCACGTACTTCCTTTCCATGGGTTATTTCAAACAGGACGGTATCGTTGGCGGCAACTATGGCAAGTCCAACTATGACCGCCTCTCCATCCGTTCCAACAACGTCTACGTTCCTTTCGAGTCGAAGGAGCGCAATTTCCTCAACAAGCTGACGCTGACGGCCAACATCGCGTATTCCAACATCAATTCGACGGGTATCACGACCAACTCCGAGTTCGGCTCCGTGCTTGGATCTGCCGTCGGTTTCAATCCCTCGATTCCGGTATTCGCCTCCGAGGCAGAAGCGGCCCGCATCCTGGCCGAGCATCCGACGGCCATTGTCGCCGCCGACGGCCGCGTGTACTCGCTTCCTCCGACGGGTTACCAGGAGCTCACCAACCCGGTGGCCAACCTCGACACCCCGTCGAATACCTATTACAAGACCCATAAGATCGTGGCCAACTTCGCCGCGGAACTCGACATCCTTCCCGGTCTCAAGTTCAAGAGCAATTTCGGCACCGACTTGGCCTTCTGGCGCAACCGCGGCTATGGTTTCGAGCAGTACAAGAGTTCGATGAACCAGACGCTGACCAGCTGGGTGAACATGGGTATGAACGAAGGACTCCGCTGGCAGGTGGAGAATTACTTCTCTTACAACCGGCAGTTCGGCAAACACTCCATCGCTGCCGTGCTCGGCCAGTCCGCGATGAGCTACTCCTACATCTATGTGTCGGGCACCGATTACAACCTCAAGGAGACCAATCCGGCCATGGCCTATATCGATTCGGCCATCGGCAGCACGGATGACGAACGCACGAGCGGCGGTACCGGCGGTTACGACCACCAGCGCCTGGCTTCGTACTTCTTCCGCTTCGACTACAATTTCGACGAGCGCTACATGCTTGAGTTCACGATCCGCCGCGATGGTTCCTCTCGTTTCGGCCCGGGCCACAAGTGGGCGACTTTCCCCGCTGTCTCCGCCGGCTGGAACATGACCAACGAACCCTGGTTCCGCGACGGCCGCCCCGATTGGATCAACCAGCTCAAGATCCGCGCCAGCTGGGGCCGCAACGGTAACGAGAACATCGGTAACTTCCGCTATGCTTCCCTGATGGACACCGGCCAGGAGTATTACTTCGGCATTGGCGCTGCACCCTATGGAAACATGTATTCGGGTGCTTCTCCGGCCGCTCTGGCCAACCCGACCATCCGCTGGGAGGAATCCGAGCAGGTTGACGTCGGTTTCGACGCCCGTCTGTTCAGCGACCGCCTGAGCTTCGGCTATGACTTCTACAACAAACGGACAAAAGGCATGCTCATGGACAAGCCGATTCCGGCTTATGTAGGCCAGGGCGCACCGATGTCCAACCTCGGTGACATGCGCAACTGGGGACACGAATTTGAGATCAGCTGGCAGCACCAGGTAGGGTCTTTCCACTACTCGATCAGCGCCAATGCGTCCCTGCTCCGCAACCGTCTGATCAACCTCGGCAACGAATCGGGAGAGGCCGTGTACCAGAGCAACGGCGCTTCCGGAATCGGTGACTATGTGAAAGGTTCCAACGGCATGGTCTGGCCGTATTTCTACGGTATGAAGACCAACGGCATCTTCCAGAACTGGGCGGAGGTCGAAAGCTACAGGGACCGCGACGGCAATCTGATGCAACCCAGCGCTCAGCCGGGTGACGTCCGTTTCGTCGATGTCAACGGCGACGGTTACGTGAACGACAACGACCGTACGATGATCGGCAAGGGCATGCCCGACTGGACCGCCGGCCTGACGATGTCCGCCGACTGGAAAGGAATTGACTTGACCTTGTTCTTCCAGGGCTCTTTCGGCAACGACGTGTTCGACTACTGCATGCGTGGTGACATTCCGGCGCAGAACCGTCCGGGCTGGGTGCTCGACCGCTGGATCGGCGAAGGCACTTCCAACAGAATTCCGCGTATGACCAACGCGAACCCGAACCAGAACTGGCGCTCTTCCGACCTCTGGGTCAAAGACGGCTCCTTTGTCCGCCTGAAGACCGCCCAGCTGGGCTACACCTTCCCCGCCAAATGGATGAAGGTTGTCTTCATCAAGAACTTCCGCGTGTA
Source organism: Bacteroidales bacterium (assembly GCA_016290385.1). GTDB lineage: Bacteria > Bacteroidota > Bacteroidia > Bacteroidales > UBA932 > Cacconaster. The sequence continues at coordinate 3,789 of JAEETO010000045.1, read as the reverse complement.
TGTGGCCGGTGAAAACCTCCTGACCTTCACGAAGTACGAAGGTTTCGACCCGGAGATGGCATCCGACGGCTATACGACCATCGGCGTGGACCGCGGCATCTATCCGCAGTCCCGCACCATCACCCTTGGCGCTTCCATCACCTTCTAATCAATTTTTCAGACGATTATGAAACTCTATAAATATATTGCGGTTGTCGCTTTTGCCGGACTGGTGCTGACCAGCTGCGGCGAGGAATTCCTCACGTCCCACACGACCCATCAGGGTGCGGCCGGTGCGGAAGCTACCGAAAATGCGATTCTGTCCTACCTGACGGCGACCTACCAGCCGCTGCTGATGGACTCTTACGCAAACTACAACTACAACCATATCCTGCTGCTCTCCGACCTTCGCTCCGATGATATCTACAAAGGTGGCGGCGATGCCGGCGACCAGTCCTGGATGTACCATATGTCCCTCTTCCAGATTCCTGCATCGGAGAGCCCGACCGGCATCTGGAGTCTGTACTACACGGCAATCGCCCGTGCCAACAACACGCTGATGGCCATCGACAATGCCGTCGGTTTCGACAGTGACGCCGCCAAGCGCAAGCTGGCCGGTTATAAGGCAGAGGCCCTGTTCCTGCGTGCCTACTATCTGCACCATCTGTGGAAACTCTACGGCAACATTCCTTTCTTCACCGAACCGCTCGAAGATCCGTTCATGTCTCCGCAGAAGACTGCCGACCAGATTTACAACGACATCATGGCGGACATTGCCGAAGCCGAGCGGGCTGCCGCCGAAGCGGGCGACGAGTTCCCGATGTATACCAACGGCACCATGAAGCAGGCCCGGGCCAACCTGGCCGCTCTCTATATGCTGAAGGCCCGTGTGGTGATGTACCAGAACGATCAGTCCAAATACGGTGAAGTGGCCTCCAACATGGCCGCCATCATCTCCAGCGGCCGCTACGGCCTCATCGCTTTCGACGCCCTCTGGACGGGTGCCGACGAGAACGACTTTACGCCGGAATCCATCTTCGAAAGCAACCAGATTTCCGACGGCAAGCGCGACTGGGGAAGCGCGTGGACCGGCTGCGGCACCAACCTGCCGGCCTATATCTCACCGAACGAACTCTCCGACCCTGTGTTCTGCGGCGGCTGGGGCTTCGGTCCGGTACGTCAGGCTACCTGGGACATGTATGAACCGGGTGACGTGCGCCGTGAAGGGTCCATCAACAAATTCGCCGACGGTACCTATGGTCCGCGTTTCCAGAACACCGGCCTTTTCCAGAAGAAGTATGCCGCCCGTACGGCGCTCCGTTCGCCGATCGGCACCGTGGACCTCAACTATCCGAACAACCTGATCCTCTTCCGTTACGCGGAGACCCTGCTCAACTATGCCGAACTTGTCGGCCTGCAGGGCAACGCTCCGGCCGGAGGTGTGTCCGCCCAGGACTGCTTCGACCAGATCCGCGCACGCGCCGGCCTGGGTTCCATCCCGTTGACCTGGGAAAACCTCAAATCGGAACGTCGCAAGGAGTTCGTGGGCGAGGGCATGCGTTTCTGGGACCTCATCCGCTGGGGTGATGCCGCAGAAGTGCTGACTGAGAACGACGTCACTTTCCAGAGTGTCCGTACCTTCAATCCTTCCAAGGACAAATATCTCCCGATTCCGCAGAGCGAAATGAGCCGTACCGCCGGTACGGGTGAGTTTGAACTCAAGCAGAATCCTGGCTATTAATGGTTAACTTCCAATGTCAATCAATATGAAAAACATATTCAAAGTCAGTCTGGTCCTGTCCGTCGCCGCGGCGCTCCTTTTCGGTTGCGCGCCGCTGGACAAGGATGACTACAAGCTCGGCGAGCCCGTCAGCGAGAGTGAACTCTCCTTTGTGTCTTCGCCGTCCGCCGTTACGCCGAACATCATTGTTCTGAGGAATACGTCCTCCACGAATGGCGTAGCTTTGTGGGATCTGGGCAACGGTTCAACCGCCAAGGGCGATGAGGTCACCGTAGCTTATCCCTTCAAGGGCGAATATACGGTAGCGATGTCGCTCTATACGTCTGGAGGCAGCGCCACAATCTCGAAGGTGATCAATATCGAAAACGATGATTACGGTTTGCTCGACACCCCGGGCTTCAATGCCCTGACCGGTGGCGCTGATGCCACTGAAGGAAAGACCTGGGTCTTCGCCCGCTATACCCGCGGCCACTTCGGCGTCGGTGACATCAATGCGGCGCCCGAGGAGAACGGGCCGGCCTGGTGGCAGTGCGATCCCAATGGAAAAGAAGGCTGCTCGCTCTATGAAAACGAGTACACCTTCATTCAGCGGGGTACGAAACTCATCTGGGAAAACCAGGGTTACATCTACACCAACGAGAACGGCATGAACCACCTGGGTATTCCCGGTACGCCCAATCCGCTTGTCGGAGACTTCGACGTGCCTTATACGCCTGCCGGCAACCTGACCTTCTCGCTTGATGAAGAAAACATGACGCTGACACTCGGCGGCAATGCCTTCCTGGGCTTCTATACCGGCGTGAGCGTATATCACATCATTCGCCTGACCGAGCATGAGCTCTATGTCTGGTGCGGCAGTGAAGCTGAGCCCGGCAACGCCTGGTATTTCATTTTCGTCCCGAAAGACGAGCTGAAGGAACCCGATCCGGAACCGGTCATCCCGCCGGATCCGAAACCCGAACCGGAAGAGGCCTGGTTCCGTCCGAACGCCGAGACCAACCTGCTCCGTACCACTTTCGACTACGAGCAATGGTTCAGCGGCGCTGACTGGGGCGGTGGCCTGGAGCCGGGCATTTCCATCAAGAACAACATTACCATCGTCGTGCCCGAGGGCATCGGTGGCGGTGAGTGGATGGGACAGTTCAAGATCCGCACGCACGTCCCTGCTGCGTCCCGCGAACGCTTCGACTTCAGCTGCAACATTGCTGCTTCGAATCAGGGCACTGCAACGGTCAAGATGACGGCGGATGACGATCCGTCAGACGATGAGTTCTTCTACAACGGCAATGTGGCCGTCGATGGCGTCACGCTCTTCGAATCGGCCGACCACATGCTCAACAAAGATACGGAGAGCATCCTGCTGGTCTTCGACTTCGGCCGTTTCCCGGCCGGTACGGTGATCACCCTGTCCGACCTTTGCCTCCAGAAGCACATTCCGATCAGTGACAAGCCTGAAGTAGTGAATCTGTGGCCTGCGGCCAATGTGACCACGACGCAGTGGTTCAGTGGTCCGGACTGGTCCGGTGGCCTGACCGCCGATTTTACGATGCTCGAAGGCAACGGCTTTGAACTGACTGTTCCCGACGGGGTCGGAGGCAGTGAATGGATGGGCCAGTTCGCCCTGCATACCGACATCCAGTTGCTGGCATCCCACGAGTATGAACTCGTCTGCACGGTGACGGCTACCAGTGCCTCGCAGTTCACGATGAAGCTGACGAACGATCCGGAAGATGACAGCAAGGTCTGCTTCTACGACAACGCCCTCAACATGAAGGAGGGTATGGTGACGATCCGCAAAGTCGCGGTCAAACCCGCGTCTGCAGATGCTGAAGCGGCCATGCTGATCTTCGACTTCGGCCGTACGCCGGCAGGTACGAAGATTACCGTAACCGACATCGTACTTCAGGAGTACATTCAGTAATGGACAGGATGCTGCACATACTGACACTTCTTTTTCTGCTGGTTTCCTGCAATCCGGTTCCGACCCCGGAACCGGAGCGGGAACCGGAGATCACTTTTTCGTCGAAAGAGCTGGTGCTGAGTTCCGAGGGAGGCGAGTCTTCTCTCAA
>JAEETO010000044.1 GCA_016290385.1 Bacteroidales bacterium | reverse complement strand
GATTGAAACGGATTTGCTCGCCGAGACGCTGCAAACCGACGACAACCTTGTGCTGGCCCTGGGTGGCGGCACCATCCTGCGTGAAGAAAACCGGCTGCTGCTGAAAGAGCACGCCAGACTGATCTGGCTCGACACCGACTTCGCCATCATCATTTCTGAAATCGGCAACGCAGACCGGCCCGTCGTCCGTGGCCGCTCCATGGCCCAGATCCGAGAACTGTACGACATGCGCCGTCCCATGTACGCCGCTGCCGCAGATATCATATTCCCCATCAGCACAACCAATTACAAACAGGTCATCCGAGACCTGGCCGAAACCATCCAATCCTTATGAAAACCATCCGCATCCTCTTTGCCGTGGCCGTGCTGTCCTTGTCCGGCGCATGCTCCAAAACCCCTGTCCTGCCCGCCTACGCACTCGTGCTGCGCAGCCCCGACACCCAGCTCGAACTGAAGTTCGCTGTCGTGGACGGGGTTCCGCAATATGCACTCTCCCGCGCAGGAGAAGCCGTCATCCTTCCTTCACGCCTTGGCTACACGCTCATCGGCCGGGACGATCTCACCGATGGTTTCATCCTGACCGGCTCCGCCTTCGACAGCCTCGACGAGACCTGGGAGCCCGTCTGGGGTGAGGAATCACAGATCCGAAACCACTATAATGAGCTGCTGGTCAGCCTCAGGCAAGAATCCGGCGCCATCATGGACGTCCGCTTCCGGCTCTACGACGACGGCCTGGGCTTCCGCTATGAATTCCCGATGGAGAACGCCCTCACCTATTTCAAGGTTGCCGAAGAACAGACAGAATTTTCGCTGGCCGGGGACCATACCGCATGGTGGATCAGCGGTGACTACGACACTCAGGAATACAGCTACACCCGTTCCCGTCTTTCAGAGATTCCCCGCCTCAATGCAGTACCCCGGCCCTATAACGCCTCCCAGGCCGAAATCTCGAACCGGGCTGTCCAGACCGCCCTGCAACTGAAAACCGACAGCGGACTCTACCTGAACCTGCACGAGGCACGCGTACTCGACTATCCCACGGCGAATCTGGTCCTGAAAGACGACAACCGGACCTTCCAGATCCACCTGACCCCCGACGCTGAAGGCGTCAAAGGCCGCCTGCAGGCACCTTGCGTCAGCCCCTGGCGTACCGTGCAGGTCTGTACCAGTGCCCCCGCCGTGCTGGCATCGCGCCTGATCCTCAACCTCAATGACCCCTGCGTGCTGGAAGACGTGAGCTGGATCCACCCCACGAAATATATGGGTGTCTGGTGGGAAATGATCACCGGCAAGTCGCACTGGTCCTATACCTCCGACTTCCCTTCGGTGCAACTGGGTGTCACAGATTACGCCCACGCCAAGCCGCACGGCCACCATGGCGCCAACAACGAGAACGTGCGCCGCTACATCGACTTCGCGGCAGAGAACGGCTTCGATGCACTGTTGATCGAGGGTTGGAACGAAGGATGGGAAGACTGGTATGGCTGCCAGAAAGACTTCGTCTTCGATTTCGTGACACCCTACCCCGACTTCGACCTGCCTGCCCTGAACGCATACGCGCACAGCAAGGGCATACGGCTTATCATGCATCACGAGACATCCTCTTCTACCGTAAACTACGAGCGCTGGATGGAGCAGGCCTACACCCTCATGAACCAGTATGGCTACGATGCCGTCAAGAGCGGCTACGTGGGAGATATCATTCCATACGGCGAGCACCATTACAGCCAGCCGCTGATCAATCACTATCACTACGCCGTAGTCGAAGCAGCCAGGCATCACATCATGGTGAACGCCCACGAAGCCGTGCGTCCCACCGGCTTGTACCGCACCTGGCCCAACATGATCGGCAACGAGAGCGCCATGGGCAACGAGTTCATAGCCGGTGTCCCTCCCGGACACACCGCCACCCTCCCCTTCACACGGCTGCAGGGCGGTCCGATGGACTTCACGCCCGGCATCTTCGAGCAGGACATGGCCATCACCGCACCCGGACAGGAGGGCAAGATGCGCCACACGATCTGCAACCAGCTGGGCCTCTACGTAACCTTCTATTCGCCGCTGCAGATGGCGGCCGACCTGCCGGAAAACTACGCCCGTTTCATGGACGCCTTCCAGTTCATCCGGGACGTGGCCGTCGACTGGGACAAGAGCCTGTACCTGGCTGCGGAACCTGGTGAATACATCGTCACGGCCCGGCATCCGAAGATGGCTACACTCAATTCGGGCCGCTGGAGCGGCAAGTCGAGCGTCTGGGAGTTCGTGCATCCAGACGGCCGGGAACATGACGTCTGGTATGTCGGCGGCATCACCGGCGAGGATGCCCGCGACATCAGCGTGAAGCTCGACTTCCTGCAACCCGGCTTGAAGTATGAAGCCACCATCTACGCCGACGCTCCCGACGCCGACTACGAGACCAACCCCCAGGCCTACACCATCACAAAAAGGACCGTAGATGCCTCCACGGTCCTCGATCTCCGCATGGCCCGCTCCGGCGGCTTCGCCGTTTCGTTGCGGGAACTGTAATATCCTGCCGTGATGGGCAATAAGAAAACATGTGCCGTCATCTGGCTGCTCGCGGCCGTATCGGCCGTGCTGCTGAGCATCCCCTGGCTGCTGCCGCATGCCGGGCCGGTGATCCTGGTGGCTTTCGTGCCGCTGCTCATGGCCGACCGCATCGCCAGCAATACGGGATACCGGCGCTTCTGGTGGACCCATTACTGCTGCTTCCTGTTCTGGAATGCCGTCACCACTTTCTGGGTGTGCAACGCCAATGTCGGCGGGGGCATTTTTGCGGTCGTGGCGAATGCCTTCCAGATGTCGGTGATTTGGGCGCTGTTCCGTCTGGCAAAGAAGCACATGCGCGGAGTGCTGCCCTATGTTCTTCTGGCCGCGGCCTGGATTGCCTGGGAACGCTGGTACCTGGCGGGCGCCCAGATCTCATGGCCCTGGCTGTTGCTGGGCAACGCCTTCGCCACCAACATCCATCTCATCCAGTGGTATTCGGTCACCGGTACGTTGGGCGGCTCGCTCTGGGCCTGGTGTGCCAATCTGGCCGTGTTCGGCACACTCCTGGCCGTTGCCAGCGGTGCCTGGCGGCACCGGTCCCTCCCGGCGCGGGCTGCGTTGATCTCGGTCCTCGTGCTGCTGTTCGCAGGCCCGTCCGTCTGCTCTGCCATCCTGTACCATCGCTACGACGAACGCTCCGACCGGCAGCTGACCGTGGTCGTCGGCCAGCCCGACATCAGCATCCGCCAGAAGTTCGAGACACTGCCACAGGAAGAGCAGAACCACCGCCTGCTTGTGCAACTGGAAGAGGGCCTGCGGGAAGGGCCGGCCGACTTGCTGGTCGGACCCGAAACCGTCACCGACGACGTGGTCCTGAACGACATCCCTTCTTCACCCACCTGGCAGACGTTCCACGCTTTCCTGCAGGCCTATCCTGAATCGGATTTCCTGTGGGGTGCCGTGACCAACGAGCATTTCCATACTCCGGATCCCCCGGGCTACAACAGTTTCCGCTGGGAAGACGGCTGGCGCGAGCCGCACAACTCGGCCATCCTGCTGGCAGCCGACGGCCGAACCGAAATCTTCCACAAAAGCAAGCTGGTGGCTGCCACGGAGTTCACGCCGTACCCGCAGATCTTCGTTCCGTTCGACAACTGGCTCTCAGGCCTGCTGGGTATGGAACCTTTCTTCGCCCGTTACTCCGGACAGGATGAGATCTCCCTCCTGCACCTGAGCGACGGCACGCCCTTCGGCTGCGCGGTGTGTTTCGAATCAGTGTACGGCGAATACTGCAGCGGCTATGCAGCGCGCGGAGCCGGCTTCCTGGCTGTCATCAACAACGACGCCTGGTGGGGCAACACGCCGGGTCCCTGGCAGCACTGCAGTTACAGCATCCTTCGCGCCATCGAGCTGCGGCGCGACCTGGTCCGCTGCGGGAACACCGGCATCAGCTGCTTCATCAACCAACGGGGGGACATCCTCTCACACACGCCCTGGTGCCAACCCGCCACGCTGCGCGGTACGGTGAACATCAACTACCGGCAGAGCTTCTTTACCAGACATGGCGACATCGTCGGACGTGCCTGCGTCATCGTTTTCCTGCTGCTGTCCGTCCTGCTCCTCATTTCCCTGTTTCGGGCAAGGTAGAATTTTTACTTGAACATCGACACCATCGGTCGGCCGCGCCATTCCTTCGGAATGTTCACGCCGAGGGCGTAGGCCAGGGTGGCGGGAAGGTCGTACTGCATCATCGGTTCCTCAAGGACGTAGCCTTTGCGGATGTTCTTGCCGTAGAGGACGAAGGGCGTCTCCAGATGGGCCATTTCCAGTTTGCCGTGGCCCTTGCCGGAACCGCCGTGGTCGGACGAAAAGACAAAGATGGTGTTGTCGTAGATGCCGGCATCCCTGGCGGCCTGCAGGATCAGGCCGACCATGCGGTCGGTTTCCTCCAGGCAATCGTAATACTCCGGCGACTCCCAGCCGCAACGGTGCCCCACCTCATCGACGTCGCCGATGTAGAAAGTGAAGAAGGTCGGCTTCTTTTCGAGAATGTATTTCACGGCCCGCTCCTGCGTGTAGTTTTCCATTGAATAGCCTTCGGGCTCGTGATAACCCGGGTCATACAGATGATAGTCGATGACCACGGTGTCGAGCAGCGGCCCGATTCCGTTCCAGTTGTATACGCAGCCGGTCTCAGCGTCCGGGCGTTGCTCGCGCAGCAGCGTGTAGATGGTGGGGGGCATGCCCCGGCCGTTGTCAAGAACGGCCGGAATCTCGGGCCTGGAGGAATTCCACTGGCCGTAGCCGTGCTGTTCCGTGGGAAGGCCGTTGAAAATGGTCGCCCAGTTGATGGCTGACGACGACGGCATGACGGAGCGTTTCCCCAGGGTATAACTCCCTTGCTCCATCATCATCTTGACATTCGGCATCCGTGCCAGCAGGGCGGGATCCTTGAAGGCGGGCGTCGAGACGCCGTCCACGCCGATAAAGATCACATGTTTGGCCTTCGGCTGCGTGCTTGAGCAGGAAGCAAGAAGGCTGCATGCTGCCAGCAGCAACAGGGCAATTCGAAAAGAACGTTTCATGGCTGATAGATTATTTGCAATGCCGGGCTTGATCCGGCATCTTTTCAGAACAACTCCTTCTCCTTGATGTCCTTCACACGGAGCTGGATGTTGGCGATGCCGCGGTAGTAATTCTCGGCGATGGAATAGCAGATGTCGACAGGGTTGCCGGCCTGCATGTGCTCGAAATGCTCGGAGAGGTTGAAGGCGATGGCCGAGATGTGGTGGTAGGGCTCGTCTTCCTGGATGAGTTCGAGCTTGAGGTGTTTCAGGTCTCCCTGGTCGGCGGCGCCCACCTTGCGGCCGTTGCCGTTGTCGTAGACATTCTCGGTGATGAAGACGGGCGACTGGTTGCCGGGGCCGAAGGGCTGGAACTGCTTGAGCAGGCGGAAGAACTTGGGAGTGATCTGGTTGAAGTCGAGATAGGAGTCGATGTCGACCGTCGGGGTCATGACCACGTTCTTGATCTTGGCCGCGACCGTCGCCTCGAAACGCTCACAGAAGGTCTCGAAATTCTCTTCCTTGATCGTCAGGCCGGCGGCGTACATGTGACCGCCGAAGTTCTCCAGCAGGTCGGCGCAGCTTTCGATGGCATCGTACAGGTCGAAGCCGGCGATGGAACGGGCGCTGCCGGTGATGAAACCGTTGGACTTGGTCATCACGATGGTCGGACGGTAATAGGCTTCCACCAGGCGGGAGGCCACGATGCCCACGACGCCTTTGTGCCACGACGGGTTGTACACGATGGTGGATTTGCGCACGGCAAAGTCGGGCATTTCGGCCACCATCTTGAGAGCCTCTTCCGTGATTTCCCGGTCGATCTTCTTGCGGTCGTTGTTGTGCTCGTTGATGGCGGCGCCGATCTCGAGGGCCTCGTTGTCGTCACGGGCCGTGAGCATGTCGACGGCGGTACGGCCGCTCTCCATGCGTCCGGCAGCGTTGATACGGGGGCCGATCTTGAAGACGATCTCGTCGATGGTGATGCGGTGCTTCTCCAGGCCGGAGAGCTTGATGATGGGAATCAGGCCCTTGCGCGGATTTTCGTTGAGCTGTTTGAGGCCGTAGTAAGCCAGCACGCGGTTTTCGCCCGTCACTGACACCAGGTCGGAGGCGATGCTCACCACGAGCAGGTCGAGCAGGGTCTGGTATTCTTCGAAAGGAATGCCATGCCGGTTGGCATAGGCCTGCACCAGCTTGAAGCCTACGCCGCAACCCGACAGGTCGTCGAACGGATAATTGCAGTCTTCACGCTTGGGATCGAGCACGGCCACGGCCGGGGGCAGTTCCACATCAGGGAGGTGATGGTCGCAGATGATGGTGTCGATGCCCAGTTTCTTGGCGTATTTCACCTTTTCGACGGCCTTGATGCCGCAGTCAAGCGTAATCAGCAGCGTGCAGCCATGGGCCTTGGCCGTATCGATGCCTTTGTATGAAACGCCATATCCCTCGTCGTAGCGGTCGGGAATGTAGTATTCGATGTTCGGGTCGAACTGGCGGAAGAAAGAGTAGACCAGCGAGACGGCCGTCGTCCCATCCACGTCGTAGTCGCCGTAGATCAGGATGCGTTCCTTGCCTATCATGGCCTTGTCCATGCGGTCGACGGCCTTGTCCATGTCCTTCATCAAGAACGGGTCGTGGAGCATGCTCAGGTCAGGACGGAAAAACTCGCGGGCCTTGGCAAAAGTATCGATGCCGCGCTGCACGAGCAGGTTGGCCAGAACCTGGTCAATCCCCAGCTCTTGTGCCAGCTGGCGGACGGAAGCAGGATTGCCCTGCTCTTTGACGACCCATTTCTTTTCGATACCCATAAATTACTCCAATATTTTGCAAATATAACAAAAATGTCGGGTAATTCGCAAAAAATACTAACTTTGTGGACCTAAACTGACCAAGCAGATGGAAATTACCGACCTCAACGAACAGGAACTCAATAGACGCGCTTCCCTGCAGAAGCTTCAGGAACTGGGCATCAATCCCTATCCCGCTGCAGAATTCAAAGTCAACACGACCACGGAGGAGATCAAGGCGGGCTATGATCCCGAAAAAGGGAATTTCAACGACGTCGTGATCGCCGGCCGGATGATGAGCCGCCGCATTATGGGCGCGGCTTCCTTCATCGAGCTGCAGGACGACTGCGGCCGCATCCAGGTATACGTCAAACGCGACGAGATCTGCCCCGGCGAAGACAAGACTTTGTACAACACGGTCTTCAAGAGACTGCTCGACATCGGTGACATCATCGGCATCGAAGGCTATGCCTTCATCACCCAGACCGGTGCACTCTCGATCCACGCCAAAAGCCTCACCGTGCTGAGCAAGTCGCTCCGCGTGCTGCCCATCGTCAAGACGGACGCCGACGGCACCGTCCACGACGGTTTCACCGATCCGGAGCTTCGCTACCGCATGCGCTATGTGGACCTGGTCGTGAACCCGCAGGTAAAAGAGATCTTCCAGAAACGCACGAAGATCATCAACACCATGCGCGATTACTTCAATGAGCACGGCTATCTGGAGGTCGAGACCCCGATCCTGCAGTCCATCCCCGGCGGCGCCACGGCCCGTCCGTTCATCACCCACCACAACTACCTCGACATCCCGCTCTACATGCGCATTGCCAATGAACTCTACCTGAAACGCCTGATCGTGGGCGGATTCAAGGGTGTGTACGAGTTCGCCAAGGATTTCCGCAACGAAGGCATGGACCGCACCCACAACCCCGAGTTCACCTGCATGGAGATCTACGTGGCCTACAAGGATTACAAGTGGATGATGAAGTTTGTGGAAGTCATGCTCGAGCGCATCGCCATGGCCATCAACGGCAAGACGAAGTTCGAGGTCTGGGGCAACGAGATCGAGTTCAAGGCGCCGTACCGCAAGCTGCCTATGCTTGACGCCATCAAGGAATATGCGGGCGTGGACATCGCCGGCATGGACGAAAAACAGCTGCGGGAGACCTGCAACAAGCTGAACGTCCCCATCAAGCCTGAGATGGGCGTGGGCAAGCTGATCGACGCGATCTTCGGTGAGTATTGCGAGAAGAACCTCGTGCAGCCCACCTTCATCATCGACTATCCCGTGGAGATGAGCCCGCTTACCAAACGCCACCGCGAGAATCCCGCCCTGACCGAACGTTTCGAACTCTTTGTCAACGGCAAGGAACTGGCCAACGCCTACAGCGAGCTCAACGACCCCATCGACCAGCTCGACCGTTTCAACGAGCAGGTCAAGCTCAAGGATGCCGGCGACGACGAGGCCATGTACATCGACATGGACTTCGTCCGCGCCCTGGAATACGGCATGCCGCCGACCTCCGGCCTGGGCATGGGCATCGACCGTCTGACCATGATGATGACCAACTCTTCCACCATCCAGGATGTCCTCTTCTTCCCGCAGATGCGGCCTGAGAAGACCGCCCCGAAAGAAGAGAAATCCGAATAGCCGCATGGCGGAGCTTCTCACTTCCCCGCAGAACCCTAAAATCAAGGATCTCCTGAATCTGGAGACCAAGTCCCGCGAGCGCAGAGCCCGCGGGCTCTTTGTCGTAGAGGGTCGTCGCGAATACGAGCGGGCGCGGGCTGCCGGCTGGCAGACCGAGACGCTTTTCGTACGCGAAGGCGAGCCAGAAGCGGACCAGGCCGATTTTCTGGTAAGCGAACGACTATACGAGAAGATCGCCTGCCGCGGCGGCACGGAAGGCATCGTGGCGGTGATGCGGGTGCAGGAGCGCCGGCTCGCCGACCTTCCGCTTTCTGATTCACCGCTGGTCCTGGTCCTGGAACGGGTCGAGAAGCCCGGTAACCTGGGCGCGGTGCTGCGCAGCGCTGACGCTGCCGGCGTGGATGCCGTGCTGGTGTGCGACCCGCTTACGGATCTTTACAATCCCAACCTGATCCGGGCCAGCCTCGGCGCCCTGTTTTCCGTTCCGACGGTAGCCTGCTCTTCGCAGGAAGCCTTCGACTGGCTCTCCGCCCACGACATCGCCATCCTGACGGCCCAGTTGCAGGATTCGAAACTCTATTATGACACCGACATGGTGCGTCCCACCGCCATCGTTTTCGGCGCTGAGGATACCGGCCTGTCGCCTTTCTGGCGCGAACGGGCCGATGCCCACATCCGCATTCCGATGGCCGGAGCCATGGATTCGCTCAATGTATCGGTTTCGGCGGCCATCCTCGCTTACGAGGCGGTCCGCCAGCGCAACCAGTAAATACAACACCCATGAAATACGGACTGATCGGCTACCCCATTTCCCACAGCAAGAGCCCGGCGATGTTCCGCGCCGCCTATCCCGATTCGGACATGACCTATGACTTGATTGAAGAGGAAGATTTCGAGCGTGCCTACCGTCGTTTCCTTGACGAATACGAAGCTGTCAACGTGACCGCGCCGTTCAAGGGAGACGCCTTCCGGAAAGTCGATGTGGCGGACACCATCTCACGGGAATTGTTTGCCGTCAACATCCTCAAGAAGAAAGACGGGAAGATCTATGGCTACAACTCGGATTTCTGGGCGCTCAAGCGGATGCTGGAACCCTATGCCGACAAGAAGGAGCGCCCGCACGTACTGGTGATAGGCTGCGGCGGTGCCGGTAAAGCCGCTGCACTGGCCGCCCTGAAACTGAAAATGGCCGTACGCGTAGCCAACCGTGATTTTCGCAAGGCCCGCGAGTTCTGTTTTACGGGAGGCGGCATGATCCCGATCCGGCTGGAGCAGGTCCCTGAGCAGATGTCTTCCACCCGGATACTCATTTACGCTTTGCCGATGAAAATCGACCTGCTGGACGAACTCCAGCTGACCGGGAAGGTGGTAGTGGAAGCCAATTACAAGGACCCCTGTCTCCAGGACCGTTGTGCGGCGGAAGGCGTCACCTATATTTCAGGGATGGAATGGCTGGCCGGCCAGGCCATTGGCGGCTACGAGCTGATGACCGGCATCCAGCCAGACGCTGAGCGTGTCAAGGCCTGCTGCGCTTTATAAAATAATTATGAATATGAAGACTTTTCTCTTCATCCTGTTTTTTTTGCAACGGCAGGATTGATTGTTGCTCTCTTCGTCCTGCTCTCTCGCCAGAAAAAAGATTTTCAGGATCTTCTCTCTTTCATCAGAACCGACAGGGCCCGGGTCGATCCGGCAACTCGAACCCTGGTAGAACTGTTGTCCGACATCGCCAACGCTTCGGCGCAAAGCGGAGAAAGCCAGTATCTGCTGGCCAAACGACTCAACAACATTCTCATCTCACCCCGCGGCGAAGGCCGCATCATCAAGGAATCATTCCTGGTCCTTGCCAATCTCTATGACAGCGGACTGCTTTCAGAACTGGTCAGGGAATGCCCCGAACTGACCCACAGCGAACTCGTCCTGTGCGGAATGCTCACGGTCGGGCTCGATCCCGTCTGCATCAGCAAGATCCTGGGCTATGACCATGAACATACTTTTTACAACAAACGGGCGGATATCCGAAAGAAATTGCGGTTGTCGCACACGGTGCCCCTGGAGGGATACCTGTCCGACAGGGCCCGGTCTCTCAGAAAGGAGCATGAGACCTATCTGCGTGAACTGATCGCGCGGAACTAAAGCCCCCGGACAGCCGCCGCATCCGCTCAATATGAACCATGTGCCAGGCTTTGACCGCCGGGTGCGGCGGCTGTCAATTATTTTTGCAGATATGGAAGATAATCCTTATTTTTAACAAATTTTTGAGTTATGTCACTGAATAAAGTATTATTGATTGGAAATGTAGGGAAGGATCCGGAAATCCGGCACCTGCAGGGTGGCGCATCGGTTGCCACCATCACGCTGGCTACCAGCGAACGGTACAAGGACAGGAATGGCGAATCGCGCGAGCTTACTGAGTGGCACACCATCATCGCATGGCGTCAGCTGGCCGATCTGGCCGAGAACTATATCCGTAAAGGCAGCCAGATTTTCGTAGAAGGACGTATCCGCAGCCGCAGCTGGGACGACCAGAACGGGCAGAAGCGTTACGTGACGGAAATCCAGGCCGACAGCATCCAACTTCTGGGCCGCCGCGGCGACAATGCCGGCGCGGCTCCCTCGCAGCCTAACTACGGCAGTTACAACGCGCCTGCCCAGCCTCAGCCCGCCCAGCAATCCCAGCCCCAGCAGACTACGCCCATCGTCAACCCCGCCGACCTGAACGACGAAGGTACCGACGACCTTCCGTTCTAGGTTTACGGGGCGCGTAAAAAAGAGAGCCGCTCGATGAGCGGCTCTCTTTTTTACGCCGATTCTTTCGATGGCCGGTCGATCTTGAGTTCGGGGTGCTGCTTCGAGTTGAAATAGAGGAACACCGCGACGGTGATGGCGACCACGCCGAGGGAGATGAAGATGTATTCGGAGTGGACGGCGGCGGCGATGTCGTCGCCGACGTATTTCGTCATGATGCGGCCCACGAAGATCGGGACGAGCATCATGCCCATGTTCTGGATCCAGTAGATCATCGAGTAGGCCGTACCGAGGTTCTTCTCCGGGATGATCTTCGGGACGGTCGGCCACATCGCGGACGGGACCAGCGAATAGCCGATGCCCAGGAAGACGATGGACAGGTAGCCGTAGAACGGAAGGCTCGGCGCGAAACAGATGATCATGTGCGCGCAGAAGACCAGCACGGCACCGGTAATCATCCAGGTCGTGGCCTTGCCCACTTTATCGACCAGCGCGCCGAAGAGCGGCGTGAAAAGCACCGGGGCGAAGGCAATCATCGAGATCATCACCGAAGCCGTGGAAGCATCCAGGTCGAAACGCGGGATGATGATCGAAGTACCGAATTTCTTGAAGCTGATGACACAGCAGTAGAAGAAGACGCAGAGCAGCGCGATCATGATGAAACGCGGGTTGCTGAGGACTTTCCAGATGTCGGAGAACTTGAACTTGTCTTCCTCCTTCACCTCACCGCGCTGCGTACGGATGCCTTCCTGGTGGTCGTACTTGGCATCCATGGCCACGAAGACGGCCCAGAGGATGGCACCGATAAACAGGAGCGTCAGGCCCACGATAGCCGGCTTGTTGGTTTCGGAGAGTGTGTACATCGTCCCTTCCGCATGGTTCTTGAGCACGAGCACCGGAGCGAGCAGCATGGCCAGGCCGGTACCGATGCGGGCGATGGCCAGCTGGAGGCCCATGGCCAGGGCCACGTTCTTTCCCTTGAACCATTTGGCGATGGAACGCGTGACCGCCACGCCGGCGATCTCGCTGCCCAGGCCGAAGAGCATGCAGCCCACGTAGGCGATGGTAAGGGACTTGCCGGGCGTCAGCCCGGGCGTCGAGATGGCCCAGGTGACGATGGCCGCACCGAGCACCATCAGGCCTACGAACACGGAACCGATGATCCGCACGCCGAACTTGTCGAGCAGGACGCCGCAGATGATCAGGCCGCCCCAGACGCAGAGGAACGAGTAGCCGCCGGCATAGAAGCCGAACTGCTGGGAGTTCCAGCCGAGCTGCAGCATCTCCGGATTCTTGAAGATCTGCGACACGGTGGAGAACATATCGTCGAAGAAGTAGGAGCCGAACATCGGCACCACCAGGCAGGCAAGCGCCAGCCAACAGGCGATCTTGCTTGTCTTCAAGGACTTGGGTTCAGTTGTCATATCGTAATGCTAAAGATTGATCTTGATGTTGGGCTCTTCCAGGCCGAGGTGCTTCTTCCGGTCGACCACCTTCAGGTAGAGGCCGATGATCAGGGCGGCCACGCCGAGGCAGGCCAGCATCACAAGTGCCCAGGTATAGTTGAGCGAGTCGGGCGGCGTGCCGGGCGCGTTGGTGCTGGTCAGCACGTTGCCGATGAGAATCGGGAAGAGCCACAGGCCGATGTTCTGGATCCAGAAGATGAGCGCGTAGGCCGAACCGATAATCTTTTCGTCGACCAGCTTCGGCACGGAAGGCCAGAGGGCTGCCGGCACGAGGGAGAACGAGGCGCCGAGGACCAGGATGGTGGCATAGGCCACGATCGTGCCGCCGACCGCGCTGCCCTTGAAGAGCGGCAGCACGAAGGCGAAGGTCAGGTGGCAGATGATCAGCAGCAGCGAGCCCAGGACCAGCATCGTGGCGGCCTTGCCCTTATGGTCCACATAGTTGCCTAGTACCGGGGTGATGGCCACGGCCAGGAGCGGGAACACGGCGAAGATGGTCTCGGCAGTGCCGCGCATGAAGCCCATGTAGCAGTACACCACGAGCGCCACGACGGCCACGGCCATGAGGCCGAACTTCAGGCTTTTGTTTTTCTTGATGAAGTTGCTCGAGAAAGCGCAGGCCGCTACGACGAGCATGATGATGTATTGGATGATGGTCACGCTCTCACCGGCCCAGAAACTGCCCGCGGCAGGCTCGGAAAGGGTCAGGTTGCACTGCAGCATGTTGACCGCATATTTCTGGAACGGGAAGATGGCACTGTAATACAGCACGCAGAGCAAGGCGACGAGCCAGAAGCCCAGGCTGGAGAGGATCTTGCCGATATCGGACACCTTGAACGGGTCGTCTTTCTCTTCTGCTTCGCCCGTCTGGCTGTCGAGCTTCTTGTCCATGAAGAAATAGGTGATGAACATGATCAGGGCGATGCAAAGCAGCACTACGCCGAAAGCCACGGAACGGGAGACGTCGATCTGTCCGCCGAGCTTGGCGAAATAAGGCGAGAAGATCATGCAGGTGGCCACACCCAGACGCGCCAGCGCCATTTCGGAGCCCATGGCCAGGGCTGTCTCACGGCCTTTGAACCACTTGACGATACCGCGGCTGACCGTGATACCTGCCATTTCACAGCCGCAGCCAAAGATCATGAATCCCAGGCCCGCCATCTTCGCCGAAGCGGGCATCCCCTGGTAGAAGGGCAGGATGTCGTCGATGAACTTGACGCCGGTATGCCAGTTCAGGTTGTCGGTAAACCAGTTTTCCAGTCCCGATCCGAAGAAGGCTTCGCTGACCGCGTAGTATTTGATGAGTCCGCCCGCCAGCATGACGGCGCCCGACAGGACGGCGGTGAAGCGCACGCCCATCTTGTCCAGGATAATGCCGGCGAAGATCAGGAAGAAGACGAAGACGTTGAGGAAGGTTTCGGAACCCTGCATCGTGCCGAAGGCCTTGGAGTCCCACCCGCGGGTGGATTCCATCAGGTCCTTGATAGGCGAAAGGATATCCATGAAAATATAGGCGCAGAACATGCCGAGCGCCAGCAGGAGCAGGGCGATCCATCGGATCGTCGCCGAATCCCGCAAAGTGGTTTGGGTTGCTTGTGCTGTCATATCAGAGATACGTTCATACTTTTTTGCGTTTACAAATATAAAAATTAATCGTAACTTAGCGGCGTAAAAACCATCATTTCTTTCTTAAGATGACTCTCGACGTGGTTCTTGGTCTCCAATGGGGAGACGAGGGAAAAGGTAAAATCGTGGATGTGCTCGCCGCGCAGTACCCGGTCGTGGCACGCTTCCAGGGAGGTCCCAACGCGGGCCATTCCATCCAGTTCGGCAGCACGAGCTTCGTGCTTCACTCGGTCCCTTCCGGCGTGTTCCGGAAAGACGCCATCAATATCATAGGCAACGGCGTGGTCCTCGACCCCACCATCTTCCGGCAGGAATGCGAAGCCATCGAGGCGCTCGGCGTCCCGGTGCGCGAACGTGTCCGCATCGCCAAGCGTGCGCACCTGATCCTGCCGACGCACAAGCTGCTCGACGCCGCCGACGAGGCGGCCCTGGGCAAGAGCAAGATCGGCTCCACCCTCAAGGGCATCGGCCCGGCCTACTCCGACAAGACCGGCCGCAACGGCCTGCGCGTGGGCGACCTGCTCGAAGATTTCCGGCTCAAATACGATACGCTGAAACAGAAACACCTCGCCCGCCTGGCGCAATACCAGTTCACTTATCCTTTCGATCTGGCCGCAGCGGAAGCCCGCTGGATGGAAGACGTGGAATACCTGAAGTCGTTCCCCCTGATCGATGTGGAATACGAGACCAATGCCCTGCTCGACGAAGGCAAGGCCATCCTTGCCGAAGGTGCCCAGGGCTCGATGCTCGACGTCGATTTCGGCTCTTATCCTTTCGTCACCTCCTCTTCGACCGCATGCGCCGGCGCCTGCACCGGCCTGGGCGTGGCCCCGCGCCGCATCGGAAAGGTTTACGGCGTGTTCAAGGCCTACTGCACCCGCGTGGGCAGCGGTCCCTTCCCGACTGAGCTGAACGACGCCACGGGCGAAGAACTCCGGCAGCGCGGCCATGAATTCGGCGCTACCACGGGCCGTCCCCGCCGCACCGGCTGGCTCGACATCCCCGCCCTGAAATTCGCCGTGATGATCAGCGGCGTGACGGATCTCATCATGATGAAGGCCGACGTGCTCGACGGCTTCGACACCGTCAAGGTGGCCTGCGGATACCGCGTGGACGGCAAGCGCTGCGACCGCGTCCCTTACGACGTTTTTGCCGACATCGAACCGGTCTACAAAGAATTCAAAGGCTGGAAGGGCGACCTGGGCAAATGCCGCAGGGAAGCGGACCTTCCGGAGGAATTCAAAGCCTACATCGCCTATATCGAGCAGGAGGTCGGCGTCCCGGTCCGCATCCTCTCGCTCGGTCCCGACCGCGAGCAAACCTTAATCCGCCAATAGCGTGGCCCTGCTGGAAAACATCGACGACCCGTCCCAAATCCGGGACTTCGACAACGAACGTCTCCGGCAACTCTGCGAGGAACTGCGCGGCTATATCATCCAGTGCTGTGCTGAGAACCCCGGCCATATCGGCGCCAGCCTCGGTGCCGTGGAGATTGCCGTCGCCATCCACAAAGTATTCGACACGCCCCATGACAAGGTGATCTGGGACGTCGGGCACCAGGCCTACGCACACAAGATCCTGACGGGTCGGCGAGAAGCGTTTAAGCAGAACCGCAAATATCACGGAATCAGCGGATTCCCCCGGAGGGACGAAAGCCCGTACGATTCTTTCGGCACCGGACACTCCTCCACCTCCATCTCCGCCGCGCTCGGCATGGCCGTCGCCGCGCAGCTGGAAGGCAGGAAGGAACATGTGATCGCCGTCATCGGCGACGGCGCACTGACAGGCGGTCTTGCCTTCGAGGGCATCAACAATGCCGGCAGCCTCAAGGCCGACCTGCTGGTCATCCTCAACGACAACCAGATCGCCATCGACGACAACATCGGCGCGCTCCACAACTACCTGCTCAAGATAACGACCGACGAACGCTACAACCGGCTCAAGAAGAGCGTCTGGGACCGTCTGGGCGCCGGCAGCGTCCGCAAATGGCTGCAGCGGATGATCAAGAACACCAAGCGCAACCTGGTCAAGCAGGGCGGCGACACCTTCTCACTCTTCGACGCGCTGGGTTTCCGCTATTTCGGCCCCGTGGACGGCAACGACATCGCAACCATGACCTACATGCTCGGTCGCCTCAAGGACATCCCGGGACCCAAGCTGCTGCATGTCATCACCACCAAGGGCAAAGGCTACGCGCCGGCCGAAAAGGACCAGACCATCTGGCACGCCCCCGGCACTTTCAACGTGGAGACCGGACAACGCACCGGCAAGAAGAGCGACATCGCCAAGTTCCAGGAAGTGTTCGGCAACACCCTGCTCGACCTGGCACGGGAAGACAGCCGTATCGTCGGCATCACGCCCGCCATGGCCTCCGGATGCAGCATGACCATCATGCAGGCCGCGATGCCCGACCGCGTCTTCGACGTGGGCATCGCCGAACAGCACGCCGTCACCTTCTCGGCCGGGCTGGCCGCCGAAGGCATGCTCCCCTTCTGCAACATCTACTCCAGCTTTTCGCAGCGTGCCTACGACAGCGTGATCCACGACGTCGCGCTCCAGAAACTCAAGGTGATCCTCTGCCTCGACCGGGGCGGCCTGGTCGGCGAAGACGGGGCGACGCACCACGGCGTCTTTGACATGGCGGCATTCCGGCCCGTTCCCAACCTCACGCTCTGCGCACCGCTCGATGAAGCGTCCCTGCGCGACATGATGTATTCCGCCACGCAGCCCGCCTATGGCGCGACCGTCATCCGTTATCCGCGCGGCTACGGCCACGGAACCCCCTGGCGCGACCGGCCCTTCAACTATATCGAACCCGGCACCGCCGTCAAGCTGCACGAAGGCAATGGTGTCGCACTATTATCAATAGGTGCGATCGGCATGAACGGTGTCAGGGCCGTGGAACGTGCCGGCACCGAAAAGGGCTTGGAAATCCTCCATTATGACATGCGCTTCCTCAAGCCTGTCGATACCGCCGCCCTGCAGGATGCGTGCAGCCGCTGCAGGCATATCGTCACGCTCGAGGACGGCGCCGTAGAAGGCGGCCTCTACAGCGTGGTGGCCGAATTCATCGCCGCCAACGGCCTCGATTGCACCCTCACCGGACTGGGCATTCCCGACCGTTTCATAGAGCAGGGAACCCCGGCAGAACTCTATCAGGAGTGCGGTATGGATACAGATTCGGTGTATCAGGCGCTTTTGAATGAAAATTTTTAAAAATATTTTGGAGGTTGATAAAAAGTCCATATATTTGCAGTCCCAAACAGCCGACGTAGCTCAGCTGGTCAGAGCAGCTGATTTGTAATCAGCAGGTCGTGGGTTCGAATCCCTCCATCGGCTCGACGAGCTTTGAAACGCTGACTGAGAGAAACCTGGGCAGATACCAGAGTGGCCAAATGGGGCAGACTGTAAATCTGCTGGCGCACGCCTACGGTGGTTCGAATCCATCTCTGCCCACTTTTTTTATGCGCTGTAGCCAGCGCCTTGCGGAAGTAGCTCAGTTGGTAGAGCATCAGCCT
>JAEETO010000043.1 GCA_016290385.1 Bacteroidales bacterium | reverse complement strand
GTATAGTTAGCCACTTTCTCGCTGCGGGGCGCATAGGCCTCGTCATAATTGTCCACGAATTTTTGATTGTCCGCATCCCAGGAGTAAAGGTGCGCGAAGCGGCTCTTGTCGAGCGAATCCACGCAATAGCCGCCGTAGAGGCCCAGCGGACGCAACACGTGGTTGACCACATACTGGTCGAAGCGTTCGCCCGACACGCGCTCGAGGATCGTTCCGGCCAGGTTGAGATTCAGGTTGCAGTATTCATAGCCGCCGCTGCCGGGTGCATAATCATTGTAGCATTCTCCGGCCGAGGTGTTGATGTCGGGATTGATGATGTCGATGGTGGTCCAGTAGCCCTGGCTGTCGTTGATGCTGGAAGTGTGCGAGAGCAGCATCTCGAGGGTGATGGGGATGTCGGGATACTTGGGATTGCGGACCGTGAAGCCGAGCAGGTCGCTCACATCGTCTTTCAGGGAGAGCTTGCCCTGTTCGACCAGCTGCAGGAGGCTGGTGGCGGTAAACGACTTGGAAATAGAGGCGATGCGCCAGAGCGTCTGGTCGTCGACGGGTTCCTTCGTCGCAAGGTCTTTCACGCCGAAATTGTGGTGATAGATCACCTTGTTGTCTTTGACTACGGCGCAGGTGACACCGGCGGCCTCGATTTCAGCAAGATATGCACCCATATCTTTTTCAAATTCCTTTTCGGCACTGTGGCAGCCCGAAAGCAGCAGCGCGGCGATCAGACCGCAGGCAAGCAAACGTTTTTTCATTTTTATAGGTTGTTTACAGATTTGTCAGGCGTTTCTTCGAGGTTTTTTCCAGGTCGCCCCCGAAAATTGTCTTACAAAGATAGTATTCTGCGTCGATTTTTTCGGTATTTTTGCTCTCAATGAAAGAGAAAAACACACCGGGGACACCGATGCTCAAGCAGTATTTCGAGATCAAGGCACAATATCCCGAAGCCCTGCTGCTGTACCGTGTCGGCGATTTCTACGAAACCTACGGCGAGGATTCGCTTACGGCCAGCCGCGTGCTCGGCATCGTGCTGACCCGCAAATCCGCCGGTAACGGCCAGTTCATCGAAATGGCCGGCATCCCGCACCATGCCATCGACAACTATCTGCCCCGGCTCGTGCAGGCCGGCTACAAGGTGGCTATCTGCGACCAGCTCGAAGATCCGAAGTTCGCGAAGAAACTGGTCAAACGGGGCGTTACCGAACTTGTCACCCCGGGTGTCGCCTACAACGACAACTTGCTCAAGGCGGGCGAGAACAACTGGCTCGCCGCTGTCTCTTTCAGTGGAAAAGACGCGGGCCTGGCTCTGCTCGATGTGTCCACGGGCGCGTTCAAAGTGGCCCAGGGCTCGCTCGACTATATCCAGGTGCTGCTCGGGAACATGGAACCGCACGAAGTGCTGGTGGAACGCTCTTTCGTAGAAGGCTTCCGGCAGCGTTTCGGCACCCGGGCCTGCATCACACCGCTCGACCCGTGGGCGTTCGTCCCCGAATCGGCCTGCCAGAAAGTCTGCACGCAGTTGGGCGTAGGCAGCCTCAAGGGCTTCGGTGTCGACCGGATGCTGCAAGGCATCGCTGCCGCCGGTGCCACGCTCTACTATCTGGAAATGACGCAGCACACGGCCCTCGGGCACATCCGCTCGATTTCCCGCATCGATGAAGGGGAATTCGTCTGGATGGACCGCTTTACTTTCCGCAATCTGGAAGTGTTCCAGTCGCTGGCCGGAGCGGAAGGCCGCTCGCTGATCGAAGCGGTGAGCCGTTGCTGCACTCCGATGGGCGGAAGGTTGCTCAGGGAGTGGCTGTCGATGCCGCTCAAGAGCATCGAAAAGCTCAATGCCCGCTACGATACGGTCGACGCCTTCCTGGCTGACGGCGACATGCGCAACATCGTCCGCGACGAGCTGACAGCCGTGGGCGACCTGGAACGCATCGTGGCCAAGGCGGCTGCGGGGCGGCTGCTGCCGCGCGAAGCGCTGCAGCTGGCCCGCGCTCTTCGCAGCAGCGGCGCCATCCGTGCCACCATCGCCAGGCCCGACATGGAGCGCTGGTGTGAAGCGCTGGAAGATTGCGCGGCGCTGGCTGAGCAGATTGCCCGTACATTGCTGCCTGAAGCCGCCGCTGCGCTGGGAAAAGGCGACGTGATCGCCCCCGGCGTCTCGTCTGAACTCGACGAATTGCGCAACACCCTCCATGGCGGCAAGCAGATACTGCTCGACATCCAGCAGCGCGAACGCGACGCAACCGGCATCGGCTCGCTCAAGATCGGCTACAACAACGTATTCGGCTACTATCTGGAAGTGCGCAACAGTTTCAAGGACAAAGTGCCTTCAGAATGGATCCGCAAACAGACATTGGTCGGAGCAGAGCGGTACATCACCGCCGAACTCAAGCATTACGAAGAGACCATTCTGGGCGCGGAAGAGCGCATTCTGGCGCTAGAAACGCGGCTGTACGGTGAACTGGTGGCTGCCATCCAGGCACAGGTTCCCGCCATCCAGCAAAACGCCCGCACGCTCGCCCGGCTCGACGTGCTCGCCGGCTTCGCCGTGCTTGCCTACGACCAGCACTACTGCCGTCCCGAACTCAACGACTCTTTTTCCATCGACATCAAGCAGGGACGCCACCCCGTCATCGAGCAACTCATGCCCGAAGGCGAGGAATATGTGGCCAACGACCTGCATCTCGATACCCAACAGCAACAGATCATCATCCTGACCGGCCCCAACATGGCCGGTAAATCGGCCTTCCTGCGGCAGACGGCCCTGATCTGTCTCCTTGCCCAGACGGGTTGTTTCGTGCCCGCAAAAAGCCTGAAAATGGGCATTGTGGACAAAATCTTCACCCGGGTCGGAGCATCGGACAACATTTCCCGCGGCGAATCGACCTTCATGGTCGAAATGCTTGAGACAGCCACCATCCTGAACAACCTGTCGGACCGCTCGCTCGTACTGCTCGACGAGATCGGCCGCGGTACCAGCACTTTCGACGGCATGTCCATCGCCTGGGCCATCGTTGAGCACATCCACACGCATTCGCGTGCCAAGACGCTCTTCGCCACCCACTACCATGAGCTCAACGAACTGGAGAAACTGTATACCCGTGTTCACAATTTCCACATCTCTGTCAAGGAAATGGACGGCCAGGTGATCTTCCTGCGCAAGCTCTGCCCCGGCGGCGTGGCCCACAGCTTCGGCATCCACGTGGCACGCCTGGCCGGCATGCCCTCCGATGTCGTGTACCGAGCCGAGAAAAAGCTCCGGGAACTGGAAGCGGCCGCTCCGGACCTTTCGGGTGAACGGCGGCTGGCCGAGCCGCAGGGCGTCCAGCTCTCGCTGTACCAGCTAGACGACCCGCTGCTGCTCGACATCAAGGATGAACTCACCCGCATCGACATCAACAAAATGTCCCCGCTCGATGCGTTCGATACCCTTCGGGGACTCAAGAAAAAGATAGGATTGTAAAACGACAGACGCAGAGAAGGAGGATTTGTGATGGGCGATGATCTGGCGCAGGCCTTCAGGGAAATGAAGGCCGACCGTTTTCGTACAGGGCTCTCGCTGCTGGGCGTGGCAGCAGGCATTTTTTCGATCGTTGCGGCTCTCACGCTCGTCGATGCCATGCAGCGCAGCATACGGGAAGGATTTGCCGCCTATGGCAGCAATATCCTGTTTGTAGACCGTATGCCGCTGGAACCCGATCTGGACGATGGGGGACATTTCCGTTGGTGGAACTACGCCTTGCGTCCGGAAGTATCGTGGCGGGAATATCGTTATCTCGCGCAAAACAGTGAAGCTGCTTTCTCCAGCATAGCCTTCGCGCGTTATGGAAAAGAGCGCGTGGGTGTCGCGGGAGACTGGCAGCTGTTGGTGCCGGGGCCGCTGGCGGAGGGCCGGGGCTTTACGGAGCGGGAGCTGCGGGAGGGGACTCCCGTTCTGATTGTCGGAGCCGGAGTGCGTCGCGACGAAAGCCGGACCGGCAAAGACGGGCCGTTGCGCTGTGGGGAATCGCTCTGGATCGAGGGTGTCAGATATGAGGTGATCGGCCGTTTCGCGAAAGCGGGCATGAATACCGTCAGTACGGTCGATGTCGACCGCGTCCGGCTGGTGCCGGAAAGGACGATGAAAGACGAGGCTGCGCGTTGCAGCATTCTGTTGGCAGATGCCGACGAGGGTGCTGTACGGGCGCTGATGCGGGCCTGCCGGAGGCTGGGCCCGGGGCAGCGCGATGATTTTGCGCTCAACCGGCTGTCCTATCTGCTCGACGAGATGAACAGTCTCTTCGGCATGGCGGCGAAACTGGGATGGATTGTCGGGATCTTTTCTTTGATGGTCGGTGGCTTTGGCATCGCGAATATGCTCTATGTTTCCGTGGAAGAACGGCGGCCCCAAATCGGCATCTGCCGGGCGCTGGGGGCGAAGCGGCGCGTCATCGTCCGCCAGTTTCTATGTGAAGCGCTTGCTTTGTCTCTGTTCGGCGGCTGGACGGGCATTCTTTTCGTACAACTCCTTCTCCTTTTATTGCGGGCCATTCTGATCATACAAGGGGGATCCATCGATTTCCTCCCGCTGTTTCTTTCTCCCCGCGCCATCATCTCCGGCTTCTCCACAGCCCTTCTCATCGGCCTCCTCTTCGGGGTCACCCCCGCCCGCCGCGCATCGAGGCTTGCTCCCGTAGACTTAATCAAAGGATAGACACTAGTAATATTTCTATCCAAATTGATAAATGTTTAATAGAGATTTTACTATCTTTGTGTATTGCTATGAAATGCGAAGAACTTCACGCATTAGTGAGAAAGAACGGATGGTCTCAAGTAAGACAAAAAGGAAGTCATATAATCTACCAAAAAGATAATCAAACATACCCGATTCCATATCATAAAGGAAAAGAAATTGGTAAAGGACTTGAAAGACGAATCAAAAAAGAGATGAAGCTAAAATGAAAACAATAGAAGCTATCATTGAGCGAGCAGAGGACGGGACATTTGATGTGTACTGCACAAAAGAAATATTCTCAGGTGTGGGCAGGACCATTGAAGAAGCCAAGCATGACATGCAAGAACAAATGGCTTTTTACAAGAAGACTGCCAAGGAAGAAGGTTTCAAATATCCTGCTTTTTTGGACGAACCATTTGAGATAAACTACACGATCGATTCGCTAAGCTTGATGAAGTATTATGTAGAATCGGGGGTATTTTCGCTGGCGGGCATTGAGAAAATGACCGGTATCAACCAAAAACAACTTTGGTCCTATTTGCATGGAACGAAGCCGAGAAAAGTACAAAGAAGTCGTATTACAGCTGGGTTCGAGAAATTACGAAAAGAACTGAACGCATTTCTGGCATAAAAAAAACAAGGGCGGCCGTTGCGGGTCGCCCTTAGGTTTTATCAGTACTGACGTAGTGTCAGATTAGAAGCGGAATCCGAATGTGAGTTGCGGGAATGCGAATGCACGGAGGTTGTGGTTCATGGCATAGTACGGATCCTGGCCGCCCACCTGCAGGTGGAGGAGGGTGTACTGGTAGCACACGGGCGCCACTTCGACACCTACGAACAGGCCTTCCATCAGCGCGTACTCGACGCCGATGTTGATGCCGCCACCGAAGCCGAGGGCCTGACCACCGCGGGATGTGCGGTACATGTCAACTTCCTCGTAGTTCATGTCGGGATAACCTTCACCTTCGGGAAGATCGGTCGACATGTACTGTCCCGTGTAGGGATAGATGCTTTCGATGCGGGCCATCTTGAACTGTCCGAACACGCCGATGTACGGGAAAATCCGTTCGTTGCGCGTGTTGAAGTAGTATTCCGTTCCCAGCTGCACCATCAGCTTGTTCGTCACGGCACCCAGAATCGCCTTCGAGGCGTAGATGTCGCCGACACCGACCGTAGCGGGAGTCTCGCTCACATCATAGTCCTTCACGTTCAAGCCTGCAATGTCATAAGCCTCGCCCTCGATGAAGTCTTTCTTGGGCTGCAGGTTCAGCATGTAGGCGCCGCTCAGGTTGATGTTGATGTGGTCTGATACGAACACCTTCATTCCCACCATGTAGTTGCGGGTCATGAAGTTCAGGCTCCCCTGGTTCACCAACAGGTTCGACAGGTCGCCGCTGATGTACGCGTTGCCGTAGGTACCCGGCTCCAGCGTGTTGCGGTCGCTGCCGATGCCCATTGCCGTACCGTCTTCGTCAGGAAGCATGTAGTACAGGCCGGTCATGTCGTTGAAGAACTGGCCAGTGCCCACGTTCAGCTGGAACTGGACCTGGCCCGCCTTCGGTGCAAACACACATTCACAACCCTCCTTCGGTTGTGCCATCGCAGGCACAACCAGAAGGATCGTCATGATAAGTATGCTTAATCTTTTCAACATATTGTCCGTTTTAACAACGTTTTTTGTTGCGGTAGATTATTCAGGGTAAATTAGGCTCCAATCTTGTCAGCAACCTCGCTGTAGACATCGGCGACAGTGTGGCCGAGCGAACGGAGGATGTATTCGATGTTCATGATGGCATCGTCAAGATCGGCGGTGCTCACAGGGATCACGTAGCTTACGCCATCCTGGCTGAGCAGGTACTCGCGGATACGGTCGTAGTTCTCCTTAGCGAGCTTGAGGGCATCCTTGATCTGCTTCTGGCGGTTCTGGGCCTTCTCGAGTTCGTGCTGCAGGTAGTTGATCTGGTGATCGAAGTCAGGCTTATCGCTCTTGTAGGTAGCGGCCTCGTGAGCCAGGCGGTCAATCTTGTTGTACGACTTGTTGATCTTGGCAGTATTGTTGTCAGGATCGATATTGCCGAATTCATCGAACACGACGAGTTCTCTCTGGAGTGCTTCGTATGCATCCACGTAAGCCTTGTAGAGGGCTTCAATCGTCGTAGCGGTAGCACCGCTGGTGCCGGCATCTCTGTAGCCTTCCACCTTGGCCTTGGCCATGTAGACAGCTTCAGCTTTCTTCTTCAGGGCATTCAGCTCTTTGATCTGCTCGGCATACTGAGCATTCTGGAGATTCCATTCGTTGAACTGCTCCCAAGGCTCGTCACCGAAGAGGGCTTCAGCGATTTCGAGCTGCTTGCCACCGAGATCTTCTCTCCAGCCGGCGTAGTTGCCGATAATGTTCTTGGCGAAGAGGGACTCGAGACCGTTGGCTTTCAGCCAGGCCGTCTTGCCCTGGACGGCGGTGTCACGGCCAGCCTTGCTCGGGTTGACGACGGCGAACACATCGTTCAGGATCTCGTTGCCTTCTTCATCGACGTCATAGACACCGACGAATGCCTTCTTGGCTGCGAAGTATTCCTTGGCGGCAGCGTCAGCCTTCTCCCACTTAGCAAGAGCGGCCTTGTAAGCCTTCTCATCGAGCTTGCCAGCCTGCTCAGCATCAGCTGCGAGAGCATCTTCCACCTTCTTAATCTCGGCACGGATGAGCTTCAGGTTCTCGGAAGCCTTGGCGCTGACGAGGTCATAGTAGTCGCTGGCGGCCTTCATGTATTTCCAGAAGTCGGTAGCGCTGTTACGGAAGATAGCGGTCTCGTTCTCGACGACCTTGCCGACCATATAGTTGTCGCCTTTGCCCTTGGCCGTCGGGTCGACGGAGTTCAGGACAGCGGAGAGAGCTGCGGTCGGGATGATGGCACCACCCTGGAAGTACACGATCGGGTACTGGTCAGCGTAAGGAACGAAGGTATTTCTCGAGTAGCTGTTAACCTTCAGAACAGTGTTCGGGCAACGGTTGTTGATAGCGGTGATGAGGGCATTCCTCTTCGCAGTAACATCAGATGCCTTGGCGTTTTCATCGGCAAGAATGTCAATGTAGTCTTTCACGACAGCGTCGGTGACTTTGAAGTTGGGAACTTCAGTCGTCGTCATGCCCCAGAAGGCACGGTAGGCAGCGACATAGGCGTTGATGGAGTCAACAAAGTGCTGCTTGGCATCCTTGAGAGCCTTCGGCTCATATTCCGTACCGTCGATGTTCAGGATCTTCGTCGGGTTGTCCCAGCTGTCGAGTTTGTACTTGCCGTACATACCGGTAGCCATGATATTGGTACCAGGGACATACTTCGAGAAGTCAACGGTATCGTTAGCGTAGTCGAAGATGACGGAGAGCTCGCTGGCCAGCTGGTCAACGATGTTGGCGTAAGCGTTGACAATGGTGTCGGGATCACCAACGACGGGCGTGACGAATTTGACGTCACCAGGGTTGGCGGTGGTGTACTCGTATTCACCAGCGTTGAGGTCGGCCTCGCTCAGTTCGTCGAACGGAACAGAAGCCTGGATCGGCTTGCCAGCGCCGGATTTGCCCTGGCTGTAGTAGAAGATCGTGGAGTCGCGTTTGGCAGGGACCTGCGGATCGATCTCCTCGACAGAAGAGGTGAAATCGAGATAGCTCTTACGATTCTGTGCGAATTCGACGAGGGCAGCGAAGAGTTTCGTGGAGTCGTTCTGGTCGAAGCTCGTGAACTTGGTACCGGTAGCCTTGAAGGCTTTCTGCAGGTCGATGACTGCATTGACCATGCCCTTGGCGCCCTTGCCGTTCTTCTCGATCTGGGCCTTCAGGTCAGCTTCACCATTGGTGAATTTGGCGAACTTGGAGATGCCGTCTGCGAGGATCGTGCTGTCGTTCACCCAAGTCTTCTCGGCTTTTTCCATGGCCTTCTTGGCGTCGGAAATCTGCTTCTCGCTCGGTTTGGCGTTCTCACCGATGACCTTGTCACGGGCAAGGATGTCGTAGACACCGAGGAGACCGTAGTCGGCCTTGAGGGTGTGTTTGTTCTTGTCCTTGTCGGTATATTCATACTTCTGGGACTCTTCCTCGTTGCCGGCGGCACCAAGGATGAATTCTTTCATATCCTGACGGACGATGACGGTGACGGTGTCTTCAGTACCGTTGACGGTGATGACCTTGTTGGCCGGGGAAGCCTTGGAGCCCGGGAAGTTGTCATCCTTGTAGCTGGTAAGCAGATAGACGAACTTGGCCCATGCGGCAGCAGCCTTCGGATCCTCAGGTTTGACCATGACGATCTTCAGGGAGTCAGCGTTCTTGGAGGTGTACTGGGCTTCGGTCGGCTTCTTGCCGGCGGAGGTAGCGGGCTGGACATAATTCACACCGTCCTCGGTCACCCAGTTCTCTTCGATCCACTCGGCGACGGCGATGTCGAAGTCGCGGATGCCTTCCTTGATCAGGGCTGCGTAAGCGGTCGAGTCAGCAACGATCTGGGCCTTCTTGAGATTGATCTCGTCGATTTCATCAGCGAAACCGTCCATATACTCCTTCCACACTGCGACAGCAGCGCTGGTGTCCGGGAGGTTCTCATATTTGTCCATCCAGAAGGCGATCTTGGCCTGCTCGATTGCGATCTCGTGCTCGATCTGCTCGTAGACATTCACGAGCTCAAGCTTGCCGGGGCACCATGCGGTGTCGGAGAAGCGGAGCGCATATTCCTGAGCTTTGGCGAGTTCGATCTGGGCAGCGTTCACGACACTGTCCTGAACAATGACTTGTTCGAGGAGGTAGTAGTAAACAGCGGCGGCTTCGTAGATGGCAACTTTCTCGTTGGCGGTCAGGTCACCGCATGCGAGGCTGATGTTGCGGATCGTGACGCGGAGGTCTTCCTGGGCGATTCTCATGTCCTTCTCAGCCTCTGCGAGAGCTCTCTTGTGGTTCAGCTCACGAACTTCCATGGCTTTCTGCAGGGAGTCGAGCTTGGCAAGACGCTCAGCTTCGTTGTAAGCAACCTCACCAGCGTAGTCCTGGTTCACGAGTTTCTGGTACTCGTTGAGGAGTTTCTGGTACTCGGTGTCAGCGTTGACACCTGCGGTCAGCGCGTCCTCGTAGCGGGCAATAGCCAGCTGGACGGCGGCCTCAGCCCTGCGGTACTCTGCGTCAGCTGCACGCAGATCCTTCAGTGCGCGGATGTATTCAGCCTTGGCGTAGCGCAGATCCTGGATACCCAGGGGCTCCACCTGCTCAATACAAGAAGTGAAAAGACTGCCGGCAGCAATCATAATCACCAGTGAATAAATAATCTTTTTCATAAAAAAATTTGTTAAGTGTGTTTATTATTTATTGGTTAAACATTAAAAATTTGCACACAGTTTATCGCCTCAAAATTAGACATAATATTTTGATTGTCCAAATTTTTGAGGAAAATTTCAACCAATTGTTGAAAAAATGTTAAAAAAATCGGGCTCGATTGTCTTTAATCTCTGCTTCATTGGCAATTACATCCTGTAACATGCTGGTGTGATACGATGCTGTCCGGGCCTGTTGCGTGGCCGCATCAGACGCGGAGAAGAAGTTGCCTGTCGAACGGTTTGAAACCTCGAAGACATAAACACCTACATTACCCTTGACCGTCTGGATGGTTCCCTCGTCGGCCACCGAGGCGGCGCCGACAAAGGCAGGGTCGTTCTGCGTATACTGGGCCGAGCCGAATGAAAGGCCCGGATAATGGCTTACCGTAGTGCCCAATTTCTCTGCAACCTGGTCGAGCGAAGTGAGGCCGGCCACTTCCTTGGCGACATCGGCGGCGTGCTTGTCGAGCGCTTTCTCGCTGATCAGGACCGTACGGATGTCGGATGCCACGTCCTTGATATCGGCGTAGCCTTCCTTGCGCGTTTTGGTTACAGCTGTAACAAAGTAGTATTTGTTGTCGACGGTCTTGAGGTCGGACACGTCGCCTTCCTTGGTCTTCTTGTCGAACACCCAATAGACTACTTCGCGCGCATTTTCGGCAGGGCCGATGCGGCGGTTCGCCTGGGTCATATTATTAAGAGGTACGACGGGCAGGTTCTGCTCACGGGCAATCTTCTCGAAATTGGCCAGCTTTCCGTCGCAGGCGTCGGCGAACTCCACGGCTTTCATCTGGTAGTCACGATAGGTATCGTCGGACGGCAGGACGTTCTTGTAGAGCGTCGCAACCTGAACCTTCTTCACGGGTTTCGTCTTCTCCGGAACATAGAGCGCGAAGATGGCCTGGTTGTTTACACTTTTCACCTTGATGACTTTCTGCTGCGCATCGAAGACCGGGTCGAACTCGCTCAGGCCGTTGGCATACAAGGCATCCTGCGTCAGCCAGCCCATCTCGGTAAACTGCGAAACATCGGGTTTGCGCTGCTGAGCGGCGATGAAGGCATCAGCATCGTCCTCTTTGGTCAAGGGGAATACCTTATAATATACATGGGCGGAATCGGCCATGTTGCGGACGGCTGCGACACGGATGGCAGCGTAGGCGCGATCCTGATTGACCACGGGGCTCACGGTGCCGACCGGCGCATGGAAGGCGGTCTCCTGGAATTCGGGCTCACTGGCGAGCTGGTCTTCCGAGAAGAAGTAAGGATTCCATTTGCTGTCGGAATTGAGGGTGACGAACGCCTTCAGGTTTTCTGCCTTGGCAAAGTCTTCGTAGAGGGCATCGAATTCCTCCTTCGTGTCGGCATAGTCCTGTGCGGAAGGAACCACTTCCCACATCACGTACTCGATGTCACGGTTGGCCGGCTGCTTGAACTGCTCCTTGCGTTCGTTGTAGAAGCGGCGGATCTCGTCGGAAGTGACGGTGACCGTAGTGTCTGCATCGAAGGGAAGCGGGGAGAACACGAAATCGACATCGGCCGTCACATTGCTTTCGGCAATCATGCGGTTTTTCTCAATCTCGGTCTGGAAGTCGCTGTTCTCAATCAGTGAACCGTATTTGGCGTACATCTGGTTGCGATAGACGCTTTCTTCGAGGAATGACCAGTAACGGGCTGCGGAGCCGGTCTCATCGGCATCGATGGACTGTACGAAATTGACAAGGGCCTCGCGGCTGAAGTTGCCGTTGGCATCGGAGAAGACACCCTGCTGGAGCAGCACGGGAGAGATGTTGTTACCCTGTGTGAGGTCGACCATTTCATCGGATCCGACGGCCAGGCCGGCGGAAGTTGCCTTCGGAATGAAGACTTCGTTGTCGAAAATCGACTGCCATGCCGCATCGCGGAGCTGGGCTTGCTCTGCTTCCGAGCTGGGGTTCTGGCCCAGGGACTTGGCTACCTCGGAAATGTTGTTAAGTTCTTCGTAGAACTCCCGGTAAGATATGGACTTACCATTCATCGAGCCCACTTTGTTGTCTGAGGAAAAGCGATCGGCGGCCGACCGAAGTGTCTGAGGATCAAGGATGAACGACAGAAGAGCCAGCGCGACGAGTACTGTGATCAAAATTCCGAATTTGACGCGAATTTTCTCTAATACCGCCATGTTTAGTTTAGTTTTAGTTATTAATCTTTGTGTTATTTCCAATCATGCCCTTTTCGGGACGAAGTGCAAAAGTACACAAAAATCAGTTACTAGATGCAAAAAGAGGGTAAAACGTTGAGTCGGAAAATGACTTTTTTTTACAAAAAAAGAGATTCCGGGTCAAGCCCGGAATGACGTCAATGTTTTGGACCGATGAAATTGACGGTATCGTTGTAGGAGTAGGTGGAATCGCGCTCCACGGCGTACCAGTCGAAGGGGCGGAGGATGACAGAGTTGCGGGCGCGCTCGTCGGAGGTCATGCCATAGCCCTGCAGGAGGCCGCTGTCGGAGGAAAGCCGGACATAGCAGTCCGTGTAGATTTTCTTTTCTGCGCGATTCCAGTAAAGGGTGTCCGTTTCGATTTTCTCACCCTTCAGATGATTGATGATCACCACGTCGCCGAAGGCGCTCCAGGATTCATTGTCCCTTGTGGTAATGTGTTTTGCCTTTTTTGAGACGATCGACGTCTCCAGTGCTCCGTTTTCCGTGTAGGCATCCACGAAAAAGCCGTCGGGGTAGAGTTCGTAACTCTGGTGCACGGAATCCTTGACATAATCGAACTTCTGCATCAGCGGGGCATGCATGCGCATGGCCGCTTCTCCTTTTTCGGTTTGGAGCACATTCAGGTCATGGACCACCTGGACGGGGGTCTCTACAAAATCGATGGCCTCTGATTCCTGTTCCCGGCATGCCGGGAACAGGAACAGGGCCAGGATAAGAACCTGAAAAGCTTGCGCTTTCACTTATTTGTTGGTGCGGACCGTGGTGCGTTCGGTCATGCCGCCGCAGCTCACGGTGTAGGCGCTGCCGTCGGTGATATCGAGGAAGAAGGCATCTTCGGTCTTCGGGAAGTAGCGACGGTACTGTGCTGCCAGCGAGTTGGCGTCTTCTGCCACCTCAGGATCGGCAGCAGCGGCACGCTGCAGATAGTCGACGGCCACCCAGAAGTTGGCGCGGCTGCTGACTTCGTCGCCACCGCATTTCTGGCCGCCCCAGATGGTACCGATCAGCAGATAGGCCTTTCCTTTGTAAGACTCGTCCAGCTCGATTACTTCTTTCGCCTTGGCCACGGCCGGAGCCGCCTTGCCGCATTTCTTGAAGTAGTAGGTCGCCAGTTCGAAGGTGTATTCGGCACGGGTCGCCACATCGTCGGGATTGAGCAGGCTGATGGCACGTTCCAGTGCTTCGGCAGCCTTGGTGTTTTCGTCACGCGAAGAGTAGAGGCGGTAGAGGCCGTAAACGGAGCTGGCCGTCGGGTTGATCTCGTTGAGGGCCACGATGCTCTTGAGGAAAAGGTCGGTGTTCATGCACTCGCTCTTGGAGAGCATCTTGACCATGTTGGTCAGGAGGGCCTCATCGTTCGGGCTGGCTTCGAAGCGCGGGGTGTAGAGAGCCACGAGGTTGTCGCAGGATGCTACGCCGCTGTCGATCAGGATGGTCTCGACGTCGCGCTTGGCGTCGCGGTACTTCGGATCGTTGCTCGAATCGATCTTGTCGTCGAGATAGCCGGAGATGGTGGTGTAGTTGTTCATCACGGCTTCGGCGTCAATCTTCTGGTTCTGGTACATTTCGACGCACGACTGCATCTGCTTGACGAAGACGATCGGGCTGGCTTCACCCTTGATGTCGTCCAGGATGCCGGTCAGGACGGTGTACTGCACCTCCGGGTCGTTGCCATAGTAATTGATCACGTCGATGGCCTTGTTGTCCTTGCTCTTGACAGCATACTTGGGGAAGTACTGCGCACGGACATCGTTGAGCATCAGCAGCGTGTCGACCAACTGTTTGTAACGGGCCGGGTCCTTCTTGGTCTGGCCGATCTCATAGCGGATGATGGCCTGGCCGTTGATGATCATGTTCTGGCTTGCCGTAGGCGGGCAAAGCGAGAAAGCCTTGCGCCAGAAAGGCGCGGCCTCCGCCATATTCTTTTGTTTGTAAAGCTCCTGATAGTAGGAGAGATACTTCGTACATTCGGCGCTGTCTTTTCCGAATCGTCCCTGGGAGAACGCAGGTACGGCGAGCACCAGGGTCAGGAGGATGAGGGCAAACTTTTTCATATCTTTCTCAGGTTGGTTGGCAAATTTAGTAAATATTTAGTTATACAACGGTTTGATAAACCAAATATCGTGCAAATTGAACGATATCGTGATCAAAAAATATCGTTCGCGGATCTGGTTGCTCTTCAAAGTGCCCCGCTGGCCGATGTCCACGCCCAGATTGAGGCTGTTGTAATAGCGGAAAACCGGAAGGCCGAAACCCAGGGTGATGCCGGTCGCCGCCACGGGATGACCGCCCAGTTGCATGAAAGAGCGCTCATGATAGGCACCGCCGCGATAGGTCACGCGACGCAGGAAATGGCCGAAACCGCTGCGCACGTCGTAACGGTTGGGCGTCACCTCGAAGCCCGCACGGAAGTTCTGCGCGACACCTGTGGAGAAATCCACGCCCGGATAACCGCCGAAATCGACCTTGCTCCAGTCCTGGCGGGTGTAGTCGAAACCTATCATCCACTGGTCGGAGTAACGAAGCGTGATGCCGGCACCGATTTCACCCGGGATCGCATAGTTTTCCAGATTGGATACCTTGTGGTAGATCGTATCGGTCGCCGAATATTCACCATATGCGAAACGGGTCTGGGAACCACGGAGCTTCGTGTTGAAGTCATAGGTTACGCCCACAGTGGCAACCAGCGCCTTGGTCAGCGGCTGGGAATACTGCAGGCCCGCCTTGGCACCGAAGCAGCTCACGTTGTCGCGCCAGCCGGTTTCGAGGTAGCGGTACGAGGTGGCATTCTCGAAAGTGGCGCTGCTGCTCCGCACGATCCTGCCAAAATAATAGTTCGCGTCGATACCGAGGCTGAGCCTGTCGAAAAGCGTGACGCCGGCGCCCAGGAAAGCCTTGTACAGGCCACCGCGTCCCGTCCGGGTATAAGTGATGTCACCCACGCTGGCAATCAGTTCATCGGAAGTCTCATGGGCCTCGAAATCGTAATTGACGGAGCTGTACGGCATGATGCCGACCTTGAAGGCGCCCTGGCTGGCAATGGGGAACGACACCACCAGGTTGTGCATGTTGAAGGTATTGCTGGCCGAGCGCTGCACGCCGGAAGCCGTGGGGCTGATGGAACGTGCGGCGTTGCCTTCGTAAATGACGTTGCGGTTCTCCAGGCCGAAATCGACCATGAAGGATTTCAGCTCGCGCGCGGTGATGCCGGCAGGATTCAGGATGTTAATATTGCGGACGTTGCGGTCACCGATGCCGATGCCGCCCATCATGGTGTTGTAGGTGGTTCCCTGACGCACCAGGTCGCCGAAACCGAACAGGGAATACGGCGAATAGCCAATGCCTGCGAGCGGGTTATCATCCTGTGCGCGCAGTTGTGCAGGAAACAGCATGAGCAGCGCCGCAGCGACAACCAGTATGCTTTCTATCTTCTTCACCTTAGGACTGGTTCTTGGAATGTACGAATTGCAAAAGTAATAAAAATTCAAACATTATACCAAAAACGGAGCCAGAACACGCGCCGCCGCCTGTACCGAGTCGATATCCGGCACTTTGAAATAGAGTTTTCCGTTTGCTTCCAGGAGATTGATCCCATCACGGCGGGCAGCCAGCTGCTGGAGGATGGCCCCGAACTGCTCGGATTCGAAGAAAGGATGCTTGCGGTCAGAAATGAAATAGGCCAGCATCACATGGTTCTTCAGGATGATGCGTTCGATGCCCATCTTGCCGCCCATCATCCGCAGCCGTACCACATCGATCAGTTCGAGTACGGGCTTAGGAACCGGCGAGCCGAAACGGTCGGCCAGGTTGGCGGTGAAACGCTTGAGCAGGTCTTCCGACTTGATGCTGTCGAGTTCCTTGTAGAGCCGGATTTTCTCGGAAGGCACGTTGACATAGCTGTCGGGGATCATGATTTCAAGGTCGGTATCGACCTGGGTATCCAGCTCATAGGTAAGATTCCGGGTCAAGCCCGGAATGACGGTATCGTCATGGTCTGCATGATGGGTAAGGACCAGTTCGTTCATCGCTTCGCGCAGGACGCGCATATAGGTTTCGAAACCCATTTCGGCCATGAAGCCGGACTGTTCGGCACCGAGCAGGTTGCCGGCACCGCGGATGTCGAGGTCCTGCATGGCGATGTTGAAGCCGCTGCCCAGGTCGCTGAAGGCCTCCAAGGCCCGGATGCGCCGGCGGGCGTCGTCGGTCAGGCGTTCTTCCTCCGGCACGACCAGGTAGCAGAAGGCCTTGACATTGCTGCGTCCCACACGGCCGCGCAGCTGGTGCAGGTCGCTCAGGCCGAAACGATGCGCTCGGTTGACAATCATCGTGTTGGCATTAGGAATGTCGATGCCGTTTTCGATGATCGTGGTCGACAGCAGGATATCGTAGTCTCCGGCGATGAACCTGAGGATTTTCTCTTCCAGCTCCTTGGGTTCCATCTGGCCGTGGGCCACGCAGATCTCTGCCTTCGGACAGATATGGTGCAGCATGTCGTATATCTTGTAGATATCCTCGATGCGATTGTGCACGAAATACACCTGTCCGCCCCGTTCGAGCTCCCGGTTCAGGATATCGGCCAGGTAATCTTCGTCCATGCGGATGACTTCCGTGGTGACAGGGATGCGGTTGGGCGGTGGTGTGTTGATGATCGAAAGGTCGCGGGCACCCAGGAGCGAGAACTGCAGCGTGCGCGGAATCGGGGTGGCGGTGAGGGTCAATGTGTCGACCGAGGTCTTCATCTGCCGTATCTTTTCTTTGGCTGCCACGCCGAATTTCTGTTCCTCATCGATGATGAGGAGGCCCAGATCCTTGAATTTCAGGTTTTTGTTCAGGATACTGTGGGTCCCTATCAGGATATCCGTGCGTCCGGCAGCGATATCTTCGCCAATCTGCTTGATCTCTCTGGCCGTACGCATACGGCTGATGTAGTCGATCTTGACCGGGAAGTCCTTGAGTCGCTGGCTGAAAGTCTGCCAGTGCTGTAAGGCCAGGATGGTCGTGGGTACCAGCACGGCCACCTGCTTGCTGTCGCACACGGCCTTGAAGGCGGCACGGATGGCCACTTCCGTCTTGCCGAATCCCACGTCGCCGCACACCAGGCGGTCCATGGGATGGATGCTTTCCATGTCAGCTTTGACAGCTTCCGTGGCCGAAGCCTGGTCAGGGGTGTCTTCAAACATGAAAGAAGACTCCAGTTCACGCTGCATGAAATTGTCAGCAGAAAAAGCGAATCCGCGGGCCTGCTGCCTTTCTGAATAGAGCTTGATGAGGTCTTCGGCGATATCCTTGACCTTCGATTTCGTGTTGCGCTTGAGGTTTTCCCAGGCCTTGCTGCCGAGCTTGTAGATCTTGGGCGGCTCGCCGTCACGCGACTTGAATTTCGAGATGCGGTGCAGGGAGTGGATGGAAACGAAAACTACGTCGCCATCTTTGTAGATTAGTTTGACAGCTTCCTGCGTACGGTTGCCCACATGGGTTTTCACCAGGCCGCCATACTGTCCTACGCCATGGTCGATATGCACGATATAGTCGCCCATCCTGAGCGCATTGAGCTCGTTGATCGTCATCTGCTCGGCTCTTTCCACCTGACGGTGGACATTGAGCTTGTGGTAGCGCTCAAAAATCTGATGGTCCGTGTAATAACAATTTTTAGAAGCCTTGTCTATATATCCTT
>JAEETO010000042.1 GCA_016290385.1 Bacteroidales bacterium | reverse complement strand
TCAAGTCGGACCCTGCAACTTTCAATTTCCTTAAAGAAATCAACGCTTTGCTCTTCTGATTTTAATCGTGTTAAAATCGGTACTTGCTTGTACTTGTTCTTCCTATTCTTTCAATGAACTTCCCGTTCTTTCCGAAACGGGCTGCAAAGGTATGCGATTTTTTTTAATCCGCAAAATTATTTTCAAAAATATTTTCTTTTTACTGAAATAGTTTTTCAGCGGAGCTATAAGGGCTGGGGAACGTAGCCGCCCGTGGCTCATGAACGGGAGGGGCCCAAGCTTGCTTGGGAGGGACGAGCCGGCTTGTCCGGCGAAGGTGATCCCAGCCCTTATAGCTCCGCTGAAACTATTTCACCTCACACCATCCACCCGGGACAGAGGCGCCGACTGTGTTGTCGTACATGGCCTCGCAGATGGTGGCGGGACGGTAGAAGCGGCCTTTGTAAGTGGCCGTGACACGAGTCTTCACCACCGAGGTGGAGTTCCTGCCGAGATAGAGGTAGGAGTACACACGGTCGTCGCGGAAATCCTGGTAGAAGCCGTCGACACGGTTCACCTGGATCTCCCAGCCGGACGGGAAGATCTGCGTCAGCGCCAGGTTGGTGTAGTCGGTCGTCGCACTGGTGTTGGTCACATAGGCATTGACGATGAAGTCGGTGCCCTGCTCGAGGCTCGAAGGATCGACCGCCGTGCCGTCGGGCAGCGTGTAGGTCACCACCAGGCGCAGGCCGTCGGCGCGCGCCACTTCCTCACCCTTCTCCGGGATACCGGTGGAGCTGACCACCACATAGACCGGCGCCTTGGAGTTGTTCGTGATTTCAAGGTTGAGCGAGTTGCCTTTGCCCGGATCGAGCGAACCCTGGGCGATGGCCTTGTTCCCCTTGAGCGTGGAACTGCTACGGTCGGCCTTCACCGTCACGTTCAGGCCGTCCACGGAATTGGTCTTCATGTAGTCGGCCACGGCATTGAGCGCCCAGGCCGTGCTCTGCGTGCTCATGTAATGGTCACGCTTGTTGAGCCAGTTGGAGAGGCGCTCCACACACTGGAAGGAAGCCGCCTTGTCGCCCACGGTGTTGTAGATCATCGCGGCGATGGCCTGGAGACGTTCTTCACTGTCGTAGGTATCGGAGAAGCGGTTGTAGCGCTCGGTGCCGGTCTGGGTGGCCTGCAGGATGTTGCGGGCCACGTCTTTCTTGCCGTCGAGGGCATAGGCACCGGCCAGCAGCAACTTGGCCGACTCCGGCAGCTTGGTCACGTCTTCGCGCAGGCGGTTCATGTCGCTGCGGTCGGGCGAACCGGCCAGGGCCAGCACATACATGGCGTAGGCACGGCTTTCAGCAGCATAACTCTTGCCGGAGGCCACGGTCTTCATGTAGCCGAGATTCGATTTCTTCAGCGAAGCCGGCACAGAGAAGCCTGCTTTCTGGGCTTCCAGCATGAAGTGGGTGGCGTAGACCGTGGCCCAGACATTGGCGCCCAGATAGGACGAGGTGCCCGGCCAGGTGGTCATGCCGCCCGACGGGATGGCGAAGGAGCTCAGGCGGTTGATGGCCGCTTTCACATTCTCACCCGTACGGGTCTGCTGATCGCGGTCAAGCTCGACCAGGTCGCCGAGGTAGAGCTGCGGGAACGCAGCCGACGTCGTCTGCTCGAGGCAGCCGTGCGGATAGCTCATCAGGTAGCCGAGACGATAGTCGAGGTCGACCGGCGGAATGGTGGATGCCTCCACGTCGACATCGTTGGTGCCGGGACGGCCCGCCAGGGCAAAGGGTACGGAGACGGTCTTGCCGCCTTCCACCAGCTTCACCATGGAATTGGTGCTGCGCGGGTTCGGGTCTCGCACGTCAATCTCCAGCTCTTCGGTCGAGCTATCACCCGAAGCCTTGGCCACGGTCCGGATCTTGCCGATGCCCGTTGCGTCGGAGGCCTTCAGCGTGAAATACACCAGCTGCTCGCCGGCTTTCGGCAGATTGACCGTCGCCGTGTTGCTGCCAGCCACCTCGAGGGCGCCTTCGGCTTTCACTTCGACCGTCACCTGGCCCACGCCGTCCTTGTTGGCAAACACCGTCACCGGCAGGCCCACCTGCTCTTCCGTACCGAGCACGCGCGGCAGCGTGGCCTTGACCATCACCGGCTTGGTGACCATCACGCTCTTCTCAGCAGCACCCATGTTCTGGCCGTCGGTGGCGATGACCATCGCGCGGAGCTGGCCGATGTACTGCGGCAGTTTCACCGTATGCTTGTCGGAACCCTTGGCCTTCAGGGTGAAGGGACCGAGGAACATCGACACGGGTTTGAAGCGGTCGGCCTTGTTGTTGGGCGTGACGGCCGCTTCGCCTTCGCCGTCACCACCGATGGCGAAGAGCTGCTCCATGCGGGCGCCGTAGGCACCGATGATCAGGTCGTAGAGGTCCCAGGTGCGGACACCGAGGGCCTCGGTCGCATAGAACGACTTCCACGGGTCGGGCGTCTTGAAGCGTGTGAGGCTCAGCAGGCCTTCGTCGACCAGGGCCACCACGTAGCTCATCGGACGGCCGTCTTGTTCCTTGACCGTGAAAGTAACTTCTTTCTCGGGCTGCACCTCGGCGGCGATGTCGATCACCGGATGCAGATGCGTGGCGGCTTCTTCCACCAGGATGCGCTGCACGCCGAAGAGGCGGATCGGCGCATCGTTCGTGGTATTGTTGTACGGCTGGATGAGCGTCACGCTGGCATAGACGTTCGGTGCCATGCCGGCCTCGACCGGAATGTCGATTTCGGTCTTGTCGCCCTTGCAGTCGACCCAAAACGACTTGAGCACACGTTCGCCCTTCTCGATGGAGACCAGGGCGCGGGCGCCGCTGGTCGAAGGGATGACCAGCTTGGCCGTCTCACCGACGTTGAACTTGTCTTTGTTGAGCGTCATCGGCAGGCGGATGGCGGCGTCGGCGCTGCCTTCGCCGGCCGACTCATAGGAATTGCGCACCATCACGACCGAAGAAGTGGCGTGTCCGCCCTTCGGATCGACCACGCGGAAGAACCAGAAGCCGCTCTCCTCTTTCGTGAAGTCCATCTTGAACTCGCCGGCACCGCCCGTGAGCGTCACCGACATTTCCTTGAACGGCTGGTTGTACGAATCCTTGGCATAGGAAGCCAGGCCGTCGGACGAACTCCACCACCAGCTCCAGCCCATCTTGTAGACCTCGACGTTCACTTTCACATTCTGCTTGACAGGGTTGCCCTTGTAATCCACGGCAGCCAGCTTGAAGGTATGGCTGCGGGACTTGTCGAGGTAGTCCTCGCCCCATTCGCTCTCCTGCACGGGCACGTTCAGGCCGATGTAGGTGTCGTAAGGCGAGAGGGTCGTGGTGTAGCGGTCGACGCTGAAGTCGCCGCTCTTCTCGAAGACGCGGGTGGTGAAGAGGGCCGTCAGCATGCCGGGCACGTCGTTGCCCGAAGCGGTGACGGTGGTGCGGAACGAGACGACGCCGTTTGCGTCGGTCCGACCCTTGAACAGATCCATATCCTGCGAGTAGAAGCTGCGGGAACGGTCTTCGAACACATAATCCTTATAGTTGCCGAAAGCGGTCTTACCGCGGGTGAAGGTCACGTCGACACGCGTCTCCAGGTCCTTGGCGGGATTGCCCACCAGCCAGCGGGCGTAGATGTCGCCGCGTACGTCGTTGCCCGGAATGACGGGCTTGTCGTTGAGCTGCAGGTCGATGACGATGTTGTTGGGCTTGACCGTCTCGATCTTCACGGTCTTGTACCAGGTCTGGCCGCCGGCCGTCACGGCAACCTCCCAGTTGCCGGTCGGGGCGTCGGGAGAGGTGGTGAAGGTAAAGGCGTACATGCCGTCGAAACCGTTGTTGTTGACCTGCGTGGCGATGACCTGGCCCTGCGGGTTGCTCAGGGTGGCCGTCACCGGATGCCCGGCCGGCAGGACGCCTTCGTCGAGCATCGAGACAAAGGTGATGTGGATGTCGTCGCCCGGACGCCATACACCGCGCTCGCCGAAGATGAAGCCTTTCTGGCCCTGACGCGAAG
Organism: Bacteroidales bacterium; assembly: GCA_016290385.1. GTDB lineage: Bacteria > Bacteroidota > Bacteroidia > Bacteroidales > UBA932 > Cacconaster. The sequence goes on along the minus strand of JAEETO010000042.1, from coordinate 14,302 downwards.
CGTTGCCGTCCACGTCGAAGCTGCTCATCGAAATGGCCGCGCCGCTGCTCATCGACAGATAGCTCTTGTCTTCGCCCTTGCTGATGACGGCCGTGCGGACCTCGTCGTTCTTCACCGAGCAGGAGAAACGGCCGCCGGAACCGGTGGTTCCTTCCGCAATGACCTGATTCACGTCGTTGTAGAGCGTCACCTTGGCGCCGTTCACGGGCTGTGCCGTGAGGATATCGGTCACGAACACCGTGTAGTCCCCTTTCCCGGAGCCCTTGGCGATTACCGACAGGTCGGAGACCAGCAGGTTGCGGACGCGGTTCTCATAGTCCCTGTAGCTGCCGAAATAGTAGTCGCTCTCATAGTGGTCATCCTGGAATTCGGCCAGGGGCTCGACACCGCGGATCTCGAGGCGGTAGATAGCGCCGCGCTGGACCTTCACCAGGTCTGCCACGTTCAGGCCGTAGGTATTGAGGTTGCGCAGTTTTGCGGAGTTGGTCTCGCCCAGGGTGAGGGTGGTGTCGAGCACCACGCGCGCCACATTGCCCGTATAGCAGTAGGTCTCGCCGAGGCGGTTTTCCTGCAGGAACTGCAGCACGTTGTTCTCATAGATGCGTTTCACGCGCACGCGTACCTTCGCATAGTTGATGGCCTGGAAGGGAAGGTTCATGCCGCCGGAGGAAGGCAGCACCGCGCCGCGGGAGAGGAACTTGACCATCGGCTCGCCGCTCGGAACCGCGAACCAGCGGTCGAAATCTTCTTCGAGTTTCTGGCCCTTGGTGCTGCGGATGGCTTTGCTGATGGAGATGAACTGCTTGTCTTCCGCCTTGACGGCCGGGGAGATTTTCAGGACGTTCTCGTTGACGATGAAGGAGAGGCGTCCGGCTCCCGGCATCGACACCAGGCTCTTGAAATCCTGCTTGGGATCGAGGGCCGAGGAGAAAGCGATCTCAAAGCCGTAGGGATCGGCCTTGACTTCGCTGTCCACCACGTTGAACTGGCCCTTCACGGGCACTTCGTAGCGGCGGGAGCCTTCGGCGGCGTAACGGGGCCAGTTGTGGGTCAGCTCCACCATGAGCTTCTTGTCGCCGGCGACGATGTTGCCCACCGTCACGGAGTGGGTGCGTCCGTCATCGGAGTGGATCCAGGCCGCATTGGCATCGGCGCCCTTCACGGAGAAGCCGCTCTCCAGGTATTTGCCGTCGAGCACCTCGGACGAGGTCACGACCAGGTCGATATGATAGCGGTCGTCGACGCCCGGGTAGCCGGTCAGCTTGCTGTAGTCGAACAGCAGCACCGGCGCGAGGGTCTTGACCGTATAGGTCTTCTTGCCGCGCGACTTGCCGGCGATGGCCCCGAAGTCGGCTGTCACCTTGTAGTCGGTGTTGTAGTCGAGGGGTTTCTTCGGAATGATACAGATGGTCTGCGGATCGGCGATCTGGACGTCGAAATCGATTTTGGGAGACACTGTGATGGCCTTCTTGGCCGCAGTCACCGTCATCTCGTCATCTTTCAGGTTGAAAGTGTCGAAAAGACGTACAGTCAGCGGGTCGTCCACCCGGATTTCCCGGGAGATGTCGGCCACGCTATCAGGGGTGCTGCTTCCGCTTCCGCCGCCGCAGGCGCAGAGGCCGAAGAGTGCGAGCACCATGATCATGGCAAAGGTGATCTTTTTCATATCGTTCAAGTGAATTTTTGCCTACTTTTGCTATATAATGCAAATATAGGGATAATTGTTTGGATTGGCTTCGGAATAATAAAAAGAATCTGCTCCTGCTGGCCGGGGTGCTGACCGTGCTGGTGCTCGTCGCGCTGGCCCTGCGCCCGGGCAAGCTCTTCGACGATCCGGTCTGCGCGGTGCTGGAGAGCAGCGACGGCCATCTGCTGGGCGCCCGCATCGCCGCCGACGGGCAGTGGCGCTTCCCGGCCGCCGACACCGTCCCCGAAAAATTCGCCAAGGCCATCATCACGTTCGAAGACAAGCGTTTCCGCTACCATCCCGGCATCGACCCGCTGGCCGTGGCCCGCGCCCTGCGCCTCAACGCCCGCAGCGGCGAGGTCCGCAGCGGCGCCAGCACCCTCACCATGCAGACCATCCGCCTGAGCCGTGGCGACCAGCCGCGGACCCTGCGGGAAAAAGTGCTGGAAGCCCTGCTCGCGCTGCGGCTGGAGGCCTATCTGAGCAAAGACGAAATCCTCGCGCTCTATGCGGCCCATGCGCCGTTCGGCGGCAACGTGGTCGGCCTTGAAGCCGCCGCCTGGCGCTATTTCGGACGGCCCGCCGATGAACTCTCCTGGGCCGAATCCGCCACGCTGGCCGTCCTCCCCAACGCCCCGGCACTCATCCACCCCGGCAGCCGTCGCGACGCGCTGCTGGCCAAGCGCAACTTCCTTCTGGACAAGCTCTGCGCGGCGGGCTGCTTCGATGAACTGGCCTGCGAACTGGCCAAGGAAGAGCCGCTGCCCGACAAGCCGCATCCCCTGCCGGAAATCGCCTACCATTATCTGGAAACCCTGCGCAAGCAACAGGGCGACCAGCTGTACCGGAGCCGGATCGACTACGGATTGCAGCAGCGTGCCGAAGCGGTCGTGCATCGCCATCATGAAACTTTCGCCACCAACGAAGTGCACAACCTGGCCGCCGTCATCCTCGACGTCCACACGGGAGAGCCCATTGTATATATAGGTAATGCCGGACACGGAAGCCGCGCCCACGGCGACAACGTCGACGTGGTGCAGGCGCCCCGCAGCAGTGGCAGCACGCTCAAGCCGCTGCTTTACGGGGCGATGCTCGACGAGGGGCAGATCCTGCCCGGGATGCTCATCTCCGACATTCCGTTCCATTACAAGGATTTCACGCCCAACAACTTCAACCACACCTTCGACGGGGCGGTGCCGGCGCGCGACGTGATCCGGCGTTCGCTCAATGTGCCGTCGGTGCGGATGCTCTACGAATACGGGGTGGAGAAATTCATCGACCTGCTGCAGCACGCCGGTTTCACGACCATCACGCGCGGCGCTGACACTTACGGGCTCTCGCTCATCCTGGGCGGCGCTGAGATCAAGCTCTGCGACCTGGCGGCGGCTTATGCGGCGATGGCGCGGCAGCTGGATGGCGAAGACAGTTTCACGCCGCTTTCGCGGGCGGCCGTCTGGTGTACTTTCGACGTGCTGACCGAGGTGAGCCGTCCGGAGGAAGAGGGTGACTGGCATACTTTCCATTCGAGCCGGACCGTGGCCTGGAAGACGGGGACGAGCTACGGCAATCGGGATGCCTGGGCCGTGGGGGCGACGCCCGACTACGTGGTGGCTGTCTGGGTGGGCAACTGCAACGGCGAAGGACGGCCGCTGCTCACAGGTGTGGGCTACGCGGCGCCCGTGCTTTTCGACCTCTTCAGCCTGCTTCCGCCGACACGCTGGTTCGAGCGGCCTTCCGATGAATTGGAGGAAGTGGTCTGCTGCCGTCTGAGCGGCCATCCGGCCACTGATCTGTGCGAAGCCGACGGGGTGGTCGTGGAATGGGCGCCGCGGGCGCCGGGACGGCCCGACCCCTGCCGCTATCACCGGCTGGTCCATCTGGATCCGGAGGAGCGTTGGCAGGTCAACAGCGACTGCTGGCCGGTAGCCGACATCAAGCATGTGTCGCGTTTCGTGCTGCCGCCGGCGCAGGAATGGTATTACATGCGGTCGCACAGCAATTATCGTCCGCTTCCGCCCTATCATCCCGACTATGCCGGCTTCCGTTCGTCGGGTGCGGTGGAGATCATCTATCCGCAGGACGGGATGACGGTCGCGGCGCCGGTTGCGCTGGATGCGCGCAGCCAGGGCGTGGTGTTCTCGGCGGCGCACAGCGATCCTCAGGCCACGCTCTACTGGCATCTCGACGGTGACTATTTGGGCGAAACCGCCCACGGCGAGCACAAGATCAAGGTCGTCCCCGCCCCCGGCGCCCACATCCTGACCATCGTCGACGCCAACGGCCACTCCGCCGCCGTCCGCTTCACCGCGATGTAATCCCTGTGCGAAGAGATACGCATTTCTTTACTTTTTTCCTTAACTTTGTAAACTATGAGATTTCTTCGCCTGTCGATCGTTCTGCTTCTGGCGCTGCTGGCTGCACCCGTCCTGCGGGCGCAGTGGTCGGGGAGTGTCAACGTGACGGGCGGTTTCGGTGCGGTGAAGAGCCTGCGGGGAGAGATCTTTGAGGAGGAAGGCTTGCCGAAGTTCATTTATCATGAGTTGGGGCAGAGCACCCTGCGGGTCAATTACAACGCCCCCAATTTCCAGTGGACTTCCCTGCTGGAGGGGAAAGTGGAGAACAAATCGACCGACAACTACCATATCACCTTTTCTGCGCTCGATAAAAAACTCGATTCAGACGATCTGGATATCGACAATATCGACATGAACGCCATCGTGAAGATGAACGAAGAACTGCCCGTCAGCGCACAGTATCGTTCGGATATCATGTGGCGACCCGCTCCGGGTCACCGCCTTTCGTTCTGGGCCAGATACAATCTGAAATATCATACGAGCAGCAACCTGACCTACAGGGCCGGTTCGAAATCGCTGAAAGAGAGCCTGTCGCAGGAAGCCCCCGTCACCTGGGACCATACCGCCGCCACCGGCTTCCGCACCACGCATGAACTGGGACTTCCCTATCGCATCCTGACCACTGAGTTTTCGTTCGACATGAACGACAAGAAACAGGAGACCGTCTATACTACCTTAGGCTACCAGCCCGGTGAAGGCGAGGAAGAGGATGTCTGGCTCAGCTGCTACAAGATCACGCCGCACTCGAGGATATCTACCTTTAAAGGTATCCTCCATTATCGCGATTCCCTGCTGACCGGGCGTCCCGCGCGGCTGATGGTCAACCCCGGCTTGCGTTTTACGGGCATCAAGTCCCTGCATGACAACAGCGGCGCTACTCTGGATGTGGAGCAAACGACCGCCGAAGAACTCGTTTGGCGCGACTCCACCCAGATCCGGGAGTGGTTCCATTTCGCCTCCCTCGATTTCCAGCCCTACCTGGTGGCCGATCTTTCCTGGAAGAAATTCCGCGTCCATGTCGACTATGCGCTGTCGTTCTACGGGCGAAGGCTGACCGATTCGACCCATACCCAACAGTACAAATGGCAGGAGCCTCAACCAGTGGGAAACGGCCGCATCGAATGGAAAATCAATCCGCACCATCGTCTCACTCTTTCCAATGAGCTTTCCCTCAAGCATCCGACCTATCTGCAAGTCTGCTGGTTCGACCGCAGCGGCGGCTACATCGAACAGCTGTACCGGGGATCCGAGGCGCTCCGTTCCACCCGCACGCTAAAGAACACGCTGAGCTATGACTTCACCTACAAGCGCTTCGTGGCAAGCAGTGGATTCTCCTATTTGCGTCGCCTCGACGAGATCGAGCAGACCTGGTTCAAGGAGGAAATCGACAACCGGAAATACAAAGTCTTTACCTGGTTGAATGGCGCCGACAGCCGTACCTTCAGTATCTCACCGAAGCTGGGCTGGCGCGGAAAAATGATCACAGCCAATATGGGTGTGGAGTACAACCATACCATCCGGACCTGGCGCGACAGCGACAAGGTCAAGAAATCAAACGACTGGCGCTATACGGCCGACATCACCGGCCGCCTACCGAAAGGCTGGACCCTTTCGACCGACATCAAGTACCAGAGTGCCGTGGCCACCTTTTTCGCCTTGTTCAAGCAGTACTGTGTGCTGAACACCAAGGCCCAGAAAGAATTCAAGCACTTCATCCTTTCCCTGGAGGCACGCGATCTCCTCGATATGCCTGTCGAGGCGGAATATATCTCCGAAGACCAGAAGGAAGCGTGGACGGAGAAAACCCTCCACAACCGCCGTCTCGTCCTCCTCGGCTTCAGCTGGAAATTCTGATTTAGCGGCCCAAGTCCCATCATCCACCCACAAAAAAAGCCCCTCGAAATCGAGGAGCTTTTGGGTGGATGATGGGACTCGAACCCACGACACTCGGAACCACAATCCGATGCTCTACCAGCTGAACTACATCCACCATCAATGGGACTGCAAAGGTAGTGTTTTTTCGACGAATTCTCCAAAAAAATTATCGAAGGCTGTGATTTTGAAGATAGGCGTCGAAAGCGGCGCGGTAGGTATCGGTGACGGGGATGAGACGGCCGGCGATGAGGATGTCGCCGTCGCGGGTCACGGAGTCAATCTTGTCGAGGGCGACAATGAAGGAGCGGTGGACCCGCATGAAACGGTCGGCCGGAAGCTGATCTTCCACCGATTTCATCGTGATGTGGGTCACTAGCGCCTGCGGCTCCGAAGCCAGATGCAGCAACACATAATCTTTCATCCCTTCGACATAACGGATGTCCGGGAGCGAGACTTTCTGCATCTTCCCATCTACTTTGACAAAGAAAGCCTGCCGGTCAGGAACGGACCCGGCAGCAGCCGTCACACCCGACATCTGCTGCCCTTCCGTCAGCGAAAACCACTGCTGCGCCTTTCCGACAGCTTCCAGGAATTTCTGGTAACGGATAGGCTTGAGCAGGAAATCGAGCGCCGACACCTCATAGCTCTCGAACGCATATTGCTTGAAGGCCGTGGTAAAGATGATGCGCGTCTGTGACGGAACCATCCGCGAGAGGGAAAGCCCGTCAAGATCGGGCATCTGGATATCGAGGAACAGCAGATGGGGCCGCAGTTCGGAGAGCCGGGAAAGCGCCTCCACCGAATCGGTGAAGGAAGCCGCCAGCGAAAGAGCGGGCGTACGGGCCACAAAATTTTCCAGCATCTTGACAGCCAGCGGCTCATCGTCGACGATGACACAGCGGAGCGGTTCCATCATAACAAGTTTTTAAGGCGGACTTCGGCCCGGTACAGCCCGTCGGAAGCCTGCTGTCCATAGAAATAACTCCCGGGATAGATGAGTTCCAGCCGGCGCTTGAGATTGGCCAGGCCGATGCCCGATCCGCTACGGTCTTCCGCCGTCTTCTCCAGCAACGAATTCTCGCACACGAAGCACAGATCGGACCCTTCCGGATGGAGATCGATCTTCACCACCGTTTCGACCCGGGTGCTGACTCCGTGTTTGAAAGCATTCTCAATCAAAGAAATGAACAGCAGCGGCGCAATCAACACGTCGCGGTCGGGCAGTACGAACGAACGCTCCACCTGTGTCTTCTCGTTGCAGCGCAACGCCATCAGGTCGATGTAATTCTCCATGAAAGCCACTTCCCCTGACAGCGGAACTTTCTCCGCATCGCTCTCGTAGAGCGCGTAGCGGAGCGCCTCGCTGAGCTGGCCGATGCGGTCCTGGGCCTGCTCCGGATCGATCTGCGTGAGTGAAGAGATGTTATTGAGCGTGTTGAAAAGGAAATGCGGATTGAGCTGGTTCTTGAGCCAGACCAACTCCGCCTCGGTGTTTTTGCGCTGCTGCTCCTCCGCTTCCATCTTCTGCTCGTTGCTGCGCATGATGTGCCGGATGCCGACGGCGATGGCAATGACCAGCGCCTGCAAAAAAACCGCTGCGAGGATAGAGCCTACGTACATGGCCCAGATATGCTGTCCGAACTGGTCGACGACCTCCTGCGGGAAGTTCACGGGACGGGTGAAACGGACCAGGTTCCATGCCAGGAGAATCACGGCATTGATCAGAAAGAACCACCGGGCCTTCCCTTTCTTGTGGAGAAAAGAGGGAACCAGATAATAATAGTTCAGAGCATAGAGGGTGAAGAGCGGGAGCACGAAAAACGCCGTTCCCTTGAGGATCCGGACGAAAGAGGGCAGCTTGCCCGTGACCGTCAGATCTACCAGCGCTGGTGAAAGCAACAACCCCACCCAGGCGATCAACTGGGCAAGGTCGATGATATAGTTCTTTTTATTGCGCACGGCCATATTGCAAAGATAGTAAAAAGATGCCCGGCCGGAACCGGGCATCCGGACAATTTGCTAGAGGATCACCGAACTCATCGACTCGGCGGTGGTGGAGGTGTTGAGCTGGCTCTCGTTCTCGATGGAACGGCGGGCGCGCTTGGCTGAATAGTTGCCCTGCTTGCCGAAACTCCAGCTGATCTGGAAGGTGACGGCGCTCATCGGAATGCGTGTAATCATGTCGGAAGTGAAGCCGCTGCCGACAGTATGCGTCTTCATCGTCATCTTGAAATCCCTGGCCAGCGGCACCAGGCCGTTGACAGAAAGGCTCAGGCGGTCGTCGAGGAAGGTCTTGGTCAGGCCGAGCATCCCGATCGACATGCCGGTCGACCATCCCTGCAGCGTGATCTGTTTTCCGGACGTAATGAAATTGGCGCTCAGGCGCAGGTCCCAGGGCAGGGTCTGCTGCACACCCAGCAGCGCGTTGTAGTTCCAGCCCGCGTTCTGCTGGCCCAGCTGGGCGCTGCGCAGATCGCTGTAGCCGAATCCGCCGTTCAGCATGATGCGGGTTTTGGAGGTCGGAGTCAGCATCAGGAACGTGTTCAGGCCGATGTTCTGGCTCTGGACGATGTTGCCGTAGGTAGTGTTCATCACGTTGTCGAGGTCATAGAAGCTGTATGCCGAGATGCCGTTGCCGGCGTAGGTGTAGCGCAGGGTGGCATTGACCATCACCTTGGGCGAATAGATGTTGTACACCAGCGAGACATTGTGCCCGCGTTCTGCTTCCAGATCGGGATTGCCGTAGGTCCGGGCGGTCGGATCGGAGGTGTCGACATACGGATTCAGGTAGGAGATGCCAGGACGCGAGATGCGCATGTTGTAGCTCAGGCCGATGTTCTGCGTGAGGCCCAGGTTCCACTGGAGGCTGGCACTCGGGACAAGGTTGCCATAGTTCACGCTGAAACTGCCCTTCTGGGCGGAGGAGCTGTAGTTCTGCCAGGTGTGCTCGTAGCGTACGCCAGCTTTCAGGCTGAAGGCGCCATAGTTGCCGGTGAGTTCCGTATAGGCGGCCGCGATGCGGTTGTAGAAATCATACTGGAGGCTGCTGGCGGGGTTCTCGCGCCAGGTGCCGTTTTCGCGCAGATAGTCGGTCTGGTCGGAGGAATTGTGCCGGTTCAGGTATTTGGCACCGGTAGAGAGGCTGTGCTTGCTGCCCAGCGGCGTGGTGAAATCAGCCTGCACGGTATGGTCGTTCGAGCCGGTACGGCCGTCGCTCTTGCGGTCGGTAAAATCGAAGCCGGCAAAAGAAGTGGCATCCATGAGCGTCATGCTGTTGTTGACGGAAGGAGCGCCGTTGTACTGGTAGCTCAACACGAAGCTGCGGCCCGGCACGCCGGCCCAGAGGTGCTGGTAGTCGGCACCGACCGAGATGTTGTTCCGGTTGTTGGTCGTGGAAAGGGTGCCCGAATAGCTGTAAGTTCCAGCTTCCGGAGATACCAGGATTGTATTGGTGAAACCATTTTCGTTCTTCATGCCATACGACATGAAACCGAGGGTGGCCGAGACGAGGTTCAGGCTGTCGATCTCGTAGCTCGCGCTGCCGTTGACCATGGCGATGGGCATCTTCATGCCGGTGGCCGTATGCGTGGACGTGGAGAAACCATTGTCCTGGACACGCACCAGATCAGTCTCGGTGCCACGGATCGAATTGTACATGCCGTTGGCGCTGAGGCTCATCGCAAACTTGCCCTTCTGCATGCTGGCCGTCACGCCGCCGCCACCGCCACGCGTGGAAGCGATTCCCATCACGGTGCCGTAGAAGCCGTCGGCCGCCGAAGCGCCGCCCGTAACCTCGCGATTGGTGGTGATGTTGAGCACGCCGCCCACACCTTCCGCATCGTATTTGACACCCGGATTCGTAATGACCTCGATGTTCTTGACCGTGGAGGCAGGCATCATCTTGAAGATAGTCGAAGCGTTCTGCGACATCATCTGGTTAGGCTTTCCGTCCACATACACCTGGAAACTGCTGCTGCCATTCACGGTGATGTTGTCCTGGCCGTCCACGGAAACCATGGGGACCTTGCGGAGCATGTCGAGCACGGTGGATGTCTTGGAATCCACATCGTCCGACACATTGTAGACCATCTTGTCGACCTCCATCTTCACGAGCGGACGCTGCGCCACGACCACGCCGGCCGAGAGCATCTCCACGTCGTCGCGGATGAGAATCTCGCCCAGGTCGAGCGTGTCGGTCTGCCCCGGGATGACGAAACTGCGCCGCTCCGAAAAACGGCCTACGCCGCTGAACAGCAGCTCGTAGTTGCCGCTGCCGTCCAGGCGCTGCCAGAAACGGCCTTCCTCATCGGCCGTCGTATAGGCCACCGGCTTCTCCAGGTCCTGCGCCTGGAAGAACTGCAGGACGGCACCCGGCTCGCCTTCGCGGGTCAGGGAATCCAGCACCCGGCCGGTAACGATGGTTTTCTGTGCAAAAGCCGGCATGCTGCCCAGCAGCAGGACCGACACAAGGATCATCACACGCGTTTTCATCTTTCTTTGTTTTTTCTCGGGTACAAAATTATCCCGGGCAAGCAAAGCCTGTCCGGGATTTAGACGAAACGGCGGATTCCTTCGACGAAACCGCTGATAAGGCCGGATTACAAGTCGGCGTCGAACTGGATGGTCTGGGTCGGAAGGATGTAGTCGGAAGCGATGGTCAGGTCGTTGCCTTTCGAGACCTTGTCGATGTAGACCAGGCAGGTGTCGCCGGGCAGCAGGCCCTTCAGGGACGTGCTGCTGCGGACGCCGCCGACAGCCATGTAGGCATCACGATAGATGGGCGCGATGCCGGTGTTGGTGACGTAGGCGGCCGTCCGGCTCTCGTTGGCATAAAGCCCGGTCAGGACGAAATGATAGCCGCAGGCCATGCTGGCCTCCTTGAAACGTTCGGCCGAGCCATAGGTGCCGCCCGGCGCGTCGTTGGCAATCATGAAACTGATGTGATACTTGGCCGAAGCCTGCTCCCAGGTGACGCCGTACATGCCGGCCGGGTTGAGGAAGTTCTTCTGGTCGGCGGAAGTATAGTAGCTGATCTCGCCGCCGCAGGCCCCCGTCTTCCAGCGGACACCCTTGCCGATGGCATTCCAGCACTGCTCATTGTAGTCGCCCTCGTGGTCCTTGTGCATGAAACTGTCGTCGAACAGGCCGAAGCTAAGGCCCATCAGGCCGGCGTCCTTCACGACCGGCGAGCTTTCCGCCGCATCGATCGAGATCAGCCAGGGAATCTCCAGCACGCCCGCCACATAGCTCAGGAACTCTTTCTGATACGCGTCGGAGGGGAAATTCACGCCCGGCTGGAGGGGCGTGCCGAAAATATGGTATTCGCTCCAGTGGCCGAAGCCCACTTCGACGAAAGCAATGCGCGGATCGTCCTTATAGACGGCGTTGAAATCGACATAGAACTGCTTGGTGAACCATTGCAGCTCCTGGTTCGTCCAGTCGGCATACCAGGTCGGGCCGTCTTCGTTTTCATAATAGGTCTCATGGTAGTCTGCCTGTGCCTTGATATAATCGGGCACGGCGGTCGTGCCGGGCTTGCCGTCCACGCTGCGCTCGCCGGGATACTCATAGCGGAAGCGGACCACCGCCTGGTGCTTGCGCGAAGCGACGTCCCTGAGCCAGCTGTTGAAGGAGCTCCAGTCATACTGGATCCGGCCGTTCTCCTTGCCTTTCACCACTTTGCAGGGCAGGCAGTAGGCATATTCCAGCGAAATGGTCTTGCCGTAAGCGGCGTTGCGGTTGCTGGCGTTTTCGCTCCACAGCACGAGGCCGGTGGAAGGCTGCACCGCGTCGACCTTGCTCCGGATGCTGACGGGCGCATAGGAATCGTCCAGCTCGGACGGAAGCGGCTGGGCCGCCGGCTCGCAGGCAACTGCGGCCACGGCGACCAGAAGGAAAATGATGAGACGTTTCATGGTGCAAAGATACGATTTCCATCCTCAAGATCGGCCGAAAATGAGGACGGGAGGGCCAAAAACAACGTTCCATCCTCACTGGAGTACCCATTTGAGGATGGAACGATGAAATAAGCTTAGCAGCGATCGGTTTTCGGAGCCGCGAGCATTTTTTCTGCGAGCGGGACGAAAAACGGAGCCGCAAGCGAAGTAATTACTCTACGCCAGCCAGACGCTTATACGTAGAGAGTCTCCACTTGGCGAATTCTTCGGTCTTGGCGAAGAGTTCGGCGGCGTTCTCGGGGAAGGACTTCATCAGCGAAGCGTAGCGGACCTCACCCTTGAGGAAATCCTGGAACTTGCTCCAGTCGGGATCGGCCTTGCTGTCGAGCGTGAACGGGTTCTTGCCCGCGGCTTCGAGCGCCGGGTTGTAGCGGTACAGATGCCAGTAACCGCATTCGACGGCACGCTTCTCTTCCATCTGGCTGTGGCCCATGCCGGCCTTCAGGCCATGGTTGATACAAGGCGCGTAGGCGATGATCAGCGACGGGCCGTCGTAAGCCTCAGCCTCTTTGATGGCATTGAGGAACTGGGCCTGGGAAGCACCCATGGCCACCTGGGACACATACACGTAGCCATAGCTGATGGCCATCATGCCGAGGTCTTTCTTGCGGATCTTCTTGCCGCTGGTGGCGAACTTCGCCACTGCGCCGGCCGGCGTCGACTTCGACGACTGGCCGCCCGTGTTGGAGTACACCTCGGTGTCGAGGACGAGCACGTTCACGTTCTCGCCGGAAGCCAGCACGTGGTCGAGGCCGCCGTATCCGATATCGTATGCCCAGCCGTCACCACCGAAGACCCACTGGCTGCGGGCCGGGATGAAGTTCTGGAGCTCGAGGAGCTTGCTGCAGATGTCGCAGCCGCATTCCTTCATCAGCGGAACGAGTTTGTCGCAGATCGCACGGGTAGCCGCAGCGTTGTTGCGGTCGGCGAGCCACTGCTCGAAGAGCGCCTTGATCTCGGCGGAGCAGCAGTTGCAGTCGAGGCCTTCGCGCATCAGGCGGGCCACCGTCTCACGCACGCGGTCGGAACCCAGGTGCATGCCCAGGCCGAACTCAGCGTTGTCCTCGAAGAGGGAGTTCTGCCAAGCCGGGCCGTGGCCTTCGGCGTTCTTGCAGAACGGCGAGGACGGGAAGGCGGCGCTGTAGATCGACGAGCAGCCCGTGGCGTTGGCGATCATCATGCGGTCGCCGAAGAGCTGGGTAATGGCCTTGATGTACGGCGTCTCGCCGCAGCCGGCGCAGGCACCCGAGAACTCGAAGAGCGGCTGTGCGAACTGGGAGTTCTTCACGTTCTGCTCCTTCGGAGCCACATTGTCCTTGTAACCCACGTTGGCGTGCAGGTAGTCGAAGTTGGCCTGCTCGCCGCGCTGGCCGTCGAAGCTCGTCATCACGAGGGCCTTCTCCTTGGCGGGGCACACATCGGCGCAGTTGCCGCAGCCCGTGCAGTCGTACGGAGAGACCTGCATGGTGAAAGTGTATTCCTTGAACTGGGCGATGCCCGGCTTGCGCTTGATCTCCTTCGGAGCCTTTTCGCCTTCGGCAGGCGTCATCAGGAACGGGCGGATGGCAGCGTGCGGGCAGACAAAAGCGCACTGGTTGCACTGGATGCAGTTGGCGGGATTCCATTCGGGGACCTCGACGCCGATGCCGCGTTTCTCGTAAGCGGCTGTACCGGCCGGGATCGTACCGTCGACCATGTCGCCGGCGAAGGTGCTCACGGGCAGGTCGTTGCCGTTCTGGGCAGCCACCACGTCGGCCACGTTGCGGATGAATTCAGGCGCCAGACGGTTGTAGTTGGCGTTGACGAAGCGGCCCGTGGCGTTCTTCCAGGATTCAGGAATCTGTACTTCCACGTAGTCGCCGCCGCGGTCCACAGCCGCATAGTTCATCTTCACCACGTTCTCGCCCTTCTTGCCGTAAGACTTGTCAATGGCTTTCTTCATGTAGGCCACAGCCTCCTCGTACGGGATGATGCCCGTGATCTTGAAGAAGGCACTCTGCAGGATGGTGTTGGTGCGGCCGCCAAGGCCGATCTCAGCCGCGATCTTGGTGGCGTTGATCAGATAGAGGCGGATGTGCTTCTCCACGATGGTCTTCTTCACGAAGTCCGGGATGCGGGTGAAGGTCTCTTCGGTATCCCAGAGGCTGTTGAGCAGCAGCGAGCCACCTTCCTTGATGCCCTTGAGCACGTCGTACTTGTAGAGGTACGAAGGCACGTGGCAGGCCACAAAGTCGGGCGTCGACACGAGATACGGAGCGTGGATCGGCTGGTCGCCGAAACGCAGGTGCGAGCAGGTATAGCCGCCGGATTTCTTGGAGTCGTAGTCGAAGTAGCCCTGGCAGTATTTCGGGGTGTGGTCGCCGATGATCTTGATGGTGTTCTTGTTGGCACCCACCGTACCGTCGGAGCCCAGGCCGAAGAACTTGCAC
>JAEETO010000041.1 GCA_016290385.1 Bacteroidales bacterium | reverse complement strand
TTAAGAGGTTGATGATCAGGTTCAAGCGCAATATTCATGAAGAGACATAGGGCGTATCGTGAACTTCTGTCGGTATCCAGAGAAGCAATCCAGTAGTAGCCAGCTCCGCCATAACTATGATCAATTTTCTCCATATACCAGTGATCTGCATGAGGGAGGAAGATGGACTTGTCGGTGTAACCCGGTTTCTTGCTCTTAACGATATATCCTTGCACGCCTGTACCTTTGTAATCTTCAGTAGGTATCCAATCACAGTTGGCCTTGTCCATCAGTTCCTTCACTTCTTCAAGAGTCGGGGTGCGCCAGGAACCGCCCCAGTTGACACGGGCAGCGTCGTCTTCGTAAGCGTAATCCGCAAAGGTCGTATGCGCGACGCCGTCGCCCTTGTCGCCCGTGAATACGCCGCTTGAATACCAACTGGCAGCGGTCTCTCCGTCGGCGAAGGTGTACTTGGTGATGCCTTGCCAGTCGTTGATGGCATGATCCATCCATGTGTAGCTGTTCCAGTTGTAGCCGTTGCGACCAGACCTCCAATCGCTGCACGGGTTATCCTGCGAATGGCCTTCCTTATAGTACGGTTCCACCTCGCCCCAGGCAAAGTAATCGCCATAGCCCTCGGGGCTGTTGGCACCCACGTTGCATGTAGCCCATTTTACGGAGAGGCCCAAGTCCACGTATTCGTGACCGACATGCTTCTCTGTCAAGTAATACAGCGGGAAAAAGCCCGTGGTGACAGACTTCACGCCGTCATTGACGTTCAGGGAAGCGGACACCGCGAGCTTGCCGTCGAAGACCTTCTCATCAAGGGTGGCGCCGTCGGTGGTCACGAAAAGGAAGTTGCCGGAAGCCTCCACCTTGCTGACCGGCAGGGTGGTCACATCACCGGCAGCGGCTTTGGTCTGCACGTAGGCCACCTTCAACTGGAAGCAGCTGCCTCCCAGAGCGGCCACGCTTGCGGCGGTGCCTTCTGGGAGCACGTCGAAACGAAGGGTGAACGTACCAGGAGCCACTTTGGCGGAGCCATCACTGTAGTCCGGGATTACGCTGATGGCCTGAACGCCGTTCGCACCACGGCTGAGGGTCAGCTTGGTGCCATCGGCCAGCGTGACGTAGACGAAGCTATCATCGTAGGTAACGGACTTGAAGAAAGAGTCGCCAGATGCCTTGCCGGCATTGGTCCAGGTCTTGCCTCCGTCCGTGGAAACGTACCAGCAGTTGTCTTCAATCTTCAACTGGGGCGTGACGCCATCGGTACCCTGGGCGACGACCTTGTTGCCGGCCGAATCTTTCAGCCATTCCCCGTCGACCGTCCAATAATACTTACCGTCGGTGTCTTTCTTGACGCCGATGACCGGAGTCTTGCCGTCAACGCCGTTCTTGAGCGTGATGGTCTTGCCGTTCGAAAACTTGATCTCGTAGCCGCCCGACACATCGTTGATGGATTTAACGAAGATAGCGTCGTTGAGCACAGCCGTCAGTGACTGGAGGGCCGAAATGTTCTGGTTGGCCGTCTGCACCTGCGACTCAAGTTTGGACATCCGGCCGTCCAGCCCGTTGATCTGGCCCCGGAGTTCGGAATCATCATATTTCTGGCATCCTGTCGCAAACACCGTCACGACGAAAGAAGCCACAAGGAAGAATTTGAAGAAGTGTTTCATTTTGCTATGATATTGATAATGATTGACTTAAATATGCGAAAAAACACAAAAACCGCGCAGGGCTCATAAAAGCCTTGCGCGATTGATATACAACTATCTGATTATCTGTTGGTTAACACCCCACCCCCCCCCATTACACGGGGCGAGTGACTTAAAATTCATACGATGATGGTTGTCGATCAACATTTTCGCTTAACAGAAAAACAAATTTACTGAAAAGCTGCGATAATGACAAATAAAACGTTGAGAGATGTAGCGGGAGCAAAAATCATTGGATTTGCTCCTGCGAGGATCATTTTGGACAGTTGGGGAGCAAAACAGGGGGTTTTTGCTCCCGGAAAAGACTACTTCAACGCTTCTGGGTTGTCGTAGACCGGTCCGGCGTAGATTTTCAGGAAGAGCTCGCGGAGTTTCTCGGAGTCGAGGGAGGGATAGGCGGCGATGTCGTGCTCCATCTTGTCGACGAACTGATCCTTGACGGCCGGATCGTAGCAGCCCGCGAAACGGCTGGTGCCGTTAAGCAGGTCGTAGGCCACATAGTTGGTGTCCCACAGACGGTATTCCCGCCAGATTTGGGCATCGATCTGCGTGGCGATGGCTGCGATGTCTTCGCGCTTGAGCGGGTCGCTGAAACCCGACACGTCAATCGGTGTTCCGAAAGCCAGATGCACCTTGCCCTTCTGCTGCGTGATGCCCGTGATGATGCTCTGGAGGTCTTCGCCATGGGCCTTGACATAAGGCTGCCCGCCGAGCGTGCGGTAACGCTCCACGGCCTTGAGGATGTCGCAAGGCTCCCATTGGTAGGAGATGGACAGCGGCGTGATGTGCAGGGCCTCCACCTGCGCCTTCTCGTTGCCGTTCATCAGCAGCATCCGCACCAGTCCGGGTTCGGTGCGGTCACGGCCGTCCTTGGTGCGCCCGTTACGCTGGGCGATCCACAGCGAATCGCCGTGAGAGACCACATAGTTGATATAGGCTGACAGATGCATCGACGAGTGCAGGAAACTGCGGATGTTGCTGGTCTTGCGGTCGGTGCGGAACATCTTGTTCGACATGCCGAAGTCGACCACGAACTGCGGCTCCATCAGGTTGCTGCCGAAGGTGATGTGGCAGGTCGGCTTGCCGTATTTGTTAAGCACGATCTGGTGGAGATAGGCGTCCATCACGATGTCGCGGTGATTGGACACGTAGAGTGTGCCATAGGAAGTATCGATACCCTCGACGCCGGTAGAATTGAAACCCGTCATGGTCTTGGCCACCAGCGCGCTGCACAGGGGAACCATCACTTCGTCCTGGAACTGCTCGATGGTCCGTATCTGCCGCAGCTTAGCCCGGAAAGCGTTCACGTCGATATCTTCGTCCAAAAAACGAAGGGCCGGCGTCAGGATGGGATCGGAGGCCATCCGCTCCATGGCGGCGGGGATTTCCGAATCGTAATAGGGACGGATGTCGTCGAATTCATGAGGCAGCGTAATCATGGGCATCTGTTTTTGGGGTTGCAAAGATAACAAATCACAGACGGAAACCGTTATTTTTTATATAAAAAGCGCTAAATTTGTATTTTTAAGTTTTTATGACAAGAATACTATCAACAAATATAACTTCTCCCCTCGGCCTGACAACCGAAGAAAACTATGCAGCCGTCAGGCGCGGCGAAACAAGCCTGAAGCTGATGGATGGCTGCCTCGGTGTCCCGGGGCGTTTCTGCGTCGGCATCTTCTCTGAGGACCAGAGAGCCGCTCTAAAAAAGGACGGTTTCAGCTGGTTCGAATCGCTGGTCCTTCATTCCGTGACCGACGCGCTGGCCCGCTGCCCGGCAGATCCTTCTTCTCCGCGGACGATCCTGATCGTGGGCACCTCCACGGCCGGCATCGACGAACTGGGAGACGTTCCCGAAAAAGACGGAAACTATCTCGCTCCCGACATCGCAGTGAAGAAGGTCGCACGCCATCTGGGCTTTGTCAATGATCCGGTTACGGTCAGCAATGCCTGCATATCCGGAGCGACGGCACAGATGCTGGCCGACAGGCTTATCTCCTCGGGGTATTACGATACGGCTGTCGTCTGTGGCATCGATATCCTCTCCGCCTTTGTCCTGGCTGGCTTTGAAGCATTGAAAGCCCTGTCTCAATCACCCTGCAGGCCTTTTGACATCGAGCGACTGGGCCTCAACATTGGAGAGTGCGCCGCCACGGTCGTGATGTCCGGGAATCTTCCTGCGGATACAGATTCATGGTACATTGTTGACGGATGTCTCAACAATGACGCATACCATGTCAGCGCACCCATTCCCAGTGGGGACGGCGTGTGCCGTGCCATCAAGAAGGTCCTGACCCCGGAATTGAAACCCATGCTGGCCTGTGTCGCGGCACACGGTACGGCGACCATGTTCAACGACCAGATGGAATCCAAGGCCATTGAAGGCGCCGGACTGGGCGACATCCTTACCACCACGGTCAAGCCGCACTATGGACACACCTTCGGCGCTTCCGGCGTCGTCGAGTCGATCATCATGATGTGCGCCCTGAATGAAGGGGTGATCCCTCCCACGCCCGGGTTTGAAGAGATGGGCGTCAGCGGAAAGATCCGCGTATGCGACCATCCCGAACCGACCGACAAAAAAGCCTTCATCAAGTTGCAGTCCGGATTCGGCAGCTGCAACGGCGCGATGATCTACGCCAGGACGCCTGCACCTGCAGCCGCTCCCGCAAAAGCGGAATATGATGTAGCCAAGCGCCTTCGCGTTACGCCCGACGGACTATGGATCGATGATCAGGCCGTCCCGCTTGAGAACCGCGGTTCAGCGCTCATCACGGAGATATTCAAAAAGTATCTGGCAGACGGCTCCCGGTTCTTCAAGATGGATCTCTACAGCCGGCTTGCCTATGCTGGGACGAGCCTGCTCGCCAAAGATGCATTGGAGGACGCTGATCCGGAAGACCGGGCCATGTTTATCTTCACGCAAAACGGTTCCGTCCTGGCCGACCGGAAACATCTCTCCACGTTCTCCAATCCCGAAGAGTTCTTCCCCAGCCCGGCCATCTTCATCAATACGCTTCCCAATGTCGTCCTGGGAGAAATCGCCGTCAAGAACAGCATCAAAGGGGAAACCACGCTGGTGCTGCTGCCCCATCGGGACGAAGCGGCCATGAACCGGATCATCGAAGCGACGGTTTCTGCGACGAGACCTTCCGTGATGCTTTGTGGCTGGGTGGACTGCGAGGCGGAGGATTCCTTTATCGCTGACCTGGAAATGCTGAAAATCAAATAATACCATGGCAAAGACAATGAGTGGGGTAATTTCGGTGACAGGCATGGGCATTCTCTGTGCCATCGGCAATGACAAGCAGGAGGTCCTCGACTCCCTGAAAAACAAGGCGTCGGGGATCGGCCGGATGAAGTATCTCCCGTCTGTACATACGGACATACCGGTCGGAGAGATCAAACTGTCGACCGAAGAGATGAAGCAGATGCTGGGGATTTCCGGCGATGAGACTGTCAGCAGGACCTCGGTCATGGGAGCGCTTGCCGTACGGGAAGCCCTGCAACAAGCCGGGATCCAAGACGTTTCCAATAAACGGGTGGCACTGATCTCAGGAACCACCGTGGGCGTAATGGACGTGACGGAGCAGATTTTCGAGAAAACAGGAACCGATCCCGAACTGCTGGACATGCCCCACAGCCATGAATGCGGCCGGAGCACCGAGGAGATCGCCCTTTATTCGGGCCTTCAGGGCGCAAAGTGCTGCACCATCTGTACGGCATGTTCCTCCGCCCTGAATGCCATCATGCTCGGCTCAGAGATGCTGAAGAATGACGAGGTCGATCTGGTCGTCGCCGGCGGTTCGGAGCCCCTGAGCAAACTTCATCTGAACGGATTCAATACCCTGATGATCCTGGACCGGGAGCGATGCCGTCCCTTCGACGAAACGCGGGCCGGCCTGAACCTGGGTGAGGGAGCCGCTTTCGTCGTGCTTCAGAAAAATGCGCCGAAGAGCCTGGCCTATGTCCGCGGCTATGCAAACCGCTGCGATGCCTTCCACCAGACGGCCACCTCCAAGACCGGCGACGGTGCCACGCTGGCCATGGAAGGAGCCCTCGAGATGGCCGGGTTACAGCCAGCAGACATCAAGTATATCAATGCCCACGGCACCGGCACGCCCGACAATGACGCCTCCGAGAGCGCTGCGTTCAAACGGGTGTTCGGGGCGGATCTGCCGGACATGTCCAGCACCAAGTCCTACACCGGGCACACCACTTCCGCGGCCGGCTCCGTCGAGACGGTCATCTGCATCCTGGCCATGGAAAATGACTTCGTGCCCGCTTCGCTGGGCTGGCAGCATCCCATGCCCGACGGCGTCATCCCGTCCCCGGGACGCACTGGCGTCGACCTGGACTATGTCATGTGCAATTCCTTCGGCTTCGGGGGAAACGATTCCTCCCTGATTCTCAGCAAAGCCCGGCCAGGAACGGATGAACGTCCCCTGAAGGATGAATCCCGCATCAGCATCGCCGCCCGTAGCATCGTTTCCAGCGAAGAGGAACTCAGCGGATTGCGGGAGTTCCTGCCGCCCATGGAGACACGGCGCATGAGCAGGGTGATGAAAGCCAGCCTGCTGTCCGCCTTTACGGCCCTCCGGGATGCCGGGATCGCCCGGCCTGACGCGATCATCGCGGCCACTTCGAAAGGGATGCTCGAACTGAGTACCATCTTCCTGGAAGACATCGTCAACAACCGGGAAGAGCAGCTCAAGCCGACCGTATTCATGCAGAGCACGCACAACACCATCGCTTCCGCCATTGCCATCCAGACGAAGTGCCACGGATACAATATCACCTACTCCCAGGGAGACGAATCTTCTGTCTGGGCCGTCCGGGACGCGAAGATGCTCCTGAGGAAGGGCGAAGCCCATACGGTCCTTGTCTGCGCTTTTGACGAGGAACTTTCAGAAGGAAGGACCTGCCGTTTCAAGGCAGAAAGTACAATCTATACCATTGCCTGAGATGTCCTCCCCCATCAGCATGCCCCGGAAGATCCTCCGTTTTTTCAAAACGGTGTCCATCTTTCTTTTCTATGTCTTCTTCATGCTGTTCCTGGTGACACCCGGCGCCTTTTTCTTCCTGAAATTCGGAAAGCGTTCGGAAGAAAAGAAAGAAAAACTTCACAGGTTCATCTGCTGGGCAGCCAGATTCGGGACATCCCTGTTCGGCCGGTTCGGGAACCCTTTCACGGTCACGGGAAATACGGACGAGGATTTTTCCCGCCCCGCCGTCATCATCTGCAACCACCAGTCGCACCTGGACCTGCTGGCGATGCTTTCCCTGACACCCCGGCTGGTCATCCTTACGGCCGACTGGGTATGGCACAATCCCTTATATGGCTTTATCATCCGCGAGGCCGATTTCCTCCCGGCATCGAAAGGCCTTGAGACCATCGCCCCGCGGCTTCGTGAACTCGCCGGCAAAGGCTACAGCATTGCCGTGTATCCGGAAAGCACGCGTTCCATGGACTGCAGCATCGGCCGCTTCCATCAGGGTGCTTTCTACCTGGCGGACATGCTGGACCTGGACATCCTTCCCGTCATCCTGCACGGCGCCGGGAAAGCGCTTCCCAAGCACGGCCGCCTGCTCAATCCCTATCCCATCCGGCTGGAAATCGACAGGCGGATTACGCCCGAAGAAATGCGGGAGCATGGAGATACGCCTAAAGCCCGGGCCTCCTACATGCGAAAATATTACATTTCCCGGTATGCTGAAATTGAAGCTGAAGTAGAACAGGCACAATGAAGATAACGGACATCTATGACTTTTTCGAGAGGAAACGGAGCATCAGGAGGGTATCCCTCATCGTGCTCTCCGTCATTTTTGCCGCGTTGCTCATAAAACTGGACTTCAGCGAGGACATCAGTGATTTCCTGCCGCTCGGGACGCGCGAGCGGGAGCAGATGTCCATCTATCAGAACATCTCCGGCGCAGACAGATTCCTGCTGTTGTTCTCCAACCCCGGGGATGCCGACCATACGGTCGAGGCCATCGACTATTTCGTCAATACCGCCGTCGAGAATGATGCGAGAGGATGGTGCGGGAGTCTCTCCGGACAGATCGACATGGACGCCATTTCCGGTATCTCGGAATTTGTCTACGATCATGCTCCGTTCTTCCTGACTGAGCGCGACCTGGCGAGGATGGACAGCCTCCTGGCCGTCCCCGGATATATTTCCACTGCGCTGGAAAAAGACAAACAGATCCTGATGTTCCCGCATCCGGCCGTCGTCACGAAGAGCATCTCACATGATCCGCTGGGGCTTTTCAGCCCGGTCATGGACCGGCTCCAGGCTTCCTACAGTCAGGTGGGCTTTGAATTATACGACGGTTACATCTTCACGCCTGACATGAGCCGGGCCGTCGTGATGCTGGATTCGCCCTTTGGGAACAGCGAGACGAGCAACAACGCGAAACTCATCCGTTACCTGGAAGATGTGTCGCTGCAGATGCAGGAGCACTATCCGGACGTTACCGTCGACATGATCGGGGGACCTGCCATCGCGGTCGGGAACTCCTCCCGGATCAAGAAGGACAGCATCCTGGCCATCGCCCTTTCCGTCATCCTGATCATCCTGGTCCTGGCTTATTCGTTCAGTTCGTTCAGGAACATCCTCCTGATCTTCCTGACCGTCGGCTGGGGCCTGCTCTTCGCCCTCGGAAGCATGGCGATGTTCCGCGACAATGTGTCGATCATCGTCATCGGCATTTCCAGCGTCATTATCGGCATTGCCATCAATTATCCCCTGCACCTGATATCCCATCTGGCCTACCAGCCCGACCGGCGGCTGGCGCTGAAGGAGATCGCCTCGCCCCTTGTCGTCGGGAACATCACCACGGTCGGCGCCTTCCTGGCACTGGTCCCGCTCAAATCGACAGCCTTGCGCGACCTGGGCCTCTTCGCCTCCCTGCTTCTGGTCGGCACCATCCTGTTCGTGCTCCTCTACCTGCCGCATTATGTGACTTCATACAGGGGAAGGAAACGCGCCAACGGCCGTCTCATCGAATACCTTTCCTCCCTTTCGCCCGAGAAGAGTCCCTGGATCGTTGCCGGAACTGTCATCGTTACCCTCGTCCTGCTGTATTTCAGCTTCCATACGGAATTTGATTCCGACATGTCACACATGAACTACATGACGGCGGACCAGAAGCGGGAAATGCAGTATTTCGAGGACCTGATGACCAAAGATACGACCCATACGGCCCGGAGCCTGTATGTGTACGGGAGCGGCCGCACGGCCGACGAGGCGCTGGAAAGCATCAAACAGGACGAAGCGCGCATCGACAGCCTGTCCTCGGCCGGTATCCTGACGAAGCAGAATGAAGTCCTGTCCTTCCTTGCGACCCGGCAGGAGCAGCAGCGGCGGCTGTCAGGCTGGAATCGCTTCGTCGACCGCCATCGTGACGAACTGACTGCTGTCTTCAACGAAGAGGCCCGGAAGGCGGGCTTTGCCCCCGCTGCCTTTTCCTCCTTCAACCAGCTGGTCGCTTCTTCGTCTTCGCTCGCCCCGCACGACCTGGCGTATTTCGAACCGCTCCTCGAAACCGTTTTCAAACAGAATCTCACCAGCACTGACGACAACGGAACCTGCTATGTAGTGAGCCCCGTCAACGTCCAGCCCGAAGACATGGAGGAAGCCAAAAGCATTTTCGGGGACCATTGCTTCGAGATCGGCAGCATCAACAAGTCCATGACCAGCAGCCTTTCCGACAACTTCAATTACATCGGCTGGGCATGCTCCCTGATCGTGTTCTTCTTCCTCTGGTTTTCGTTCGGGCGCATCGAGCTGGCCATCATCTCCTTCCTGCCGATGGCCATCAGCTGGGTGTGGATCCTGGGCATCATGGCTTTGCTGGGCATCAAGTTCAACATCGTCAATATCATCCTGGCGACCTTCATCTTCGGCCAGGGCGATGACTATACGATCTTCATGACCGAAGGATGCCAGTTCGAGTATTCCCGGCAACGGTCCATCCTCAAGTCCTACAAGAGCAGCATCCTGCAATCCGGCGCCATCATGTTCGTCGGCATCGGCACGCTGATCGTCGCGAAGCATCCTGCCATGCATTCCCTGGCAGAAGTGACGATCATCGGCATGTTCTCCGTCGTGCTGATGGCCTACCTGGTCCCTCCGTTCCTGTTCAGTTTCCTGACCACGAAGAAGGGACGGGCCCGGCGGCATCCCATTACCCTGAAAACCCTCTTCACGGGGCAGCCGGACGACCTGGCTTCCCTTGTGAAAGGACGCTATGTGTACAAAGGGAAGGAGATCGAGCGCTGCGTCCGGCGCAATCTGAGAGAAAGCGCTGCTTCGGTAACAGGCCGGGACTTGACGGGACTGCAGTCCGTGGATTATCGTGACGAAGGCTATGGCGAATTGTCCCTGCTGCTCGCCCTTTCGCATCCTGACGTAACCGTCGTCTCGCACATCGCCGACGAAGAACGGCGGCAGATCGCCCTCGTGGCAAGCAAAGATATCGCAGACAATATTATTTTTCAAAGTTAATAAATCATGAAAACAGAAGAAATTAAATCCTTGTTACAAGATGTCCTCCCGGCCGTGGATTTTGACGCTGACTTCCTTTTCACCGAACTCGATTCGCTGGGCATCGCAACGATTCTTTTTGTTCTATCTGCCAAATATCATGTCCTCCTTGACTCCGAGGACGTAACGCCCAAGAACTTCAAGAATATCGCGTCCATCACGAACATGGTCCGCGCGAAAATGTCGCTGGAAAACAAGATCAAGCAATATGCCCTGTCCAAGCCGGACAAGGTCGCCGTCATCTGCGGAGAAGACAGCATGACCTATTCCCAGCTGTGGGATGCCATTATCCGGAAGGCGGAAGAATTGAAAGCCGGCGGGCTCAAGCCGCAGGATCCGTATGTCTTCAGGACGAATCAGAACATCGATTTCCTCGTCAACTACTGCGCGGCGCATTACCTCAAGGCTGTCGCCGTTCCCATTGCGCACGATGCCCCCGAAGAGTGGGCCCAGAGCGTCAGGAAGGAAGTCGAGGCCTTCAGATTCCCGGCAGGCATCGCGGATGCGCTTTTCACGACCGGAACCACCGGCAAGTCAAAAGGCGCCATGCTTTCCGAACTGAGCCTTACGTCCAGTTCGGAGAATTTCACGGACCGCTTCCCTTTCAGCGAGAATCTTCTGTTTATCGTCAGCGGTCCGCTGAACCATATCGCCTCCCTGTTCAAGATCCATCCGACGCTGAGTGCAGGAGGAACCGTGTGCATCCTGGACGGGCTCAAGGACATGAATGCCTTTTTCAAGACCTTCGACCTTCCCTTCAAGGAGTTCGCTGCCTTCCTGGTCCCCGCCAGCCTCCGCATCATCATGCAGTACTCCTATGAGAAACTGTGCTCCCTGGCCGACAAGATCGCCTTTATCGAGACGGGCGCCGCTCCCATATCAAAGGATGACATGGAGAAGTTGAGCAAGGCCCTGCCCCATTCACGGCTTTACAATGGCTATGGCTCCACCGAGTTCGGAAGCGCCTCGGCATACGACTTCAATGACGGGAAGTACATGGAAGGCTGCATCGGACGCCCGTATAAGAACGTCACCATCGAGATTGCCCCGGATTCGACCCTCGTCGTATCGGGCCTGGGCATCATGAGCGGCTACGTCAATGACGAGGAGAACACGAAGATTGTCCTCGCCGACGGGAAGATCCATACCTCGGACCTCGGCTATTTCGACGAGGAAGGCATGATCCATCTCACCGGCCGCGCCGGAGACGTGATCAACGTGGGCGGTTACAAGATCAATCCCATCGAAGTCGAAAGTGCCGCTTCCGCCTATCCCGGGATCAAGGACTGCATCTGTGTCGCCGGAAAGCATCCTGTCATCGGCCAGGTATTGAAACTGCTGGTCGTGACCGATGACGCCGCGTCCTTCGACAAACACGACGTGGCCGTTTTCATCAAATCCAAGCTGGAAGCTTACAAGGTCCCGACGATGTATGAGGTCGTCGACGCCATCCACTACACGTATAACGGCAAGAAAGACCGGAAGTCCTACAAGGAAGAGGGATAGAGCGACTTCAGCCAGCGGAGGAATTCTTTTCTCCATTCACGGCATTCCGGGCTGCCTTTCACATCGCTGGCCCCGAAGCCGTGTCCGCCCGCTTCATACTGGATGTATGTATGCGGGATGCCTTTCTGTGTCAAAGCGGAATCCAGCAACACCGAATTCTGGTATTGCACGACAGGATCATCCACACAGTTGACCAGAAAGACGGGCGGGCAATTGTCCGGGATATGCTTCTCCAGCGAGAGCGAATCCCGCATGGTCTTATTGCCTGTGCGGTTGTCCCCCAGAAGCCCGCGCCGCGAACGCCTGTGGACATAGGGAGGATCCATCGTAACGACCGGATACACCGGTACGACAAAGGCGGGACGCAGGTCCGCCTCTGTCTGAATGCCTGCCAGCTGCAGGAAGTCGCTTTCGTTGAAACAGGCTGCGGACATCACCAGATGACCGCCGGCAGAGAAGCCCATCATCCCGATCCTGCCGCGGTCGATACTGTACTCGGCGGCATGCTCCCAGACATACTGAAGCGCCCGCTGGGCATCCATGATCATGTCGGGATGCCTTCTCCCCCGGAAGAACAACCGCACGGGAACGGCGACTTCCGCATATCCGGCAGTCCGGTACAACAGGACGAAAGCCGTTATGCCATTTTCACTGAGCCATTCGCCGACTTGAAAGCCCTCAACGTCGCGGTCCAGCCAGTGATAGCTCCCGCCCGGACAGACGATGACGCTGATTCCATTGGGCTTCTCCGGCCTGAAAGCATAGAGCAGCACCTGGTCACCATGGCGCATCTTCTCTCCTTCCCACAATGCGACCGAATCGGCGGGCTGGGACGCCGCAAAACAACGGACGGGGAGCAGCAACAACAGAACCACGCACCAGTAACAGACTCGCCTTGCTTTCATATCATCAGGCTTTCTTTTGGGGGAACAACTTATGGACCAGCATGCTGGGATAGCCGTACACGACCGCCAGCACACAGAGCAGCGTATTCAGGACGCTGATGCGGAAAAAGTCGCGGAAAGGCCGGAAACTCGAGACCCGGTCCTCCGGATAGCAGACCCGGATGGCGACGGGCACCATCTCGACGCCTTTCCAGGCCGAAAACACCAGCAGCGCCAGTTCCGCCTCATACCGGGAAGTCAGGATCCGCAGGCTCGGCAGCCGGTCCAGCGGATAAGCCCTGAATCCCGTCTGGGTATCGGGCAGGGAGCGGGCCGTCTGCACCCGGAACCAGAAATTGGAGAAACGGTTGGCGAAGGTATTGCCGCCGGGCATGTTCTCGGCCTGCAGGTTGCGGCTGCCCACGATCAGGGCGCCGGGATGCTGTGTGAGCGCCTCCGCCAGCACCGGGACATCTTCCGGAAAATGCTGGCCGTCGGCATCGAGGGTGATGGCGTAGCGGAAGCCTTGGGCCTGTGCGTACGCGAGCGCCGTACGCAGGGCGATGCCCTTGCCGCGGTTGCGGGGATGGGCCAGTACGGTCAGCGGAAGCCCGGTCTGGGACAGTAGCGTGGCGGTCCGGTCGGTACTGCCGTCGTTGACGACGATGACCGGATAGCCCTGGGCCACGGCACGGCCGGCGACATCACAAATCGTCCCGGCATTGTTGTATGTCGGGATGACGATGCAGATGTTACCGGCAGTGGCTTGCATCAGCTTATCTGAGCGTAAACTTCATCCGTGCGCAGAGCGTTTCACCGGAAAGGATGTGGACCGACCAGACATCCGGCTGGTCTGCCGGATACGGACGGGCATACTGGAATTCCAGTTCGGTGATTTCGCCAGGAAGGACGGGGTGGACGAAACGGATGTCGGAGGCCTCCTCCACGTCGAGGGTTTTCCCGACGCTGGCACCGACCAGTTCGCTGGCCATCTGGATCAGGCAGGCACCTGGGGTCACCGGCATCCCTTTGAAGTGTGCCGCATAGATGGGGCTTTCGGGAAGAAGCCGGACCCGGGCCGAATCAGCCGAGATCCACTCCAAAGTATAGAGATAGTCTTTTAACATAATCTTGGTTCAGGGTTCCTGGAAAAGTTGGGGGTCGACAGCCTGTCCCCGGACAACGGAGCTGAATTCGAGCTGGGTGGTATCGCCGCCCTGTTCGGACAGCACCACGGAACGCAGATCGCCCGTCCGGGCGTCGGTCAGCAGGGTGATGCGGGTGAAAAGCTGGCCCAGGTCCCGCCGCAGGGGTTGCAGGTCCACCTGGCAGCCCTGGGGCGTGGCATAGACCGTGACGATGAAATCGTCTTCGTTGATCAGCCCGTTTTCGCTGACTTTCTCGACGTTGCGCAACAGGGTCTGCTGCCGCCGGTCGCCTTTTGCCGTGCCGTTCATCACGAACACGCTGTGACGGGGCTGTTCCACTTCCCAACGGACTTTGTCGGGGAAGACGAACGCGGCCCGGCCACGGCTCACGAGGGCCTCGGTCAGCATGGCGCTGTGGCGGGTCATCACAAAACGGAACTGCAGGGTGGTACGGAGGTCATTGGCCTGGAGAATGGTGGCGATGGCCTTTTCGCGTTCCGCCCCTTCGAGTTTCCGGGACGTTTCCTGGCCTGTCTGCGCAAAGAGCGGCAGGCAGCACAGGCCGAGGAGCAGGATCATGCAAATTCTTTTCATGGCATTGTCATCTGACCATCAGCGCCGTACCGGCCATTATGAACAGTACGCCCAGCCACTGGCTGACGCTGATGTGTTCGTGAAATACCACAATGGCAGCAATCGTGCCGAAAATGTAGGCGATGCTGGAAAGCGGGTAGGCGATGCCGAAAGGAAAGTGCTTGAGGATATACATCCACAGGACCGTGGCCACGCCGAACGAGATGCCGCAGCCCAGATACCACCAGTTGGTCAGCTGGGCCTTGAAGAAACTCCAGGACCAGCTGAACGGGCCGGACGCGGCCAGGCCCAGCTTCAGCAGCACCTGGCCACCGGCCAGGAAGAGGCTCTGGATAATCGCAAGCGGTACTATTTTCCACATAGGCACGGCCCCCTCCCCTGCTTATTTCTTGCGGTTTTTCGACACGTAGTCAGCCATCACGGCCACCGACTGGAAAACAGCTTTCCCTTCCGCGGGGTTGGTGAGCTTGATCCCATAGTTCTTCTCCATCAGCACGATGAGTTCAAGAACATCGATCGAATCGAGGCCAAGGCCCTCATCCCCGAAAAGCGGGGCATTGTCATCGATATCGGCCGGAGTCATTTCCTCCAGATTCAGTGCGTTGATAATCTGCACTTTAATCTCTTCAATGAGTTCTTTCATAGTGTATCTTTTTATTCGTCAATTTCTTTGTCGCTGCCGGCCGTCTTGATGGAGGCCGTGGCGATGAGTTCGCCCTGGCAGCGGACCTCCATGTCGGTCAGCGTGATGCCGAAGATGTTTTCCCGGAACGTCACAGTGGTCTCGAGCAATTCGCCACACTGCGGATGACGGAATACCTTGAGCTTGCGGACACTGCCGATATAGCCGATGGTCACGGGAATATGCAGGACATAACGGGCGATGTAGCCGGCCCTGGCCGCGCTCGACTGGGCCATGTGCTCCACCAGTCCGCCCGTGGCGAAACGGCCGTTCTCCACAAAAAGGCCCTGTTCAGGAACGCGGAAGGACGTGCGGGTATACGCTTCCTCGTAGTGCAGGAGATGGTCCACGAACACGAACGGCGGACGCTGCGGAAGCAGGTATTCGATCGGAATCTGGTCAAAGGGGATCATTTCCAAAAATCATAAAAATTAAACCATTGCGTAGGATACATGCGGACCACGTTTTCCAGGTTGGCGGCGAATTCGTTCGCCATCGCTTCAGCGCGGACGCGCGAAGGCAGCGCCTGGTCCAGTTTCTCTCCGATCCGCTTGACGAAGAGACGGTAGCGATGCACGCTTTCTTTCATCACGAAAACGGCGACCATCGCGACGGAGCGCTGGGCCGCCAGCATGAAAGGACCGGCCGGAAACGGGGCCGGGTCGCCGAAAAACGGGCAGGAGAAAGACTTCGAGGAGCCGAACAGGCGGTCTCCCGGCATACTCACGATGCCGCCTTCGCTCAGGATGGCGTTGAGCGTGAACAGGTGGGACATGTCGTCGGAGACGGGCACCATCTCGACATTCATCCGGGCGAACATGGCAGCGCGCTGCTGCATCACCGTCTCGGTCTCACCGGAAAACACCAGGGTACCCATCCGCTTGATTGAACGAAGCATGTAACCTGCCAGCTCGAAGTTGCCCGCGTGGGAACCCAGCTGCACGAAGCCCGGCTCGGCTTCAGCCAGCCGCATGAACACGGGCAGTTCGTCATTCTCCAGTTCGAAAGACCGCCCTGCATAGAGCGCGAAGCGGTCCACGACGACCTGTCCCATGCGGAATTCATTGGCATAGACACTGAAGAACGAATGGAGCTGTCCCCGTCCGATGCGGTGCCGGAAGAAGTTGTAGGACGCCCGGTAGCCGCGCCGGTCAAAGAGCATGTAGAAAGGAATGACCGGGGCCATGCATGCGTAGGCCAGCGGGATGGGAAGGAAGCGGAAAAGCTTCAACATCGCCCGCTGCATCCACGACGTGCCGCCGGTCGAGCCGTGCCACTCGTTATGTTCGTACTGCGCCAAACTTCGTTATCCGACTCTTTCCGTGATATAGTCTACGAACTGGCCGAACGTCTTGATATCCTTGAATTCTTCCGATTTCATCTTGAAACCGAATTCGCGTTCCACAAATACCACGGTATCCACGACTTCCAGGCTGTCGATGCCCATGTCTTCTTTCAGACGGGCGTCCGGATTGATCTTCGCGGGATTGATTTCCATCTCTTCGACCAGGAAATTCTTGATTCTTTCTTCGATAGTCATTTTCGTAAAGTGTAGGTTTTAATGATTTATCAAACTTATTTAAGGGTGCAAAGATACTCATTATTCTTATAAAAGCGAAAAATGCGTATCTTTGCGCGACTTAAACCAAAGATACTGAACACATGGACAGACGTGTCGTCATAACTGGAATGGGCATCTGGTCTTGCCTGGGAACCACCTTGGACGAGGTGCGCGACTCCCTGTATACCGGAAAATCCGGCATCATCCTCGACCCCGCCCGCAAAGAAATGGGCTTCCGCTCCGGCCTCACCGGTTTCGTCCCCACCCCCGAACTGAAAGGAGAACTTCCCCGCTCCCAGCGTGTCTATATGCCCGAACCGGCCCAATACGCCTACTGCGCCACCCGCGATGCCCTGCAGCAGGCCCGCATCGATGCGGATTTCCTGGCCGCCCATGAAATCGGCATCCTGTACGGCAACGACAGTACCGCCGACGCCGTGTACAAATCCGTTTCGACCATCCGCGAAAAGAACGATACGATGCTCTGCGGCTCGGGTGCCATCTTCCAGTCGATGAACTCCACCGTGACGATGAACCTGAGCGTTATCTTCAAGCTCAAGGGCATCAACCTCACCGTGTCGGGTGCCTGCGCCAGCGGCTCCCACGCCATCGGCCTCGGCGCCCTGCTCATCCGCAACGGCCTGCAGGACATCGTGGTCTGCGGCGGTGCCCAGGAAGTCAACGCAGCCGCCACCGGCTCGTTCGACGGTATCTCCGCCTTCTCCGTCCGCGAGGATGAACCGGAGAAAGCCAGCCGTCCGTTCGACCGTGACCGCGACGGCCTCGTCCCGGGCGGCGGCGCCGCAACGGTCATTCTCGAAAGCTACGAATCGGCCGTGCGCCGCGGCGCGCCCATCATCGCCGAAGTACTTGGCTACGGCTTCTCGAGCAACGGTGAGCACATCTCCAATCCCAATGTCGACGGTCCCCGCCGGGCACTGGAGCGCTCGATCCACCAGGCCGGCCTGGGCATCGGCCAGATCGGCTACATCAACGCACATGCCACCTCCACGCACGTGGGTGATACCAACGAGGCCAAGGCCATCTACGCCGTCATCGGCGACCAGCGCATCCCCGTCACCAGCACCAAGAGCCAGACGGGCCACGAGATGTGGATGGCCGGTGCCAGCGAAATCGTCTACTCCATCCTCATGATGAAGAACGATTTCATCGGTGCCAACATCAACTTCGAGAATCCCGACGAAGACTCCGCGAAGCTGTTCATCCTGCCTGAGCGGATGTCCTGCCACTTCGATACCTTCCTGTCGAACTCCTTCGGATTCGGCGGTACCAACTCCTCGCTGGTCATCCGCGACATCCGTTAGCATGGCAGGACGGCAGGTCATCATCATCGGCGCCGGACTGGGCGGCCTGATGTGCGGAAGGATCCTTTCGCGTCAAGGCTACGCCGTCACAATCCTGGAACAGGGCACGCAGGCCGGCGGAGCCTTGCAGACTTTCGTCCGCGACGGCATCCGCTTCGACACCGGTTTCCACTCCGTCGGGGGCCTGGGGCCCGGCGAGCCGCTCGACCTGATCTTCCGTCAGTTCGGGCTGCGTGACCTGCCCTGGTTCCAGATGGAACCCGATGAATATGTAGGCTGCGACGAAGCTTTCCTCCGCCTCTCTACGGGCTGGGAGGAAGAGCGCAGGCATGTGCTGGACCCCTACCGGCTCAGCATCTGGCGGGTAGAAGGCGGCGGAAAAACCCTGGTCGACGCCCTTGTGAAAGGCCAGCAGGTCCTGCTGCGCAAGAAAGTCACGGCCA
>JAEETO010000131.1 GCA_016290385.1 Bacteroidales bacterium | reverse complement strand
TACCCCATCACAAAAGGAGTAAGCAAACAACTCCTTCCCATTTACGACAAACCGATGATCTATTACCCTATTTCCGTCCTTATGCAAGCGGGAATAAGGGACATCCTAATAATCAGTACCCCTTATGACCTTCCCGGATTCAGGAGGCTCCTTGGGGACGGAAGGGACTATGGAGTGAACTTCACGTATGCGGAACAGCCTTCTCCGGACGGTCTCGCCCAGGCTTTCATAATAGGTGATGAGTTCATAGGAGACGATTGCGCTTGCCTTGTCCTTGGAGACAACATCTTCCATGGAGCCGGATTCAATAACCTTTTACGGGATGCTGTAGCGGATGCTGAGAATGACGGCAAAGCCACAGTGTTCGGATATTGGGTGAGCGATCCTGAAAGGTATGGTGTCGCTGAATTCGATTCTGAAGGCAACTGCCTCAGCATTGAAGAGAAGCCCAAGGAGCCGAAATCCAACTATGCTGTCGTGGGCTTGTACTTCTACCCGAACAAGGTGGTGGATGTCGCCAAGCACATCAAGCCCAGCGCCCGTGGCGAGCTGGAAATCACCACCGTCAACCAGACCTTCCTGGCCGACGGTGAACTCAAGGTCCAAACACTCGGCCGCGGCTTCGCCTGGCTAGACACAGGCACCCACGACTCCCTCGCCGAAGCCTCGATCTTCGTTGAGACCCTCGAGAAACGCACCGGCCTGAAGATCGCCTGCCTCGAATCCATCGCCTTCCGCAGAGGCTGGATCACCGCGGAGAAACTCCGGGAACTCGCTGAACCCATGCGCAAGAACCAATACGGCCAGTATCTGCTGCGGCTGGCCGAAGAACAATAGCCAAGCTTATGTATCGCCATCTGTCACAAGAAGAAATCAGGACGCTGGAGGCCAACGGCTGCCTCTGCGAGAACTGGGACGATGTCCAGGTCTCGTGGGGTGATGCCTGCTATACCGACCGTATCGTCAACGTCACGTTCTCGGGGCGGATCCGGCTGGGCTCTTTCGAGGGCTATCATACTTTCCCGGGCGGTATCTCGTTGCGGAATGGCGTGCGCAACGCCTTTCTGCACAATGTGACGCTGGGGGACAGGGTGCTGGTCCGCAAGACGGGCGAATATATCGCCAACTATGAGATCGGCGACGACAGCCTGGTGGACAATGTCGATGTGCTGGCGGTAGAAGGGGAGACGGCTTTCGGCAATGGCGTCGAAGTCTCCGTGCTCAACGAAACCGGCGGCCGCGAAGTGGTGATGACCGACAACCTCAGTGCCCATACGGCCTACATGATGGCGATGTATCGTCATCGGGGTAACCTTCACGGCAAGATCTCTGCCCTGGCGAAAGCCTATGCCGATGGCAAACGTTCGCGGACGGGCAAAGTCGGCCGCCATGTGCGCATCTGCAACTGCGGTGTCATCACCGATGTGGCTGTGGGAGACCATGCTGAGATCAACGGCGCGATGCGCCTACACGACGGTAGCATCAACTCCAACGAATACGACCCCGTGACCGTGGGCAGCGGCGTGCGTGCCGAGCACTTCATCTTCAGTTCCGGCAGCCAGATCGAAAGCAATGCGCTGCTGACCCGCTGCTTCGTGGGCCAGGCCTGCAAGCTCGGCCACGGCTACTCTGCCTCCGATTCGCTGTTCTTCAGCAACTGCCAGGGTGAGAACGGCGAGGCTTGTTCGATCTTTGCCGGCCCGTTCACGGTGACGCACCACAAATCGACGCTGCTCATCGCCGGCATGTTCTCGTTCATGAACGCCGGCAGTGGCTCGAACCAGAGCAACCACATGTACAAGCTAGGCCCGATTCATCAGGGCGTGCTGGAGCGCGGCGCTCGCACCGCCTCGGATTCCTACATCCTCTGGCCGGCCCGCGTCGGTCCGTTCTCACTGGTGATGGGCCGTCACGTGACGCATTCCGACACGACGAACCTGCCTTTCTCGTACCTGATTGAGAAGAACAATACGACTTTCCTGGCGCCCGGGGTGAACCTGCGCAGCGTAGGCACCATCCGTGACGCACAGAAATGGCCCCGGCGCGACGCCCGCAAGGACCCCGACAAACTCGATTGCATCAACTACAACCTGCTGAGTCCCTTCACGATCCAGAAGATGTTCAAGGGCCTTAAGACGCTCGACAACCTGCGCTATGCTTCGGGCGAGCTGTCGGACCTCTATTCGTTCCACAGCACGAAGATCACGAACAGTGCGTTGACGAAAGGCATCGAATACTACAACATCGGCATCCGCAAGTTCCTGGGCAACTCGCTGATCAAGCGGCTGGAACTGCTGCCGGCCGGTGCCAGCGACGCCGAGATGCAAGCCATGCTCCGGCCCGACACCGAGATCGGACACGGCCCCTGGGTGGACATCGCGGGTCTCATCGCTCCGCGAAGCGAGGCCGCCCGTCTGATGGACGACATCGAGTCGGGGAAGGTGTCGGACACGGAGACCATCAATGCGCGTTTCCGTGCGATGCACGCGAATTACTATACTTATGAGTGGACCTGGGCCTATGACCGCATTGCCGAATATTTCGGTGTCGAGCCCGGGCTGATGACCAAGTCGCAGGCCATCGACATTGTGCTTCAGTGGAAGGAGGCTGTCGTCCGTCTCGACAAGATGGTCTATGAAGATGCCCGCAAGGAGTTTTCTCTCTCTGCGATGACCGGTTTCGGCGCCGACGGGGAGCGGCAGGACAAAGTCCATGACTTCCATCATGTCCGCGGCGACTTCGACAGCAATCCCTTCGTCCACGAAACCCTGGCGCACATCGAGCGCAAGACGAGGCTGGGGGAGGAGTTGATAGAAAGATTAAGCAAGTAAACTATGATATACGACCACATCCGCAACATCGGCCTGTACAAAGGCCTGAGTCCGGCGCTGGACCTGGCGCTCGATTACATCGCGTGTGTCCGGCCCGAGATTGAGGACGGTACTACTTTGTTGGAGCTTGGCGTGAAAGCCGTCGTCAGTTCCTATGAGACGCGCCTCGTGAACGAAAAGGGCTATGAAGCCCATCGCCAGTACATCGACGTGCAGTACGTTGTTTCAGGCCAGGAGCTCGTCCGCTGCAAGCCGCTCGAGCAGGTCACGGAAACCATTCCGTACGACTCGGCCAAGGACGCCGCCCGCTACGCGGACTGCCCCGGCATCGACACCGTCATCGGCCACGGCTACTTCCTGGTCGTCTGGCCCGACGACGCCCACGAGCCCTGCCTCGCCGCCTCTGCCCACCCCGCCCCGGTGAAGAAGGTAGTCATGAAGGTGCCGGTGGGGGTGTGAGGCGTTGTGCGGCCTTTTGGGCCTTTGGGGACGGCCGCCAGCTAGCTAGTCCGTCAGTTAGGCGCAAACGAAACCCCTTCCCAGCGCGCTCTGACGGCATTGCCCTTGCGCCGACCCCCGATCTCGGCCCCAGCCGCAAAACACCCCGCCTCCCAGCCCCCTGCCGGCCCGTTAGCGTTGCGGCACATTGACGGAAATTGAAATGTAACCAACTGAGAAGAAAAGAACGGATCGTTTAGCAGGCAATGATCGCAATTCCATATATACAGCGTCATTTGTTCAGGATGCTCCACATCGACAATTTGGAGGGTGTTCTAAGAAATGGCATGTATGCACCCAATGCCCGATTTGATCCGACGTATGTGAATATTGGGGACGAGGTTTTGATTGCGCAAAGAGGTGAGTTCGATGTGCCGATAGCGCCTAAGGGCGTCCTCTCAGATTATGTGCCGTTTTATTTTGGAGGATGTTCGCCCATGCTGCTGAATATCAAGACGGGTTATAGGGGAATCAAGCAGAGAAGCCAGACGGAGATCATATATCTTTGTACA
>JAEETO010000130.1 GCA_016290385.1 Bacteroidales bacterium | reverse complement strand
GCCATATAGTTCCCATACCTCATCGATCACGTATTTGTTGGCCTCGACCTCGTAGCTCATGTCGCCCGTGTCCCAATATTTGCCAGAGTCGTAAAGGCCGAGCCAGAATTTCATCCCATATTTCTGCGCCAGGCGGCAGAACATGTCGATCAGGTCGACCGACGGCATGTAGCAGCCCTTCTTCAGCAGATACGGCGAAGGATACGTGATGAACTTGCGGTAGCCGCAGCGGATGTCGATCACGGTATCGATGCCAATGGCCTTCATATAGCGGAAGTCGCGGTCCCACTCACGCTCACCCCAGTTCTGATGCGGGATGTCGTGGGAGATCTCGTCGAGGAAGGTCCCGGTAATGGGCAGGGCCTTGCCGGGCTCGACGATGAGACGGTTTTCCACTGTCGGATCTGCTTCGATACCCCATTTATCTTTCTCTGTCATGCGCTTGCAACCAGTCGCCAGCAGCGGCGCGGCCGCAGCAGCCAATGCACTTTTCTTCAGAAAGTCTCTTCTGTTTGCCATATCGTAATTGCTTTTTATTCAGGAACGTTTACCCAAGTTTCATTGGCCCAGCCCACCGTGCGGCCAGTACCGCGCACTTCTCCTTTTACGCCGCTCTCCTGCAGCTCGCGAAAGCCGGGGTCGCCAGGCCTGAGATCAAGGAAAGGCATCAGGTAGCAGCCATGGTCGAGCAGCACAGCCTGCACCTCCGCGGCGGGAACGGCCGAGGGATGCCGGCCGCTTCGGGCGGCAATAGCCGCAAGGACGCCGGCGGCCTGGCCGAGGCCGAGCAACACAGGCTGCAGCCGGACAGCCCCGTTCATCTCCCAGTCGACGGACACCGCTTTGTCGGCCACGAGCAAATCTTCGACACTGACGGGAATTATGACACCCAACGGAACGCTGAAGGATGGGATGGCTCCCAGGTTCAGATGGGATAGTTCTTTCCAGTCCGGGTTGGCATAGTGGTGATGGTCAACGGGATAGTCGCCGACGGCCACGGCGCGGGTGTAGCGGTCCGAGGCGTAGGGATGCCGCGCCGCATCGACGGTCATTGTGTCGCGGCCAGCGATGCGCCGGGCTTCCCGGAAATACGGGAAGAACGGCAGGCCGTCCTCCGTCGGGAAGACATCATCGGCGATTCCGATCCGGGTGTAACCCAGCTCGTGTTGGATGAAATAGAGAAATCCCAGCGTCCGGAGCTTCGCCTGGTAGAAAACGTGTTGCCGCTCTTTCTGCGACATGTCGAGATAGTCCGCGTAGAAGTCGTTTCCTGCAATGGGCCAGTTGATCATCATATGCCCATCCGGCAGCCGGCCGTACGAAAGCATCTGGTCGGGAGACCATAACTTTTGTCCTTTGGGGTTGTTGCCGTCGATATCATCTGCCAGCGGATTCAGGCAGCAGTTGCGGTAGTTGTCTATATTGTAGCCTTCGGGCATTTCCATCAGCACGTCGTGGTCATATTCCTTCACGACAGCCACATAGGTCAGGTCCTGGACGGCGCGGCTGTCGTTGAGCGGAGCGGCACCCAGAGCGGCAGCCACATCGCCCAGTTCCGTGCCGTCGATGATGGTTCTTGCGCAGAGGCGTGAGCCGTCAGAAAGCCGGAGTCGCCAGGGCCTTCCATCTTTACCGTGCCGTATTTCTGTCGCAGTCGTCCCGAAGCGGACCTCCACGCCGGATTCCCGAGCAATGTTTTCCAAGATCTCAGCTCCGACGCGCGGGTTGAACAGGATGTTGGACACCCATCCTAAGCGGAGCTTATCATAGCCGCCATAGCGCAGGGCCAGGGAATCAGCGAACTCTCCGAAGATACCGCCGCGCAGCTTGTAGTTGCCGTCAACGGCGCTGACGCCTGCGGACGTCAGCACGCCGCCCAGCCAGGGGGTTTCCTCCACGACAAGCGTCCGGGCGCCGCAGCGCGCCGCCTCGACGGCGGCCGCTGTCCCCCCTGCCCCGCCGCCTACAACCACGATGTCATAGGTCGGCGTGCAAGCCGCCATGGCCATCACAAACAGCCCTATTATTAAAAATCTCAACATCCGCATATCTACAAAGATACGGATAATCCTCGTTATATCTATCTTTGCAGTTATCATGGAAATGAATGATTTGGTAATCGGCCTGGGCGAAATCCTATGGGACAAGTTCGGAGAGACAAAGCGCCTGGGCGGCGCGCCTGCGAACTTCGCCTATCACGCATCACGGTTCGGTCATGAAGGCCTCGTCGTGAGTGCCATCGGCCAAGACGCCGATGGAAACGACATCGTCGCGGAGCTGGACCGCAAGAGACTGGCCCACCATCTGGAACGCGTGGGCTCCCCCACCGGCACTGTCGATGTGGACCTCACGGACGTCAACAACCCGAAGTACACCATCAACACAGACGTAGCCTGGAGCCGTATCCCGTTCACGGAGGAGCTGGCTCGGATTGCCGCTGGCACGAAGGCCGTCTGCTTCGGATCACTGGCACAATGGGGACCTGTCACGCGGGAGACCGTCGGGCGGTTCCTCGATGCCACGCCAGAGGGGTGCATGAAGGTATTTGATGTGAACCTCCGACAGGCATATTATACAAAGGAGATATTGCAGGACTCGTTCCGCAGATGCGATATTCTCAAATTGAACATCGACGAGCTCCAGACCGTCGCCCGCCTCTTCGGCATCGAAGCCTGGGACCGTCAACGGACCAGCAGGGACATGATGGCTTTGGCCGGCTGTACGATCCTAGTCGTGACGATGGGAGCCCAAGGGAGCGAGATCTATTGGGAAGGAAGCCGTTCATTCCTGGAGACGCCTACCGTGAAAGTGAAGAGCACTGTCGGTGCTGGGGACGCCTTCACGGGAGCCTTCGTGGGAAGCTTCCTCAAGGGCGCTTCCATCCCCGAGGCCCACGACGTCGCCGTCCATGTGGCCGCGTATGTCTGTACGCGTGAAGGTGCAATGCCGCCAATCCCTGAGGGAATTCTTTGATCAGCAATAATTACTCCTCCTCTACCAGCCCAGGAATCAAAGTTTTCTTGTCGGAAATCTTGATTCCGTAGGCAATATTGCGAACTTTACCCTCCTCCGGAATCAGGATGCCTATCTCTGCGAGGTGCTGAACATCACGAACTGCGGTATCCGGGGATACCTTGGAGAGTTTTGCCCAGCGCTTGGCAGTGAGTTTGCCCTTGTCACCGTCCAGGAAGATGTTGAGAACGGTGCGCTGACGCTCATTGATATCGGCTTGGGAGTGGTTCTGCCAAAAGACGGCTTTGTCCAGGATGGAAGACAGCATCTCTTCCGCACCCTTGATGGCCCGCAGCATGCAATCCAGGTACCACTCAATCCAGGCACTGATGTCAGTTGTGCCTTTCTGGCAACGCTCAAGCATGTCGTAATACTTGTTTTTCTCCTGCCCTATCTGGCGGGACATACTGAAGTATCGCAGCGTCGAGTTGTCAGCCTGGCTTAGCGCCATGTCTGCAATGGCCCTACCGATTCGACCGTTGCCATCGTCAAAGGGATGGATGCCGACGAACCAAAAATGGGCGATGGCGGATTTGATGTAATCCCTTGGTGTAGAAAGGTCGTTGAACCATTTCAGGAATTGGTTCATTTCTTCCGGGACTCTCTCCGGCGCGGGGGCATGATAATGGACCTTTTCCTTTCCGAGTACACCGGAGATGACGTTCATTTCATCTACGCGGTATTTCCCCACGTTGATTTCCTCATATCCATTCTTTCCATACGGGAACAGGCAATTATGCCAGCCAAAGAGACGGTCCTCCGTAAGAGGTTTGTCAAAACCTTGGACAGCGTCCAGCATCATTTGCACGATTCCCTCCACGTAGTGGCCGTATGGGACCTCTCCGGTAATCTGAACGCCCATCCTCCGGGCGATGGAGGATCGAACCTGGTCCGGATTCAGCA
>JAEETO010000040.1 GCA_016290385.1 Bacteroidales bacterium | reverse complement strand
TGGTCCGGGATATCGGCCAGCATGGCCTCGAAACGGCCGAAAGCCACGCCGGCATAGCCGGCATATTCCGGAGTGACCGCCTCATACGTAATCGCATCCCGGATGAACACCGAGACGCGCCACCACTCCTTGCCGTCGGTCCAGTAGCTCTTGCCTGTCGTCTTCTCCGGCAGGAAACGAAGCACCTTGCGGTCGATGTCGCGCTCGCCCGCCATCTCCAGCTTTCGCCGGATGTGGCGTGTCACACAGTCGATGTTGTGCTGCAGCAGGTCCACGTCCCGGAAGATCCCCTGATTGATGCGCTGCAAGACGAAATCGTCCGGGCCGTCGGTGACGACCCGGAACGTATCGTTGATCAAGCCATTGCCCAGCGGGCGGATGTCGGTCACGCGTCCTTCGAGGGCGAAGCGGCTGACAATCTGTTCAAGCTTTGCGTCCATCCTATTTCTCCCCCTCCGCCAGGGCATAGTGGAAACCTTTCACCCGGTTCCAGGCACCGCGCGTGAAGTCGGGCACCTCAACCGGCATCGAGCCGTTTTCCAGGGAAACGCGCGAAAGCGGGGCGACGCAGCACCACTCGGCCAGGTCGTACACGTCCATGTCGAGCGGCAGGCCGTGGCGCAGGCAGTACACCAGACGGTAGTCCATGATGAAGTCCATGCCGCCGTGGCCGCCGACCGATTTGGCCAGCGCCTCGAATTCGGGCGTCAGGATGACGTTGCGGTAACCGGCCTGCAGTTCGGCAGCCTCTTCACCGCTGTAAACTTTCTCGTCGCTGATGTGGCGGGCGTCCACCTTGTCAGCCGGTTTGTCGACACGCAGACAGTACTGGCCGACCGGATACTTGGAGGCATATCCGTCGGTACCCACCACCTGGTACATGCGGCTGTACGGACGCGGGGTCATGACGTCGTGCTCGATGAGGATGGTCTTGCCCTTGTCGGTACGGATGAGCGTGGAGGTCTCATCACCGTTCGCGAATTCGGTCACGGGCTTGCCTTCGTGGTTGGAAGCTATCTTGGCACCGTTGAACGACTTGGTGTCCATCGCCACGAGCGTGGTCATACGGTCGCCGCGGTGAATGTCGAGCACCTGGCAGACAGGACCGATACCGTGGGTCGGATAGACGTCGCCGCGGTGCTTTTGGTTGTAGTCAAGCCGCCAGTTGTTCCAATACTCGTCCCAATACGGATCGAGGTTGTGGCAATAGGCGCCTTCCACGTGGATCACTTCGCCGAAAAGGCCGCGCTGGGCCATCTCGAGGGTCGTCATCTCGAAGAAGTCGTAGATGCAGTTCTCGAGCATCATGCAGTGCTTGCGCGTCTTTTCCGACTGGTTGATCAGGCCCCATATCTCGTCCATGTCGAGGGCGGCGGGGACTTCGATGGCCACGTGCTTGCCACATTCCATCGCATACATGGCAATGGGATAGTGGTTGAGCCAGTCCGTGCAGATATAGACCAGGTCGACGTCGGCCTGTTCGCAGAGGCCGCGCCAGGATTCCTGCTGTCCGCTGTAGGTGCCGGCAGCCGCGGGTTTCCCCCGTTTCGCCAGGATGGCCTGGCTCGATTCGACGCGGTCGGGAAGCAGGTCGCAGAGGGCGACGATGGTGGCACCCGGGATCTGAGCGAGACGGTTCACGGCTTCGCTGCCACGCATGCCGAGGCCGACGACGCCGATGTGTACGGTCTCGATCGGTTCGGCCGTCAGTTCAAGTACGTCCTGCTGTCCGGCGGGACGGGCGGGAACCGGTGTCTTGATGATGTTCTCACAAGCTTGTTTGGAGCAACCGGCCGCGAGCAGGGCCGCCAGTGCGAAAAAGAGAAATATGCGTTTCATTGCCAAACGATGTTTTACGCTTTAAAGTTACAAAAAAACTATTTCACGAACGACATGATCAGTGTGCCGAGTTCCGCGTTCTCCATGATACCGCCGAACTGGTCGCGTCCGGGGCCCCAGGCATAGAACGGTACAGCGATGCCGTTGTGCGAATCGTTGCCGAAAGCCACGCCGATGCGGCCTTCCGCGATATCACCGTCCTGCAGCGTCAGGGCGCCCGTCGCATGGTCGGCCGTCACGACGACCAGCGTATGGCCGTCGGCCGCCGCCCACTGGAGGACATCGCCCAGCGTCCGGTCGAAATCGAGGATTTCCTCCATCGCCATGTCAACCCGGTTCTCGTGCTGCCAGTCGTCGATGCTGGAGCCTTCGATCATCATCACGAAGCCCTTGTCGCCGCTCTGGGCAGAAAGCTCGGACAAGCCTTTGGCCACCATGTGGCGGAAGAGGTCGCCCCGTTCCAGGGCCGGCGGAAGGTTGTCGTCGGCAAGCAGCGCCAGGACCGGCAGCCCGGCCGCCATCAGCTCCACTTCGTCGTGGGCGACGGCATAGCCCTTGCGGGCCATTTCGTCTTCGATGTCACGGCCGTCCTTGCGGTTCTTGCGGAAATAGTCCCGCCCGCCGCCGGCGATGTAGTCCATGCCGCAGTCAGCATAGCCTGCGATGACTTCGTCGTACTGGTACCGGTCGTCGCAGTGGCAGCAGAAGTCACAAGGGGTGGCGTCCGCCATGTGGCAGGTCACCACGACTCCCGTCTTCTTGCCGCATTCCCGGGCCTTGTCCAGCATCGAATACAGCGGCTTCCCTTCCGGATCCATGCCCACGTGGCTGTTGGCGGTCTTCTGACCGACGGCCAGGGCCGTTCCACCCGCTGCGGAATCCGTAATCAGGTCGTCCAGGCTGTAGGTCCGGGACAGGCCCACGACCGGCATGTTGTCAAGGTTCAGCTTGCCGTGGTTCAGCACCCAGGCGCAGCTCACCTGCTCCAGGCCCATGCCGTCGCCGATCAGGAAAATGACGTTGCGGACTTCATTGGAGACAGGCGGTTCCTGCACTTTCACTGTATCATAGGGGTACGGCGTCACATAATAGCTGAGCGGACTCCCCTCGTCCTTGCGGCAGGCGCAGAGGGACGAGAGGAGAGCCAGCGTCAGAAGAGCATGTTTCAAGCTCTGCATGATCCTTTAGTCTTTGTCGAGAGCCAGGTGGATCGAGGTGGCGCCTTCGCTGTTCTTGAAGGCCACGGCGTCATCCCAGTCAGAGTTGTAGAACTTGGTGAAGAAGGCCACGGCGGCCGTCTTGACGCCGAACGTCTTGCGGCTGATGCCGAGTTCGAAGAAGAACTTGCCGTCATCGGTCACACCGCGCGTACCCATCACCTCTTTCACGGCATCGGTCCATTCGAGGTCATCTTCAAGGCCGATGTACCAGTCGTCCCAAGGCTCTTCACCGCAGCAGTTGCCTTCGTAGTACCACTCGCAGCCGAGGCTCTTGGTGGAGTAACCGGTCTGGCTGTTGTCGTCGGCGTCGAGACGGAGGTTCCAGATGGCTTCGTCGATGTTGAACATATCCTGTTCTTCGAGGACGAACATGAAATAGATGTAGT
Source organism: Bacteroidales bacterium (assembly GCA_016290385.1). Taxonomy (GTDB): domain Bacteria; phylum Bacteroidota; class Bacteroidia; order Bacteroidales; family UBA932; genus Cacconaster. Next base: position 15,602 of record JAEETO010000040.1, on the reverse strand, counting down.
TGGCGTCGTAATCGAACTTGCCGTAGCTCACGCCGTCATTGCCGTAGAGCATGAAGTCGGGATAGGTCACGGCATCCCAGTCGGAGATGGTGCCGTCGTCGAGCTTGACGACAGAGGCCTTGGCGACGAGGATCTTGGTCGAGACGGTCTGGGCTTCGCCGTTGTAGTTGCCGCTCATCGACACCCAGTAGCTGCCCGGCTTGCGGAAGGTATAGGTGAAGACTTCGCCGCTGCCTTCGGTTTCGCCTACGATGTTCCATTTGACATCGGTAGCGTCGGCCGAAGTGAAGGTATAGGTCAGGCCCGCGCAATCATAGGTAAACGAAATGTCCGGAATGGGTTCCAGGTCAAGGTCGCCGAGATGGACGCATGCCGTCAGGGTGCAGACCGCCAGGACAAGGGCCGTAAAGAATATTCTGATCGTTTTCATGACAGTGACTTATTTATAAGCTTCATTCTGGGTACATGCAGGGTTGTTGAGGATTTCCTGCTGGGGAATCGGGCAGAGGAGACGGCCGTAGTTCCACTTGGTCGAGACACCCGGCGCGTCGAGACCCGGGGCGAGGCCCGTGCTCTGGCCGTTGACATAGTTGGTGTGGAAACCCCAGTAGTTGCGGATCACGTCTTTCTTGTTGCGGAGCAGGTCGTAGATGCGGAAGCCTTCGAAGGAGAGTTCGACGCGCTTCTGCGTGAGGACCAGGTCGACCAGGTTCGTCTTGATGCTGGCGCTGGTCAGGTGGTAGTCGCTCGGCGAGAAGCCCTTCTCGGCAGCTGCGTCGTAGTCCATGCGGTGGTCGATAATCTCGTTCAGGTCGGCCAGCGCGGCAGCCTCATTGCCCATGCGGGCGTAAGCCTCGGCACGGTTGAGATAGACCTCGGCGAGACGGATGAGCGGATGCGAGCAGAGTGTCGCGATGCCATCCTGCCAGGTGTGCTTGGAGCAGGGATAGAGGATCAGGCCGTTCTTCAGGTAAGGCGCGCATACAAAGCTGAAACGGCAGTCCACGTCGATGTACTGGTCATTCTCGTAGTTCATGTCCTCGAGGAGGGGCTTGCTGTAGCCTTCCTCACCCCAGCAACCGGAGGCACCGTTGTAGATCATCGAAGCGACAGCCGCACTTCCCTGGTCGTCAGTGGGGATCATCTTCATGCACCAGATGGTTTCGTCGCGGTTGTAGGTCTCGGTGAAGTAGCTCGGGAACTTCTTGGCGGATTCGAGCTCATAGTTGCCGCTGTTGATCACCTTGGTCGCATACTCGGCAGCCTTCTGCCAGTCCTGGGTGAAGATGTAGATGCGGGAGAGCATGGCCTGGGCGGCACCCAGCGAAGCGAAGCCCTTGTTGGACTCCCGATCCGGGAATTCACCGGCCGTGAAGTCCTGCTCAGCCTTGAGCAGCAGGTTGATGATCTCTTCGTAGCTCTCGGCGACCGTTGCGCGGTCCTTGAGTTCCGAGTCGGAGCTGTCCATGCGGAGGATGATGCCCAGGTCGGACGAAGCCGTTGCGGGATCATACTGCTTGGCGTAGTTCTTCAGGAGGGCGTGCATGCAGAAGGCCTTGAAGAATTCGGCCTCGCCGCGAAGATAGATGTCGTTTTCCGTCAGTTCCTCTTTCTGCGCGATGGTCGCGAGGGCCACGTTGCAGGAGTAGATGAGCTTGTAGTTCAGGGCCCAGAAGCTGCGGAAGTTGCCGAGCACGGAAGAGCGCTCGTCGTAGCGGAAGATCATGTTCAGGTCATCGGAGGTTTCATGTCCGTAGACCACGTCGTCGGAGGCGAAGTCGGCCAGCTGGTAATACTGGCGGCCCCACCAGTAGTTGCTTTCATCGGTATCGTCCTTCATGGTGGCGTAGCAGCCGTTGAGGATGTCTTCCAGGCCCGAAGGAGATGCGGTCATCTGCTCGCCGGTCAGGGAGTCAGCGGGAGCGATGTCGAGGTTGCAGGCCGTGAACAGGCAGCTGGATACTGCCAGGGCGAGCAGGATGGAAAATATCTTTTTCATGGAATTCCGGATTTAGAAAGTGAAGTTAACCTGGAAAACGTACTGGCGCTTGTTCGGGTAGCGGTCGTCGATGCCTTCGATGGTACCGATGAGGCCCGAACCCGTCATGTCCACTTCAGGGTCACCGCCCCAGACCGTCGTGAAGGTAGCCACGTTGTCGCAGGAGAGCGAGAACGTCAGGCCGCACTTCTTCATGATCGACTTGGGAAGGGTGTAGGACAGGGTGATGTTGCGGATCTTGAAATAGTTGCCGGGCACCAGATAACCGGTGTGGTAGAGGGTGGCCGGCGCGTAGGAAGGCGAGCCGATGGTGGCGATGTCACCAGGACGGCGCCAGATCTTGTCTTCGTTGGAAGGCAGCAGGGAGTTCTCGACCCAGATGGCCAGTTCGCTGGCACGGCTGCGGCCGTAGAGCTGGTTGCCCCAGACGAAGTTGCTGGTAGCCGACAGCTTGAAGTTCTTCCAGTTCAAGGCCGTCGACAGACCGCCCTGCCAGGGGATGATCGGCGAACCTGCCTCGATGTAACGGGCGGAAGAGTAGTCGAAGGTCTTCTGGCCGTTCTCGTCGATGTAGGTGTTGCGGCCCGTCTGCGGGTCGACACCGGCATATTCGCGGAGGTACCAGGTGGCCAGCTGACCGCCGTCGTGGTAAACCTGCGAGACACCGGAGTAATTCGACTTGGTGACGGTCACGCCCTCGCCGAAGCCGGTCAGCCAGTTCTTGTTGTAGGCGATTTCAAAGTCCACGTCCCAACGCCAGTCGCGGGTCTTGACCGGAGTCACGTTGACAGCGGCCTCGAAACCGGTATTGATCACGGAACCCAGGTTCTGCCATTGCTGTGAGAAGCCGCCGGACGGCGGGAGGTCGCGGTAGACGAGCAGGTCGTTGGTCTTGTTGCGGTACCAGTTCAGGTCGAGGGACAGCCAGTCGCGGAGGCCGATCTCGGCACCGATGTTGAACTGGGTGGTCTGCTCCCATTTCAGATTGGCATTGGCCATCTGCGTTGCGGTAGCAGCGGAGTGGTTGTCATACTGCGTGCTGTAGGAGAAAGCCTCGAGATACTTGCTGGCGCCGATGTCCTTCATACCCGTCTTGCCCCAGCTGACCTTCAGCTTGAGGTTGGTGAAGAGGGAGTTGTCGAAGAAATCCTCGTTGCTGATCACCCATGCACCCGAAACGCTCGGGAACATGGCGGTGCGGTTCTGCTTGTTGAAGGTCGAGGACTGGTCGATACGGAACGAAGCGTTGACGAAATATTTGGAAGCGTAATTGTAGCTGGCCTGGGAGATGAAGGACTGCATGCCGGAGATCGAATACGATCCGGCGACGTCCTTGCTGTCGGAGGCCACGCTCAACACGTAAAGGCCGTACGGGAGGCCCTTGCCTTCACCCTGCACATACTGGTAGCGGGAGCGCTGTGCCTCGTAGCCGACGAGTGCGTCGAACGAGTGCTTGCCCCAGTCCTTGTTGACCTTGAACATGTTGGTGGTGATGCCACCATAGTCGAGCGACTGTTCGCCTTCCACTTGGTCACCAGGCTGCATGTATTCCACATCGGCGGTACGGTGGTAATCGAAGGTGGCGGCACCGGCGCTGACACGGTTCTGCGATACGAAGGAGAGCCAGGGGGTGATCTGCGCGTTGATCACGAAGTCATAGTCCACGCCGAAGCTCTTTGAGGTGCGGGAGTCTTTTTCGCGGTCGGAATAACCGATCAACGGGTTCTTGTCGTAGCGGGAGTAGAGGTCGGTACGGCCGGTGAACGGACGGAGGTTGCCCTCTTCGTCATACGGACTGTCCCATGCGACACCCTGGAGCACGTAGTAGACCAGCAGGTCGTCCGGCTGGTCCTGCGTGTCGGCCCAGACGTTGAGGTTGTGGGTCATCGTCAGCCATTTCGTCAGGAACATCGTGTTGTTGGAACGGATGTTAATCTTCTTGTAGCCCGTATATTTCAGGGTACCCTGCTCGTCGTAGTACGAAATACTGTTGTAGAAGGAGTTCTTCTCAGTCCTGCCTGCCACGGAGAAATAGTGGCTGTGGAGCAGTGCATTCCGGTAGACCAGTCCGCGCCAGTCCGTATCGGTGTCCATCACCGACTTGGGCGCGACCGACTGCATGGCGACGTCGTCCACCAGGCCGGTCTCGGGATCGCGGTAGTACTCGCGATAATATTGGTACAGCTGGCGGGAGTTCATCAGGCGCTGGCGGCTGAAATCGGGCTGGACCAGACCGACCGTCGATTTCCAGTTGAACTGCAGCTGGTCGCTTTTCGCTTTCTTGGTGGTCACGACGATGACACCGCCGTTGGCCTGGGCACCGTACATACCGGTGGAACCGGCGTCCTTCAGGACGGTGACCGACTCGACGTCGTTCGGGTCATACGAACCGCCGATGATACCATCGACCACGTAGAGCGGCTCCTGCGGCGCGTTCAGGGATGATGTACCGCGGATGCGGACGGAAGCGGAGGAACCCGGCAGACCGCTGCTGTTGATCACGGAGACACCGGCCACTTTGCCCTGGAGCATGTGGGAAAGGTCGCTGGTCACCACGTCGTTGAGCTTTTCGGCACCGACGACGGAGACGGCGGACGTGATTTCAGAGCGGGTTTTTGCGGAATAACCCACGACGACCAGCTCGTCAAGGAGCTGCTGGTCGACTTCGAGGTTAACGTTGATGACCGCACGGTTCTGAACCGGGATTTCCACGGTTTTGAAACCGATTGTCGTGAAGATCAGAACGGCGTTTCCGTTGGCAACGTTGATGGTGTAGGAACCATCCTCGTTGGTGACCGTGCCGTTCATCGTGCCTTTTTCAACGACGCTGGTTCCGATCATGGGACCTTCCTCCTTGGAGGTGACGGTACCCTTGACCGTAATCTGCGCGTTCAGCTGCATCGCTGTCAGCAGCAAGGCGAAGAGAAGGATCAATCGTCTCATCATAAATTAATCTTTAGGTGATATTTATTGTTTGATTGCTTCCAAAAGCAGTGCATGTTCGAAAGGGATGTCCAGGACCGTCTTGTCCGAGGCCTTGACGATGCCATGGTCCACATGGTTGTAATAGTCCACGATCCGGTAGTCGCAGCCCGGCTCCAGGCCGCGGAGTTCAACTTTTTCCACTTTCGGCCCGCGGGTATAGAAGGCATAGTTCATCACGCCGTCCTTGCGGATTACGTAGGTCTCGGGAAAATCGTAGCCCACATCATACAGGCCCGGGACGAATTCTCCCTCGGAGAGCCGTTTCTCGGCATAGATGGCCAGGGCGTTCTTCAGCAGGGCCTCTTTCTCGGGCGTCAGCAGATAGGAGTGTTTCACATACGGGTTGTCCTTCGGCCAGGTGAACTTGGTGCCGGGTACGGCGCCGATGCCCAGCTGGGTCGGGAAGTCGTTCTCGTTGTCCGACAGCTCGATGTGGTCGCCATAATAGGCGGTATGGGGTGCCAGTGCGCGGAGCACGTAGCCTTTCGTGCGGATCTGCCAGCTGCTGCCGGGATCCGAAGAGACCGTCTTGTTGACATACGGGAGATGATACACGGAGAAGCAGTCGCCGCACGGGCAGAACTGCAGCACGGCATGCGGCTTGACGCCACGGGCCGTCTCGTAGATCATCTTGAAGAAGGCCGGCAGTTCGCGAACGTCCTTCTCCGGATCGTCGGGATGATGCGCGGGATTGTAGTCCGGCGCGACAGCGTTCATGTGCTGGCCGTCGAGCTTGAGGCCGTCGAAGCCCCAGTCGCCCAGGAACTTCTCCACGAGGGCCTTCTGTTCCCGGACCACGTCGGCGTCGACCGGCGACAGATACCAGCTGTCCCACCAGGTGATGTCCTGAGGTTTGCCGTCCTTGTCCAGGATGACGGACTGCGGATATTTCTTGAGGAAGGAGGAACCCGGATCGGCCGCCAGCGGCGCCCACCACAGCTCGGCCTTGAGACCGTTCTTGTGGAATTGTTCCACCATGTATTTCATATCCGCGTCGCCGTGCGGGAAGCGCTCCGGCGTCAGGTCCCAGTCGCCTTCGGCGATCTGGTAGCCATCGTCAAGCGTGGCCCACTGGAAACCCAGTTCCCTGACTTTCGGCAGCGTACCCAGAATCTCGTCGATCGTGAACCGGCGCTCGTAACCCCAGGCGCACCAGGCCGGATCGAAGGCAGCCGGCTCGCTCTCGGGCATCACGACGCCCTGGACGGCCAGCAGCGCCGAATAGTTGCGCAGCGGCAGGAAACAGTCGCCGTTGAATACGGAGATGAAGGCGGGGCAGGTCTCGAGCGACGCGCCGGGCTGCAGCGCCTTCGGCGTGTCGTAAGCCTTGACGATGCCCACCGAAGCCACGCCGTCCTGCATGCGGACGGGCAGGCTCACCAGCTCGGGATGCGGTTCGAGGTGACCGACCATCACGCCGGCGTCTTTCCGCCAGAGGCAAACGGACGGGATGCCGCCGCCATAGTCCGAGTTGTTCATGCCCATGTAGTTCTGCTGGTAGAAACCGTTTTCGACCGGCAGGATCCAGTCGGCGCGGTCTTCCGTGGACTGGCCCTGGAACGACCAGAAAGCGGGCTTGTCACCCGCAGCGTTCACCTGCAGGTCGCAAGTCGACCAGCCGTCCACCGGCACGACCGCGTCGGAACCGTTGGTAAAGGTCGTGCGGACCACCAGCGTCGAGGGGAAGTCGTCGTAGGCTGTAATGCGGGTCTCCCGCTTGATTCCGGAGGGGGACTCACTTTTCAGGATCATGCTGAACCCCTCCCCGAACGCGTCCTTGACCGTCTTGCCGGCAAGATGCGGGGCGTCGAAGGCGACCTTCTCGCCTGCCACAGTGAGCGTGGCGAGTTCGGATACTGCATTCAGCAGCGGAGTCGTCTCGCCGGGCGCGGTGATGTGCAACTGGTCCTCCTTGTCGAGGGACAGCGCGATATCGCCATTGTCCAGGGACACGTGGCAGCCGGCCGTCAGGAACAGGGCGGTCAGCAGCAGATAGATCAGGCGGTAGCGGGTATTCATAAGTCGAGGGTTTGACCAAAATGTTTTTGTGCGGCTTCCTGCACGGCAGCCTTCGAGCTGAAGGCGCCCGTGCCGCCGGCGGCGGTGGTATTGACCGCACCGGTCAGGTTGCCGATGCGCTGGCATTCTTCCAGCGGCTTGCCCATGACATAGGCCGCCACGAAGCCGGCATCGAAACTGTCGCCTGCGCCGATGGCATCGACCACCGACTTGTTGAGCATCGCAGGAAGGGCATGCTGTCCTTCAGGGGTGACCAACAGTGAGCCGCGTGTTCCCATCTTGACGACCGTCACGCCGGCGTAGGGCCGGATGGCCGCGACGGCGTCTTCGACGCTGCTCTTGCGGGTAATGGCCATCAGTTCCTGCTCATTGGGCATGAACACGTCGACCAGCGGGAGGATGCGCGCATAGTCGAACTCCCAGGTCTCGGCAGGGTCGAACTGGACGTCCATCGAAAGCGTGGCGCCGCAGTCCTTGACCATGCGTACGATATCAAGGAGGTCACGGTGCAGGTTCTCCTGCAGGAACACAGACGAGACATGCACGTGTTTCGCTTCCCGGATGATTTCGGGCCGGATATCCATCAGGCCCATCAGGCTCATCGCTCCGGGATAGGTGACGTTGGCCCTGTCGTTGTCGTAGTTGAGGATGGCGGTCAGACCCGTCGCCGCATGGTCCACCTCGATCAGGTTGGACGTGTCGACATGGCGCTGCGCCAGCGTCGACTTCACCACGTCGCCGAAGCTGTCCTTGCCGATCATGCCGATGAAGGAGACCCGGGCGCCGAGCGTCGCGGCGTTGGCGGCGAAGATGGCGGTGGAACTGCCGAGCGTCAGGGTCATGTCCTTCGCGAAAATCTCTTTGCCGATTTCAGGGAAACCGGCGATCCGATTGAGCAGAAGGTCGACGTTCAGCTCGCCAATGGCCAGGATATCATACTTTTTCATTACAGTAAGGCATTAAGGCCCACCAGATTGAAGGCCACATAATATTTGTCGATGGCCCGCTCGATGTTCGAGAGCACGATGCCTTCCGCATCGATGCCGTTCAGGGCCAGGTTGTCATAAAGCATGCGGCGGGCAGCCACGGCTTCGGGCTTCTGCCAGATGTAGCGCGCACCGGTCTGGATGAGCCAGCGCTGGCGGTCGGGCGTGATGGATTCGAAATCATCAGGCGACTCGTTGCCGTGCACCCATTTCTTCCAGCGGCCCGATTCGATGACCAGCCGCTTGAGGATCTCGGTCATGTGGGAGTGCATCGGCACGCGGCCTAATGCATACAGATTGTTTTCAACGGATTCGAGTTCTTCCAGCGCATTGTATTCCGACACGGTGAACTCGGGGCCCACATTGGCAGCGCCCATGCCCGTGACAGGATATTCTTCCGGATTCTCCACGTCGTCGGTATAATGTCCCTTGATGAAGCTGCCGTAGCGGGCCACCGTGGAGGTCAGCTGGCGGGCAACGTCAGGATCGAAGAAGGTCGTGTGCAGGTCGGTTCCCACCTTCCCCACCACGAAGCACGGCCATGCGTCGGAGCAACCGTTCTTCGCCAGCCCTTCCTTGAGCAGGCCGAGGAACTTGTTGAACACCGACATGTCGGCCAAGCCGCCGTGTACCTCTTCGGTACCGACTTCGTAGGCGATGGGGGCCATGCCCCGCGCCTTGCGGAAATTCTCGATATGGGTGATCAGTTCGATGGTACGGGCGGCGACCACTTCGATGTCGATGATCTTTCCTTTGGGCAGGAAACGGTCCACCGTCGGATCGACGTGGATCAGTTCGTAACCGGCCAGCAGGGCCGCCTCATAGGAACGCTTGACGCCATCCATCGCTTTTTCGTACGGCCACATCTCCAGAGTCTGGATATCCTTCAGCCAGGGACCGCCATGGTCGATGCAGGCCAGGAACGGGCCTGTGTAATGGTTGCGCACGGCTTCCGTTTTCATCACGCGGACGAAATCCTCCTGCGTCATGCCGGTATAGCCGCCGTCGCAGTCCACCTGGTTGAGGGTGGCGGCGAACAAGATCGGCGCGTTGTTGCGCCGGGCGGCACGGAAGGCCGCCTTGATGACTGCTGGAGAGTTCGGGCACACTGCGAGCAGTGTCATCGGTTTATGCCCCGTTGCAACCAATTCCCCGATACGGTCCAGCAGTCTTCTCAATTTGGGAGTTTCATCTATGTTCGTTATTGTACTCATTGTCTTTCCTTTTATTTTTCATATTCATAAATCTTCACGCCGCTGACCACCCGGGAGATCGTTCCGCGGACCGACGGCGTGTCGGGGTTGAGCCCCTTGGAGAGCGAGAAGTAATAGCCCAGCAGTTGTCCCACCAGCACATAAGGCACATAGCGGTACTCGCCGGCGGCCAGTTCTTCCGTGAACGGCGCATCGATCTCGTAGTCGATGGCGTCAGTGATGCCCGAAGGCTTGAGGGAGACGATGATCTGGGCGGCCGGACGGTTCTCCTGGCTGACCTGTCCGATCAGGTCGTATTCGTAGCGGCGGGTGTACGGGTCGTCGTTCAGCAGATAGACAACCAGCGTCCGTTCGTTGATTACTGCCTTGGGACCGTGGCGCAGGCCCATGAACGAATCGAACGAGCACATGATCTGTCCGTCGGTGAGTTCCTGCAGCTTGAGGTGGCACTCGCAGGAGATGCCTTTCAGGGGACCGGAACCCAGGAATACCGCACGGCAGATAATCTTTTCCGTCATGCGCTGGAATGTCGCCGTCACGTCGTCTTCCAGGAAGCGGGCGGCAAAGGCGGCAGCCGCTTCCAGGCGCGCTTCCTCGGCCGGAAGCGTAGCGACGTTCTTGCAAAGCAGGCAGGCGATCAGCATGGAGGAGAAACTGCTGGTCATGGCCAGGCTGCGGTCGTTCGTGCCGTCGGGCAGCACGATGGCCAGGTCTTTTTCCGGATCGGCCTCCCGGGCCAGGCAGCCCTCGGGGTTGCAGGTGATGACCAGATGATGGGCATCCTTGCAGAACTTGCGGGCGATCTGGTAGGCCGCGACGCTCTCCGGGCTGTTGCCCGAACGGGCGAAGGAGATGAAGAGCCGGTCGTCCGGATTCAGGAATGAGTCGGGCGCCGAGACGATGTCCGTCGTGGCGACCGACCGTGCGCAACTGTAACCGTCGCTCATGAAAAGGCAGGCGGCCGTATCGGCCACAAAGGCCGAAGTTCCAGCGCCCGTGAGGACGATGCGTGTTTCTTTGTTGATGCCATTGACGGCAAAGAACCGTTCGATGTCAGCTTTCCGGTTACTGATCACCCGGTAGGTCTCCCGCCACATCTGCGGCTGGTGAGCAATTTCCCGAATGGTATGGCAGTCAAATGTAATCATATATTTAAGGTGTTGTGTTTCGCTTCGAAATGGCCCTGGCCATCCTCGATGCAAAACTAACAAAATATTTATCTTTCGACAAATTTTTTACACTCTTTTGTTATTTTTTGTAAATTTGCCATCGAAACAAAGGATTCTTCCGAAAGTTTTGGTTATTTTTTGAAAATTTTGAAACTAGAGTTTTTGAATTAAAAGAAAAAGTTCCTATCTTGCAGTCTGATTTAAGATAATGAAGCGATTCTTTCAAAAAGAAACCACAACTTTCGGAACTTTATACCTTTATATATTATGAAAAGAAAATATTCCATCGAAGAACGGAGAAGCAAGATCCTGAACATGCTCCACACGGAGGGACGCGTATTCGTAGGGCAGCTCGTCGACGCGTTCGGCGTCTCGGAGGTATCCATCCGGAAAGACCTCGCGGTCCTGGAGGAGCGGAAACTGCTGGTCCGCGTGAAGGGCGGCGCCATCGCCCTCCACCAGCCGGGCGACCTCGATGACATGTCGATCAGCAGCAAGCAGCAGCTGCACACCCGGGAGAAACAGTTGATCGGCAAATACGCCGCCTCCATGATCGGCGACGGCGAGCGGATCATCATCGACTCCGGCACCACGACGATGGAAATCGCCAAGAACCTGGATGCCTTCAAGGACCTGACCATCATCACCAACGCCCTGGACATCGCCATCACGCTCAACAACTACGGCCGTTTCACCGTCATCGTGCTGGGCGGAACCATGCGTTCGGTCTCCCACTCGACGGTCGGCATGATCTCGGAATACGCCTTGAAGAACATTTTCTGCGACAAGCTCTTCCTGGGCGTCGACAGTATCAGCATCAAGGACGGGCTCTCCACGCCGAGCCTGGAGGAAGCGAGCCTCAACCAGGCCATGATCGGCGCCGCCAAGGAAGTGGTCGCTGTCTTCGACTCCAGCAAGTTCGGCCGCCGCACCTTCGCGCACATCGCCTCCCTCGACAAGATCACCTCGATCGTCACGGACAGCCACATCTCCCCCGAACTCAAGGAATACATCGAGAAATCACACATCACCTTACATATCGTAGACATTGATCAATAATCTCCTGGACCATGACCGAGAAAAAACACAACTGGCTGCTCTATGCCCTGATTACGATGATAACCTGGGGCATCTGGGGTGCATTCTCCGACCAGACCACCCTGCCCAAGAACCTGGTCTATGTCGTATGGGCCCTGAGCATGGTTCCCTGCGCCATTGCCGCGCTCTTCAACATCAAATTCAAGCTCGACACGCGCACCAGGCCCGCACTCCTGAGCATGGCCGTGGGCCTGCTGGGCGCCGGCGGACAGTTGGTGCTGTTCCTGGCCCTGGACTATGCGCCGGCCTATCTGGTGATGCCGATGATTTCGGTGGCGCCCATCGTGACCGTGCTGTTGTCGACCATCTTCCTGAAGGAGCGTGTCAGCAGGCTCGGTATCCTGGGCATCGTTCTGGCTTTCGTGGCACTTGTGTGCTTCGCGCTGCCTGACAACACGGACGGCGGCGCAGCCAAGAGCTGGATCTGGATCGTCTACGCCTCAGTGGTGTTCATCTGCTGGGGTATCCAGGCCTTCGTCATGAAGCTGGCCAACAATTCCACTCCGGACGCCGAGAGCGTGTTCGTGTATATGACCATCGCGGCTGTGCTGCTGATTCCCGTAGCCCTGCTCATGGGCGACGGCTCCTGCATCACTTCGCAGGGTTGGGGAGAACTGACCAAGGTATTCTTCGTCCAGATCCTCAACTCCATCGGCGCCTTCACCCTGGTGTATGCCAACCGTTACGGCAAGGCCATGATCGTGGCGCCGCTGGCCGATGCCTGCGCCCCGGTCATCATGTGTGTCATCTCCCTCATCCTGTACGCAGCCGTTCCCACGGTCCCGCAGGTCATCGGCATCGTGGCCGCCATCAGCTGCGTGCTGATCTTCAGCCGGGAATAAGTCCATGCGACAGCTTGCCCTCTTCTGTCTTGCACTGCTGGTCGCAGCCTCATGCACTTGTTGCGTCGATACGCGCATTCCCAAGACCATCGCACCGGCCGAGAACACAGACAAGCCATCCGGCAAGCAGCCGGGCAGCCACAAGAACAACGTGCCTGTCATGGGCGCCTGCCAGGTGATCGGCACAAAGGTCGAAGAGTTGTCCGGCCTGTGCATGAACCAGGATACGACGGGTTTCTGGGCCGTCGGTGACGAAGGAGACCTGTGCCAGGTCAGCTTCTCAGGCACTGTCACCCGCGTCCTGCGCACCCATCTGGACCTGGAGGGCATCACCATCGATCCGGAAACGGGCGACCTGTACGTCGCCGTCGAGGGCGACCAGATGGTCTGCCGCATCGCGGCGCCCGCGTACAACGCCATCGACACGCTCTTCTTTGTGCAGGAGGCCGTGGAGGAGGATTTCGACAACAACGGGCTGGAGGGCATCGCCTGGTACAAGGACGGGCAGCTGTTCGTGGGCAGCCAGGAAGACGCCCTGCTCTGGATCTACAAGACCGACGGCACGATGGTCCGGCGCGTCAAGCTGACCGGCGAGACTTCCCAGATCGAGGAAGTTGCGGGCCTCTTTTACGATGCAAAGAAAGACTGGCTGTGGGTCACCGACTCAGATGCCGGGAAACTCTTCGTTTTTTCGGCGGGAGAATTCGACCTGCTGGCGTCGTACGACGTCTCGTTCATTGACAACGCCGAATGCATCTGCGTCGACCGCGCCCACAATTGCGTATGGGTAGGCAGCGACGAAGATTCGCCCAGACTGTACAAAATCAGCTTTTCGTTCTGAGTCCGGCAGCTTGTATCTTACAGTACGGATCGGGGAAGTCCGCTAACGGAGTTTTTTACTATCTTTGCAGGATAAAAGATCAATCCGATGAAAAAGACTATCCTTCTCCTGCTGTCCATTATATATATTATACCGGCTTTTGCCGACGAACGGGATCGCGCCATCATTGCCTCGACGGTAGATGACCGGTTACAGCTCGAAGTCCTTTCCCGCGTGGGATATGGTTTCCATATCGTAAAAACGCCGGATTACAAGCCTTCGGTCAGCGGCGAATTCTTTTTCAACGTGATGCAGCTGGACGTATTTCCGCACCCGAACCTGGGCCTTTCGCTCGGCGTGGACTGCGCATTCAACCGTTTCACTTCCAAGACTACCGAATTCTATCTGGATGCTGACCACAAGATCCAGGCCCTGGATTTCAGTCAATACTCAGTGCCCGTAGGATCGAAGCACAATGGCGGCTTCAAGTATTTCAGTTTCCACGCGCCACTGATGGTGCGGGGCATTGTGGGCGACTTGAAGATATCGGCCGGCGGCGAACTCGGCGTGAACCTGCCCGGCACGGCCTATTATTCCCATAAGGTCGACAACCGGACGAACAGCGTATCTGAAAACAAGGCCAGGCTCAACACTTGCTCCTTCGCCATCGTGGCCGGCATTACCTACTGCGACTTGGGCTTCTTTGCCAAGTTCTATCCGAGAGCCACCTCTGTACTACCTTCCGGCAGCGTCTCGATGAGCTACTGGACGATCGGCTTCCTCTACGGCATGTAATAACGGCGTTGCCGACACATTATACCGACGTTTCATGCCGGCAGACAATTTTGGGGTAGGTCGAACGAAAGGGTTGACACCTACATCGGCCTATGCCCTATGGAGTCTATTTGCGGGATAGCTCCCGGCCATAATTTTCGACCTACCCCAAAACATGGCCGGACCTACCCCAGTATAGCACCTGCCCATCCACTGTTTTTGCGGATTCCCCTGCGCCGAAAAAATTTTTTAAAAAAAGTTGCAAAATATTTGGTTTATAAAATAAACTACTTTATATTTGCACCGTGATTCAAAACTGAACCGGTGCGCAACGGGGCGGAAGCGAATCCGAATGGCCATTCATTTTTGGCTCCCTGCGCAGGGGAGTGATTGTAAAACATGAAAAACCTGACAAAAATGGAAAACAACTTCTCAGCAGAAAACAGCCTCCGCCTGATTACGGAGACCATTGAACGCAGCCGCCGCACGATGGCGAAGAATTCGGGCAAACCGATGATCCTCTGGGGCGTCCTCGTGGCCGTCACTTCCGTCATCATCTACTTCCTCTGGTCGAAGACCGGCAATCCTATCTGGAACCTCCTCTGGTTCGCCATGTCCGCCGTCGGCGGCGTCGGCACCTATATAATCGGGCGTAACCGCGAAAAGACGCCCGCCACAGAAATCAGCCGTATCCTCGGCAAAATCTGGATGTGGTTCGGCTTCTTCGCCACCGGTTTCTATGTCATCCTCTGGATTGTCGCTGCCATTCGCTACGCGGCTGGCATGGACGGCATCCTCCGCGTCGACATGACCATGCTCATCCTCATGATGATGGGTCTCTGCGGCGCCATTTCCGGCTCCGTGATGAACCAGAAGGCCGTTTCCATCTCGTCGGTCCTGGCCACGGCCCTGTCCGTCATCTTCCTGCTGCTGATCCCCGACGGCTCGCCACTCCAGATTCTGACCTTCCTGATCCTGGGCGTGTTCGCGCTGATCATCCCCGGCCTGATCCTTCAAAACAAAGCAAAAGCCTGCTAAGCCATGCCCGAGAACGGTAAATTCTTCAAGCCGCTTGATCCCCTGCTCCATTCGGAGCTCCGCCTGGCGGTGATGTCCATCCTCCTCGACGCGGGTAGTGCAGACTTCGTCTACCTGAAAGCGGAAACGGGTGCGACATCGGGCAACCTGAGCGTACAGATCGACAAGTTGCAGCAGGCGGGCTATATCGAAGTGACAAAGGGATTCAAAGGCAAGATGCCGCAGACCATCTGCAGCATCACCGACAAAGGTCGCGATGCATTCGCATCCTACGTCGAGGCGCTCCGCAGCTACATTTCACCGGACAACCGATGAAAAATGTTGAAAAAAATTTGGGAGTGTAAAAAAAGTTCGTACCTTTGCATTCCCAACGCGGAGATTTTGAGCAAGTCGAATGAAAAGAAAGCTCGCTTTCTTTCCCGAGATGCAGCCAAAATCCTGCCGCCAGGCGGAAATAGCTCAGTTGGTAGAGCACGACCTTGCCAAGGTCGGGGTCGCGAGTTCGAGTCTCGTTTTCCGCTCAAAAACAAGAAAGCCAGCCCTTAGGTTGGCTTTTTTGCTTTTAGGAGAGCGAGGCTCGAAGGAGCGACCCCGAAGCCCCCCGAGGGGGCAGCCGCCAAAGGCGGCGGGGGATAACGCAACGATCGCGAGTAATGCC
>JAEETO010000039.1 GCA_016290385.1 Bacteroidales bacterium | reverse complement strand
AGCGAGAAGGGCTTGGTGAAGATGCCGATGATCTCGATCAGCGGCATGAGCGGAACCGGCACCTTGAGCCAGGTCGGCACGTCGGGCCAGAAGATATCCTTATAGTAGTGCTTGTTGCCGAAAAGGTTGACTGCCAGGAAAGTGCAGACGGCCAGGACGAGCGTCACGGCGATGTTGCCGGTGACATTGGCGCCGCCCGGGAAGAAGGGCACGATGCCCAGCAGGTTGTTGAGGAAGATGAAGAAGAAGGCCGTCAGCAGATAGGGCGCATACTTCTCCCAGTCCTTGCCGACGCCTTCCTTGATGATGTCGTCGGTGACCATCGTGACCAGCATTTCCATCAGGCCCGCGAAACCCCGCGGGGCTTCTTTCAGGACATCGTGCCGCTTGTACCAGCGCGCTGACCAGAGCACGAGGAATATGAGCAGGATGGAACTCAGGAACAAGCTGAAGACATTCTTGGTGATGGAGATGTCGACGGGCCGTTTCCCGGTCGCCGCATTCACGAGTTTTCCGTTTTCATTCAATGCATAGCCGTTCTCTTCGATCCTGTGCGAGGAGAAGACGTGCAGGCCGTCGTCGATGACGATGCAGAGCAGGGGGATGGAGATGTGTTTTCCGTTGATGGTCGTGATGTGCCAGTCGTAGGCGTCGCCCACATGTCCGAAAATGTAAGGATTCAGGTCGAATGCCTCCGCTTCGGCCGTGTCCGCGTGCTGCGCCGCGGCGGGAGCCGGGGCGAAGAGCAGCAGGAAGGCCGCCAGCAGGAGTATCATCCTTATCCCACGCATACGGTCACACAGTTGTTCCGGACTTCCACGAAGCCCGGCTGACATTCGATTTCATGGCTCTGGCCTGCCTGCACGTAGCGGATGATGCCTGCTTCCGTGGAGGAGATCAGGGGCGCATGGTCCTTGAGCACTTCAAAGCGGCCGAGCGTGCCGGGCAGTTCCACCAGCTCGGCGTCGACGGAGAGCAGTTCTTTTTGGGGCGATATGATTTTCAGGCGGATCATCACTTACCGGCTTGCGCAAGGAGTTTTTCGCCTTTCTCGATGGCTTCTTCGATGGTGCCCACGTTGAGGAAGGCCTGTTCCGGGAGGTGGTCCACCTCGCCGTCCATGATCATGTTGAAGCCCTTGATGGTGTCTTCGATCGAGACCATCACGCCTGGGACGCCGGTGAACTGCTCTGCCACATGGAAAGGCTGCGAGAGGAAACGCTGGATGCGGCGGGCCCGGTTGACGGTGAGTTTGTCTTCGTCGGAGAGCTCGTCCATGCCCAGGATATTGATGATGTCCTGGAGCTCCTTGTTGCGCTGCAGCACCTGTTTCACGCGCTGGGCCGTCTGGTAGTGCGCTTCGCCCACGATGTTCGGATCGAGAATGCGGGAGGTGGAGTCGAGCGGATCGACGGCGGGGTAGATGCCCAGCTCGGCAATCTTGCGGCTCAGCACCGTGGTGGCGTCGAGGTGCGAGAAGGTGGTGGCCGGTGCCGGGTCCGTCAGGTCGTCGGCCGGCACATACACGGCCTGGACCGAGGTGATGGAGCCGTTCTTGGTGGATGTGATGCGTTCCTGCATGCGGCCCATCTCGGTGGCCAGGGTGGGTTGGTAGCCCACGGCCGAAGGCATGCGGCCCAGCAGGGCGGACACTTCGCTGCCGGCCTGCGTGAAACGGAAGATGTTGTCGATGAACAGCAGGATGTCTTTCGGATCGTCGGCCTTGCCGCTGTCGCGGAAGCTCTCGGCAAGGGTCAGGCCCGAGAGCGCCACCGAGGAACGGGCTCCGGGCGGTTCGTTCATCTGGCCGAAGACCATCGCAACCTGCGACTTCTTCAATTCTTCCTTGTCTACCTTGGAGAGGTCCCAGTGACCTTCTTCCATGCTCTTGTCAAAATCTTTCCCGTAGCGGATGACGCCCGATTCGATCATCTCCCGCAGCAGGTCGTTGCCTTCACGGGTACGCTCGCCCACGCCGGCGAACACCGAGAAGCCGTTGTGCTTCTTGGCGATGTTGTTGATGAGTTCCTTGATGAGCACCGTCTTGCCTACGCCGGCGCCGCCGAACAGGCCGATCTTGCCGCCCTTGAGGTAGGGTTCCAGCAGGTCGATCACCTTGATGCCGGTGAAGAGCACTTCCTGCGAGGTGGTAAGGTCTTCGAATCTGGGCGGTTCGCGGTGGATGGGGAGGGAACCGCTGCGGTCGAGGGCGTCCATGCCGTCGATGACGCCGCCCACCACATTCATCACGCGGCCGCGGATCTGTGCGCCGACGGGCATCGTGATGGTGTCGCCGGTGCAGCGGACTTCCATGCCGCGGCGCAGGCCGTCGGTCGAGTCCATGGCGACCGTGCGGACGGTTTCCTCACCGATGTGCTGCTGCACTTCGATGGTCAGGGTGCTTCCGTCGGGACGGGCTACCTGCAAGGCTTCGTGAATGGAAGGCAGCCGGGACTGCTGGTCTTCGGGTATCGTGAAGTGGACGTCGACCACGGGTCCGATGATTTGGGAAATGCGTCCGGTAAGTAATGCCATACTTTATTTTTTCTTTCAATTTACAAAGATAGTCTTTTTTTTGCTAACTTAGCAGCAGCAAAAGCCAACGACATAAACTACATATAACTATGGCTAATTCTATCCTAGACCTCATCAAGCAGCAGGTCACGGCCCAGACGGGCAACGTCGAGATTCCCGCTCAGCAAAAGAACACCATCCTCAACGGCCTGACCGATTCCATCTTCGGCAGCCTCACCCAGACCGTTACCAAGCCGGGCGGCATCGAAGCCATCAAGTCGCTCCTCACCGGCAAGGCGGACGCCGCCAAGAGCCCGATCACGGCCCTGGCCGGCCAGATGTTCAATGCCAACATCCTCAAGAACCTGAACCTGGGAACGCTGCTCAACGGCAAACTGTCGGCCCTCATCCCCGTCATCATGGGCAAGCTCTCCGGCATCCTGAAAGACCAGGACGGCGACGGTGACGTCGATTTCCAGGACATCCTCCTTACCCTCAAGGGTGGCGGAAATGCCCGCCAGACCCAGACCGGTGGCCTCGGCGGCGGCCTGCTCGGCGGCATCCTCGGCAAAGTCCTCGGCGGGACCCGTTAACCAGCAATCAAACAATATTATTATATATGGCTACAACCGCAACGAAACAGCAGAACTACACGATTCCCATCATCGTGATGTTCTCGCTCTTCTTCATGATTGCCTTCGTCACCAACCTTGCCGGTTCCATGGGCGTGGTCGTGACCAACCAGTTCGGCGCCAGCAAGGCCCTCAGCCAGCTCGGCACCCTGGCCAACTTCATCGCTTATGCCTGCATGGGCATTCCCGCAGGTATCATCCTGCGCCGCAAAGGCTATAAGTTCACGGCCCTGCTGGCCGTCATCATCGGCCTTGTGGGCGTGGGCATCCAGTTCCTCTCCGGCTATGCCGAGAGCTTCTTCGTCTATGTACTCGGTGCCTTCGTGGCCGGCTTCTCCATGTGTATGCTCAACATCGTTGTCAACCCGATGCTGAACACCCTGGGCGGCGGCGGCAACAAGGGCAACCAGCTCATCCAGTGGGGTGGCTCCTGCAACTCCATCGGCGGCACCATCGCTCCGGTCCTCGTGGGCTGGCTCGTAGGTGGTTCCATCGAGAACGCGACCGTTGCCAAGGTGGCGCCCGTGATGGTCATCGCCATGGTCATCTTCGCCATCGCCTTCGTCGTGATCCTGCTTACCGACATCCCCGAACCGCACAAGGAGACAGCGGCTGAGAAAGCAGCCCGCCTGGCCGGCACGGCTAAGAAAGACAAGCACAGCCCGCTGAGCTTC
Source organism: Bacteroidales bacterium (assembly GCA_016290385.1). GTDB lineage: Bacteria > Bacteroidota > Bacteroidia > Bacteroidales > UBA932 > Cacconaster. Next base: position 15,284 of record JAEETO010000039.1, on the reverse strand, counting down.
CGTCACTTCGTGCTCGGCGCCGTCGCCATCTTCTTCTACGTGGGCATCGAGGTCGGCATCCCCAACACCGCGAACATCCACTTCTCCAGCCTGCCGAACGTGGGTCCGGCCATCGCCGGCACCTTCATCGGCGCATACTGGTTCTGCATGCTGATCGGCCGTCTGATCGGCGGTACCATCGGCGGCAAGGTCTCCAGCAAGAAGATGCTGCTCTTCACTTCAGCCCTGGCCATCCTGTTCATCCTGCTGGCCATGTTCATCCCCGAGTCTTCGACCATCACCATCGCCAAGTATACGGTTCCGTGGAGCCTGGGCTTCCTGACCCTCTGCGGCCTGTGCACCTCCGTGATGTGGGGCTGCATCTTCAACCTCTCGGCCGAGGGCCTCGGCAAATACACGGCGGCTGCTTCCGGCATCTTCATGACGCTGGTCTGCGGCGGCGGCATCATCCCGTTCATCCAGAACGCCATCGCCGACAAGGTGGGCTCCATCCAGAGCTACTGGCTCCTGGTCCTCTGCCTGGCCTACCTCATCTACTATGCCGTATCCGGCTCCAAGAACGTGAACAAGGACATCCCCGTATAGCAGCTTATGGATAAGGAACTCGTAATGGGTATCGACGTCGGTGGTCAGAGCACCAAGCTCGGCGTCGTCAATGCAGAGGGTGAAATCATCGCCCAGACCGTCATCTCCTCGCTGCAGACGGAGCTCATCGACTATATCAATGAACTGACCAGGGCCATCAAGACCCTGATCGCGGAGACCGTCGAAGTCGGAAAGGTCAAAGGCATCGGCATCGGTGCTCCGAACGGCAACTACTACAAAGGTACGGTGGAATACGCCCCGAACCTCAAGTGGAGTTACGACGCCGAAGGCAAGCCTACGGTCGTCGACCTGGCCGCCCTGGTCAAGAGCTTCACCAGCCTGCCCGTGACCGTCACCAACGACGCCAACGCCGCAGCCATGGGTGAAATGGCCTACGGCGTGGCGCGCGGGATGAAGAACTTCATCATGATCACCCTTGGCACCGGTGTCGGCAGCGGCATCGTGGTCAACGGGGAAGTGGTCTATGGCCACGACGGCTTTGCCGGCGAGCTGGGCCATACCATCGCCATCCGCGACGGCCGCCAGTGCAACTGCGGCCTGAAGGGTTGCCTGGAGACCTACTGCAGCGCCATGGGCGTCCGCCGCACTGCGCAGAAACTGCTCTTCGCCAGCCCCGATGCCAAGAGCCCGCTGCGCGACATCGATCCGGAAAAGATCAGTTCGAAAGACGTGTTCGACGCCGCCGAGCAAGGCGACGAGATCGCCCTCGACATCTTCCGGACTACGGGCCAGATCCTCGGCCGTTCGCTGGCGGACTTCGTGAAATTCAGCGCGCCTGAGGCCATCGTCCTCTTCGGCGGCCTGACCAAGGCCAAGAAGTATTTCCACGACGACATGGTGGCCGCCATGGAAGAGAACCAGCTCCAGATCTGGAAAGGCCGCATCAAGATCCTGTATTCTTCCCTCAAGGACTCCGACGCCGCCATCCTCGGCGCCAGCGCCCTTGCCTGGTAAAATAATTTGGAAATTTGCGCTATGAAAAGAATTCTTTTTATGATGCTGGCGGCCGTGGCCGTCCTCTCCCTCACCAGTTGCAAGGAGACGCTTCCCAAGCGTTTCGACTCCTTTGTTGACAAGGTGGAAAAGAATGCCGATTCTTTCACCGAGGCTGACTGGAATGATGCGAACGCCAAGTTCGAAAAACTGGTCGATGAATTCCAGCAGAACAAGGATTCCTACACTTCAGAAGAGAAGAAACAGGTCAACGCGGCGATCGGGAAGTATCTGGGCCTCGTAACCAAGTCGGGCATCAATACGGCCATTGATGCCGTCAACGGCTTCATCAACCAGATTCCTTCGCTTTTCGAAGGCATCGGCGGTTTCCTGAAAGGCCTCGGCCTCGAAGGCGACACGGAAGATTAGACACTTCGTCGTACGATTGTCAAGCCCGGCGGTGATCCTGCCGGGCTTTTCTTTATTTCAGGCTTTGTGTGAGCTGGTAGAGCTTGACAGAATTCTCGATGGTCTTTTCCTTGGCTTCGTTGCCGTAGCCTTCGACGTCGGCGATGTTCCTGGGGCTGTGCGTGAGACAGAGCGCGCCGTTGATGCAGCCGCCGTCGCAGGCCATGCCCTCGAAGAAATTCGCGGTGGCCTTGCCCAGCTTGAGCCGCATCAGGTTGGCCCGGCACTCGTCGATGCCGCTCATGACGACCGGCTCGACCCCTTCCACACCGTAGGAAGCCGCCACGTCGGCTACGCCGCGCGCCACGCCGCCCGACTTGGCGAAGATGCGCCCGTAGAACGAAGCATTGTCCAGGCTGCTGTCTTCCAGCGACGTCGTGTCGATGTCCAGGGCATCGAAAAAGGCCTGCAACTCTTCAAACGAGAGGACGCTGTCGATGGCGCCGCCCGTCTTGGGCAGGCGGAACTCCATCTTCTTGGAACTGCACGGGCCGATGAAGACCACCTTGGCGGTCGGGTCGGAGTGCTTGATGAGCCGTGCCGTCTCTACCATCGGCGACACCGAGGAGGAGATGTATTTCGTCAGTTCCGGGAAATTCTTCTCGATGAACGCCACGAACGACGGACAACAGGAGGTCGTCATCAGCCGTTTCTCCTTCCATTCGTTCACTTCGTGGTAGAGCGTGATGTCGGCACCCAGCGCCGCCTCGACGACCTGGTGGAAGCCGACCTTCTTGATGGCGGTCACCACCTGTGACACGCGGCCGAAATGGAACTGGCTGACGATGGCCGGAGCGATGACGGCATAGACCCGGTAGTTCCTGCCGCCATCCGAGCCTTTGAGCATGTCGATGATGTCGGTCACGAACGACTTGTCGGTGATGGCGCCGAAGGGGCAGCGGTACACGCACGCACCGCAGGCGATGCACTTGTCGTAGTCGATCATGGCCTTGCGGTCGGCATCCATGGAGATGGCTTTCACCTTGCAGCTCTTGATGCACGGGCGATGGCGCGTAATGATGGCCTCGTAGGGGCAGACCTGGCTGCATTTGCCGCATTCGATGCACTTGTCCCTGTCGATGACGGCATGCTTGTCGACGATCGAGATGGCGTCGCGGGGGCAGGCATCCTTGCAGGCATGCATCAGGCAGCCGCGGCAGGCGGACGTGACCAGCATCCCGTCGATCGGGCATTCGTCACAGGCGATGTCGATGACGGCGATAGGGTTGAGGTTCTTCCGGTCGCCGCCCATGGCCATCCACACGCGCTCTTCGGAAATCGCGCGCTCCTTGTAGATGCAGCAGTGCATGCTCTCCTTGTTGCCGGCGGCAATCTCCTTGGCGATGCCGGTGCGGGAAGACTCGAGGTCTCCGGCAAAGGCATGCCGGATGACTTCCTTAAGAACTTTGTATTTGACGAGTTGGACGTTGGTATCGAATATCTTGTTGGTAACGCTCATACGGAACGGACTTATCGGTTAATCGTAGTACAGGGTGACTTTCTTGCCCATGGCGCGCAGGTTGGCAGCCAGGCGCTCCACGAGCTTGAGCTTCATCGTCGTATCGATCTCCAGGCCCTGGTGGGCCTTGTTGACGCTTTGTCCGATGAAGAACTGGATGGAGGTCGCTTCCTCGAAGAGGATGTTGGCCAGTTGCGAGGCGCCGTCCTTCCGGGGGAAGGTCTTGGCGCTCAGGTCGCTGATCGAAAGATAGCGTTCCGACAGCTCCAGCAGCCGCCGCATCGTCAGGACGCCTTCCGTGGCCAGGTCGATGCCTTCGATGAAGCCGATGGGCGGCACGTCCTTGTCCGGGAAATCGAAACTGGTCTCCAGCGTCTTGCCGAGATGCCGGGCGACGATCTGGGCGGTGGTGCCGCCGCAGACGACCTTCTTGCCCTCGCCTTCCAGGAAACTGGACACATAGAAATCGTCGCTTTCCCGGTCGACGGGCGGACCCACCATGATGTTGACCTGCAACGATTCGCGGATGCGGATGGCGGCGACGGTCGTGTCGTCGCCGGGCTTGTCGAGATAGAGGTCGTTGCAGGCTGAGGCCAGCATGCAGGCGACGGCCCTGGCGGACATCTCGGGACGGATGGTCCGGTCGAGATGCTCCATGATCTGCGGCCGGGTCCAGCCGAAATTGAGGATCTTGCCGACGCCGGCGTGGACGGTGCCGTCGCTCATGACGATCACAATGTCATTCTTCTGCAGATGGAGGGTGCTCTTGTAAACTTTTTTCCCGCGGATGATCATCTCGTCCCGGTCGAAATCCTGGCAGTGCCCTTCGTGGTACCAGATGGCCTGGGGATTGTCGAATTCGAAGAGGCAGCCTTCGCCCTGGCGGTTGACATGGATGACTGAGAAGGTCGAGTAGGCGAGCTTGCGTACCTTGCAGACCGGCAGAGTCTGAATGATCGTCTCGATGCAGTCGATGATGTCGATGTCGTTGGCGATCATCTTGCAGAGGAGTTTCGCCGTCAGCGTGGAGAGAATGCTCGCCTTCACGCCGCTGCCCAGCCCGTCGGCCAGTACGAGCGTCGTCCAGTCGTCGTTCTGGCAGAGCTCCACCTGGTCGCCGCAAAGTTCCTCGCCGTATTTGTTGAGGGAAGAACAGCCGTATTCGAGACAAAGATCCATCGTTTACTCGTCTTTTTTGTCTTCTTCCAGGATCTTTTTCAGGTTGACGAGCGCGACCTTGGTCTCAGCGGTCGTTTCGCCGAGCAGGGAAGCGATTTCCTGTGCCACGCGCATCTGCTTGGTAATCACCTCGTCGGCGGTACGGATGGTGTTCTGGCGCACGGCATCGAGCTGCTGGTTGTAATTGACGATGCTGGTGACGTCCTTCATGAGGCCGAAGAGGACGTGCTGGTCCGGGATCTTGCTGACGGTCAGATGGACATATTTGTCGGTTTTCGGGATGTACATCTCGTTCTCGAAGACGCTGGCACCTTGCTTGAGGGCATGGGTGAAATCGACGGGATCGAAGAAGTCGGCGGCCATGCGCCCCTTGAAGTCCGTGCTTTCGATGCCGAGCAGCTCCAGCGCCTTGTTGTTGATTTCCAGGATATGGAGGTCGTTGTTGAGCACGACGATGCCTTCGGGGCTGTTGTGGATGATCTCGTACGACATCGTCTCGGCACGCTGCCGCATGTAGGGCAGGCACACGTCGATGTCGGAATAGCCGTTGATGACGGCCCATGCTTTCTCGCGGCAGGTGGAATAGCCGCAGGAACCGCAGTTGCGTTCGTCCTCCGGTTTGTATTTGCCGATGCGGTGGAGCACTTCTTCTATCTCCCGGTTGGAAGCGGGGCGGCCCTTGGTCCGCAGACGGGGATACTCGGCGTCCAGGATGACACGGGTCTTCCCGGCGTCGGCCTGGACGGGATACTTTCGCTTCTCCTCGTCCACATAGTTCCAGACTTCGCAGGCGGAACGGATGGTGCCGCCATCCTTCTTGATGATGCAGGGGCCGCCGATGCAGCCGTCCTTGCAGACATTCATCTCCAGGAACACGTGGTCGAGATGCTCGATGTTGTCGAGTGCCCGGATGCAGCGGTTGATGCCGTCGATGGCCAGGTAGGCGTAGCCCTGGGGCCGTTGGACGAACGAATTGATGATACCCCGCGACACCGGATAGTTCTTGGCGAAATTGGCATGGGTCTTTTCGGGCTCCAGCTGCACGTCCATGATGTCCGACAGGACGATGCCCTGCTCATCGAACATCGCCTGAAGCTCCTGGAAGGTCAGCACGCCGGACACCAGGCCGCTTTCGGCGGCTTCCTTCTTCTTGGCGATGCAGGGACCGATGAACACGATCTTGGCGCCGGGGGTCTGCTCGCGGAGCATCTTGGCATGGGCGATCATCGGGGAGTCGACCTTGGCCAGGTATTTCAGGGCATTGGGATAATATTTCTGGATCAGCTGGCAGGCAGCCGGGCAGGCGGAAGTGATGAAATTGTCGTAGGTGCCGCTCTCCATCAGCTCGCGGTACTTCCGGGTGACGGCCTCCGCACCGACGGCGGTTTCTTCGGCATCGGCAAAGCCGAGCCGGGCCAGCGCCAGCTTGAGGATCGAAAAATTGGAGATGCCGAAACTGGATACGAAGGAAGGCGCGACGCTGGCGATCACCTTTTTGCCGGAACGCAGGAGGATCTTGATCCGGTCGGCCTCGCTGACCACCACCTTGGCGTTCTGGGGACAGACCCGCGTGCAGTGGCCGCAGAGGATGCAGCGGTCTTCGAGGATCGTGGCTTCGCGGTCCTTGACGGCGATGGCCTTGACCATGCACTCGTGCAGGCACTTGTAGCAGTCGTTGCACTGGACGTTCTTGGAAAACAGGTACGCGGCCATGGGCGGGAAAGCTTATTTCTTGATATAAGGATAGATGTCTCTCAGGAACAGGTCCTCGATGTTCTCGCTGTTGACGTTGTGAAGCAGGAGCTCGCCGTTCCCCAATGTCTCAACTGAAGGTTTTTCAAGCCCCTCGGCCTTGACCGTGACGCCTTGTGCGCAGAAACCCAGGCAGAAACTGGCCCGGAGTTCCACCAGGTCTTCGACATCGCATTTCTTGATGATGTCTTTCAGGGTCTCGATGACGTCGTAGGATCCTTTGAGATGGCAGGAGCTGCCGACACAGACTTTCAGTATCATGATGGTATCTACGTTAATAGGGTGCAAAAATAGTATTAATTTGTGTAAATCCGTGCATACATGGAGCCGGTGCTCAGATCGGTCTCCAGGCCGAGGATGTTGCGGTCGGGGCCTGAGGAGCGCCAGATGTAGATTTCGTTGCCGCTGCCGTTCTCCATCAGTCCGCGCTCGGTCAGGCGGAGGAGGATCTTCTCGGCCGGCATGTCCGGAAATTTTTCCGTGTCCTCGCCCAGGTGCAGCAGTTCCCCGGGATACGATTTGCCGGAGACCAGAATATGCACGGGCAGGGGCTCCTCCGCCGTGTCCAGGTCGAGGAAGCGGAGGAAATGGACGAGCGAGAGGAAGTCCACCGTGCGTCCGTCGTTGGGAAAGGTCTGGAAGACGGTCTGGTCGCCCAGGGTCGAGGTCGATTCGATTTCTCCGTCTTCCCGCCACAGATATTCATATTTTCCGGTCTTGCCTTTTTTCTGGAAGGGGTTGTCGAAGTACAGCGGCTTCAGTTCGCTCTGGCTGAAGTAGGTCTCGGCGAAATAGTCCGAGCCCAGGAACAGCCGGAAGAAGGGAACGGTCTGGAGCGTGGCGGCCGAATAGTAGGCCGGGATACCGTTCCAGGACGATTCCTCCCAGGTAATCTCCGCCGTGACGACGCGGGTGTCGAGCGCGCCAAGCTTGTAGCGGACTTCATAGCGGGCCGTCCCGAGGGTTTCGGTCAGCAGGAGGACGGGGATCAGCAGGAAGGTGAGTCGGTTCATGGTTCAGGTCGGTTTTAGGTCAGGAGGTAGGTTCGGGTGACGGAGGCCGGGCAGTCGCCGAGGCCGGCGGGCGCACCTGCGTAAAGCAGCCGCCCGCCAGCCTCGCCGGCGCCCGGCCCCAGTTCGAGCAGGAAATCGGCCGAACGGATCACGTCGAGGTTATGTTCGATCATGTAGACGGTGTTGCCCCGTTCCACCAGCGAATCGAAGAGCGCGATGATGCGCCGGATGTCCTGGATGTGCAGGCCGTCGGTGGGCTCGTCCACGATGAATATTTTGTTTTCAACACCCAGATAGGATGCCAACTTGAGCCGCTGCAGCTCACCGCCCGACAAGGTCGAAAGCGCCTGGTTCAGATGCAGGTACTGCAGGCCCACGTCGACCAGCGGCCTGAGTTTCTTTTCGATGACCGTTCCGGCGAAGAAGCGGGAGGCCAGACGGACCGACAGGTCCATCGTCTGGGCGATGTCGAGCGTTTCGCCGGTGGCCGGGCTGGTCAGCTTGTACCGGAGCGCCTCGGGCTTGTAGCGCAGTCCGCCGCAAGCCTCGCAGGTAGTCTCGATGGCATCCATGAAGGCCATTTCCGAGACGATGACGCCGCGGCCGCCACAGACGGGGCAGGCGCCCTCCCCGTTGAAGGTGAAATACGCCTCCTTCAGCTTGTGCGCCCTGGCGAAGGCCTTGCGGATGTCGCCCGCCACGTCCATGTAGGTGCCGGGCGTGGAGCGCAGGCTCACGCCGATGTTCTTCTGGCTGATGTAGATCACCTGTTCCGGATCGGGATACTGGCGCCGGAAGCATTCCATCAGCGAGCTCTTGCCCGATCCGGCCACGCCAGCCACCACGCCGAAGACGCCCAGCGGGAAATCGGCCGAAAGGTCCTGCAGGTTGTTGAGCGTGGCATGTTCTACCCGGAAACTTCCGCTGCCCGTCCGGGGCGTCGCCTTGAATGGCAGCCGTTCCTCGACCAGGTGCCCCGTGGCCGTATCGCTCCGCAGCAGGTCATCGAACGAGCCTTCGAACTGGATGCGTCCGCCGTCGATCCCCGGACCGGGGCCCAGGTCCACGATGTGGTCGGCGATGCGGATCATTTCCGGGTGATGTTCTACCAGCAGGACGGTGTTGCCCGCATCGCGCAGCCGACGGACCGAGCGTTTCAGCCGTTCGATGTCGCGCGGGTGCAGCCCCACGCTGGGCTCGTCGAGGATATAGAGCACGTCGGCCAGCGACGAATTGATGTATTTGGCAATCTTGCAACGCTGCGCCTCGCCGCCGGAGAGCGTGCCGAGCGGCCGGCTCATCGACAGGTAGCCCAGCCCGATCTCCTCCAGTGCGGAGAGCCGGGCGCCGATGGCGGCCTTCAGGTCGGCGGCCAGCGGATCGGCCAGCGCGGCGATCCATGTGTTCAGTCGCGTGACGGACATGGCGCAGACTTCCGCGATGTTCAGGCCTTCAATCCTGCAGGTCAGCACCTTGGGGTTGAGGCGCGTGCCGCCGCAATCTGGGCAGACGCCCATGGTCAGCATGGGGTTGAGCACGGCAGCGTGCAGCAGGCCTTCCTCGGAATTGATGATGCTGCGGTACATGCGCGGGATCAGGCCCTCGTACTTGGCGGTCTTCGGCCAGTTGGCGGGCGGGTTCTTGAGCCGGATCTGCGGGCTGTTGAGGAAAAGGTCGAGTTCTTCGGGCGAATAGTCCCTGATTTTCTTGTCGAGGTCGAACAAGCCGCTGTGCGCATAGCGGATCCAGCGCCAGCCGCCCTTGCCGAAGGCAATGTAATGGATGGTGTCCTCGTCGTTGAGGCTCTTGTCGAAATCCACGAGCTTGTGGATGTCGAGTTCCCGGATCTCGCCCAGACCGGCGCAGCGCGGGCAGCTGCCCTGGGGATGATTGAAGCTGAAGCTGTCGGAATAGCCCACGAAAGGCTTGCCCACGCGCGAGAACAGCAGGCGCAGCAGCGCGTAGATGTCGGTATAGGTGCCGACGGTGGAACGGGAGTTCTGCGCCGGCTTCTTCTGGTCGATGACGATGGCGATGGGCAGCCCTTCGATGCTGTCGACCTTCGGCCTGCCGTATTTCGGCAGATACTGCTGTACGAAGGTGGGGAAGGTGTCGTTCAGTTCGCGGCGGCTCTTGGCGGCGATGGTATCGAGCACCAGCGAGCTCTTGCCGGAACCCGAGACACCCGTGAAGACGGTGATCTGGTATTTCGTTATGTCGAGCGACAGGTCGCGCAGGTTGTTCTCCCGCGCCCCGCGTATCCGTATGGTGTCGGTATTCATCCTTCTAATCTTACAAAGATAAGAAAAAGAATGAAAACTATTGACGGGTTCTCCGCTCAATCAGAAGCAAGGCGGCGGCGAGTGCTGCCAGGCCTAGGATGAGCCAGGGCAGGAGGCCGGGGCGTTTTGCCATGGGTTCCGGGCCGGGACCAGCCGGGAGGGACTCTGTGTTTTCGGGCGGTGCGATGGTGTCGGCCGGGGCCAGGCATGCCAGCAGGCTGTCGACTGGCACGGAAAGGGTATCGGGGAGGATGACCACGGGCATACCTACCGCTACGTGTTCCTTCAGGTCGAGGATATCGTCGTTACGCATCCTTATGCAACCTTCCGTCGAGCGGCTCCCGATGGATTCCGGGAGATGCGTTCCGTGGATGCCGATATCGATAAACCCGGGAACGTCGAGTCTGAGGAACCAGGGGCCGTAGGCCCCGGGGACAGGGCCCTTGCCGTCCCGGAAATCGTGGGACAGACTGGACGAATTGAGGATCTGGCTGATGGGGAAGCGTCCTTCCGGGGTGCGGTGGTCTTTCTTCCTTTCTTTGTCGCCCATGTTGACGGCGCAGGCGATGCCGTAGCGTTGTTCTACACGGCCGCCTGGACCGACCAGCGACAGCGTCAGCCCCTGCTTGTCGACCAGCAGGAAACGCGTGGTATCCAATCCCTCGAACCATGTCTTGACACCTCCGTCTCCCCGTCCCGGCAGCGCCGTAACCAGCAAGAGGAAAATGCACAGGAAGAATCGTTTCATGGCGTGGAATTGAACCGCAAAAATAAAAAAATACGGGGAAATCTGTGAGAATTTGTATATTTGCCAGATACACCGAAATCAAGGATACCCGATGAGATACTTCAAGCTCCTGCTTCTGACCCTGTTGCTGGCGGTGCCGGCGATGGCGCAACAGCAGCCTGTCTCCTGGAAGGCCGAGGCCGTCCGGGTGGAAGGCAACACCTACGAGATCCGCGCCACCGGCACGATGGGCGGATCCTGGCACATCTACGACCTGACCGATTACGGCTCCAACGGCCCCTGCGGGACCATCTTCACCGTCGAGGACGGGGAGAAAGTCAAGTTGGTCGGTGATCCGTACATCTCCTCGGAGGTGCATCGCGGCTTCGATGACATTTTCGGCATCGAGATCGGCACCTGCGAAAGCCCGGTGATCATCTGCCAGAAAGTAGAACTGCTGCAGGGCAATCCCGTGACGGTGCCTGTTACCGTGGAATGGCAGGCCTGCAACGACGAGAACTGCATTCCGCCGGATGATGTGACGATCGACGTGACGCTGCCCGGGGGAGACGGTCTTCCTGTTGTAGATTCCGGCTCGGGGGCCGGAATGACGGTGGGAGAGGCCGGAATGACGGACCAGGATGCGAACGACCTGGCGCCGGGCGAGGGCAAATCCATCTGGGGCCTGATCCTCGAGGCCATTGCCTGGGGTTTCGTGGCCCTGCTCACGCCTTGCGTCTTCCCGATGATTCCGATGACGGTGAGTTTCTTCCTGAAGCAGAACCAGACGGCCGAGGGCGAAGAAGAGAAGAAGGGGCGTGGCAAGTGGTTGGCGTTGATTTTCGGCCTCTCCATCGTAGCGCTCTATACGATTCCCATCGCAGTCATTATCCTGATTACGTATTTCGCCGGCGGCGAGACCGTGACGGCCGACATCTTCAACTGGCTGGCAACGCACTGGCTCCCGAACATCATCTTCTTCCTGATCTTCATGCTTTTTGCGGCTTCGTTCTTCGGCGCTTTCGAAATCACCCTGCCCAGTTCCTGGCTCAACAAGTCGGATGAAAAATCCAACAAGGGCGGCCTGGCCGGCGTGTTCTTCGTCGCCCTGACCCTCGTGCTGGTATCGTTCTCATGCACGGGCCCGATCGTAGGTTCCGTGCTCATCAAGAGTACCCAGGGCCAGTTCTGGGAACCCATCATCACGATGCTGGCCTTCTCCATCGCCTTCGCCCTGCCTTTCACGCTGCTGGCCTTCGCACCCTCGCTGCTGGACAAACTCCCGAAGAGCGGCGGCTGGCTCAACAGCGTCAAGGTTGTGCTGGGCTTCATCGAGGTGGCCCTCGGCTTCAAGTTCCTGAGCGTGGCCGACCAGACCTACCACTGGGGCATCCTCGACCGCGAGGTCTATCTGGCCATCTGGATTGTGGTCTTCACCCTGCTGGGCCTCTACCTGCTGGACAAGATCAAGTTCAAATTCGACAGTCCGGTGCAGTATATCAGCGTTTTCCGCCTGATCCTGATCATCGTCGATTTAACGTTCGTGGTCTATATGATACCGGGTATGTGGGGTGCGCCGCTCAAGGCCCTTTCGGGCTATCTGCCGCCCATCACCACCCAGGACTTCGTGCTCGATCCGGCGCAGCAGCGCGGAGGCGGCACTGCCTATGTCGTGAATGCTGAAACGGATGCAGGCGGCCTGCCCGCCCACCGGAAATACGCCGATTTCCTGCACCTGCCCTACGACATTCCCGCCTTCTTCGACTATGAGGAAGCCCGCGCTTATGCCGCAAAGGTCGGCAAGCCCGTGCTGCTTGACTTTACGGGTCATGGCTGCGTGAACTGCCGGGAGATGGAGGCGCGCGTCTGGAGCGATCCCCGCGTGCTGAAGCTCATGAAAAACGACTATGTGGTCTGCTCGCTCTACGGCGACGACAAGACGGTGCTCGACGAGAAGGACTGGGTCACGACCGACAAAGGAAAGGTGCTCAAAAGCCTGGGAAAGATCAATTCCTACTTCATGATGCAGCGCTACCACGTGAACGCCCAGCCCTACTACGTAATCCTCGATCCGGTCACGGAAAAGAACAAAGTCCCGGCCCGAAGCTACAACCTCGACGCAGACCAGTATGTCGCTTTCCTGGAGAAGGGACTGGAATGATATTTGCTTGACACATACTTTATTATGAAGAAAATTCTCCTCTTCTGCCTGCTGTTGGCCGGATTGTCATCCGCAGGCTTTGCCCAGACTGTCAAGGAGGGCGCCCTGGCTCCCGATTTCTCCGCGATGAAAACGGACGGAACCGTGTTCACGCTCTCTTCGCTGCAGGGCAAATATGTCGTGGTCGACTTCTGGGGCAGCTGGTGCCCCTGGTGCATCAAAGGCTTTCCCGATATGAAAGCTGCCTATGCCCGGCATAAGGACAAGCTGGAAATCGTCGGCATCGCCTGCCGCGACACCGAGGCCAAATGGAAATCCGCCACGGCCCAGTACGAGCTTCCCTGGATCAGCGTGCTGAATCCCGCCGCCAACGATCTGGTAAAAGTCTACGAGGTCCAGGGCTTCCCTACGAAACTGGTTCTCGATCCCCAGGGCAAAATCATCAAAATCGTCCTCGGCGAGGACCCGGCTTTCTACCCCTACCTTGACGAGCTCCTTCAGTAGAGTTTTCTCATCATGCCTGATGACTCCGGCTTTGATGGGTAGCATGGAATAGTGCTTTTTTAGCTGCAATGTAAGCGGCAGGATTTCAGTGCTTTATGAAAAGTCACCCTGGTCATTGCGAACGGGGTGATTTTTCGTTATCGGCTGATTATCAGGTGTGTACATTGCAGCTGAAATTTCTTAAAAAAGTGTTATCTTTACACTTGATGGAAAGATTCCCCTTATATAAAACCTTCTTCCGCCTGTTCAGGGCGAACGAGACGAAGGTGCATGAGCTGAACTATTTGTTCTGGGAGTGTACGACGCGTTGCAATCTGCGTTGCAGACATTGCGGGAGCGACTGCATGGCGGCGAGTCAGGATGTGGACATGCCGCTTGAGGACTTTTTGCAGGCGCTTGATACCGTTCCGGTGAAGGAGCGGCCGCCCGAGTTTACCGTGGTGCTGACGGGAGGTGAGCCGCTGCTGCGGCCCGACATTGCAGAAGTCGGCCGTGCCATCAGGCGCAGGGGCGTCCGTTGGAGCATGGTGTCGAACGGCTGGTTCTACGACGAGGCCATGCACCGCAAATTGATGGCGGCGGGCATGGGAGCCCTGACCATCAGTCTCGACGGCCTGAAAGAAGAACACGACTGGATGCGCGGCCGCGCCGGGAGTTTCGACCGGACGGAGCGCGCCATCGCCATCGCTGCGGCGGAGCCCCGCCTGAATTTCGACGTCGTCAGCTGCATCAACCGCCGCAATGTCGGCCAGCTGGAGGCCCTTCACGACCGGCTCGCCGCCCTGGGCGTGAAACAGTGGCGCATCTTCACCATCATTCCCATCGGCCGGGCCAAGGACGATCCCGACATGCACCTGACCGATGCCGAGTTCGTACGGCTCATGGATTTCATTCAGGCAAAAAGGGAAGCGGCGGCCGCTGCGAAAGACGGCCGCATGAACGTGACCTTCAGCTGCGAAGGCTATCTGGGCCGCTACGAGCGGAAGGTACGCCAGAATCCCTTCTTCTGCCGGGCGGGCATCACGATCGCCTCGGTCCTCATCGACGGCCGCATCTGTGCCTGCCCCAACATCGACCGCGACGCCTTCTCCCAGGGCAGCATCTATCGCGACAATTTCTGGGAGGTCTGGCAGACCCGCTTCCAACCGTTCCGCGACCGGCGCTGGACGCGCCGCGGCCGCTGCGCCGGCTGCCCCGTCTGGCGCGATTGCCAGGGCAATGGCATGCACAACTGGCACGGCGACTGCGCCGAGGTCATCAACTGCCACTACCGCAAGACATTAGGGGCTGGAGGAGAATAGTCTGTATATCAATCGTTTACTAAAACACCCTCCCCCGGTCATAAGGGGAGGGTGTTGTTGTAAATCGCTGGTTATTAGCGAATTGTTCTCCAGCGACCGGCCTAGAATTTATGGATGGCCAGGCCGCTGCGGAGCTTCGGTTCGAACCAGGTGGTCTTCGGCGGCATGATGTTGCCGGTGTCGGCAATGTCGATCAGCTGCTTCATCGAGACCGGGTAGAGCGCGAAGGCGACTTTCATCTCGCCGCTGTCCACACGGCGTTTCAGTTCGCCCAGGCCGCGGATGCCGCCCACGAAGTCGATGCGGTTCGAGGTACGGAGGTCGCCCAGGTTGAGGATCTTGTCGAACACCAGGTTCGAGAGGATCGTCACGTCGAGGACGCCGATCGGGTCGTTGTCGTTGTACGTGCCCGGTTTCGCGGTCAGCGAATACCATACGCCTTCGAAGTACATCGAGAAGTTGTGCAGGCCGGCCGGCTTGTACGGCTCGGAGCATTCGCAGTGGCAGGGGAGCTCGCACTCGCACTTTCCGCCGTCCTTCGTGCAGTCGCACTTGCACTCCACGATGAAGTCTTTCTGCAGCGCCTCGAAGAACTGCTTGCCCGTCAGGCCGTTGAGGTCCTTGACCACGCGGTTGTAGTCGATGATCTTCAGCTGGTTGTCGGGGAAGCACACGGCCATGAAATAGTTGTACTCTTCGTTGCCGGTGTGGTTCGGGTTCTTCGCGCGGCGCTCGGCGCCCACGCGGGCGGCGGCAGCCGTCCGGTGGTGGCCGTCGGCCACGTAGAAGGCCGGGATCGTGGCGAAGATCTCGGTGATGCGCCGGATGTCCTTCGGGTCGTCGATCACCCAGAGCTTGTGGCCGAAGCCGTCCTCGTCAGCGACGAAGTCGTATTCAGG
>JAEETO010000129.1 GCA_016290385.1 Bacteroidales bacterium | reverse complement strand
ACCGCCAGCCTCGATGCCATCGCCACCGAGCAGATCAAAAACAGCATCGACGCCATCAAGAAAGACCGCACTGTCATCATCATCTCGCACAGCATCTCACAGATCATCGACAGCGAGATGGTCTACGCCCTGAGAACCGGCCGCGTGGAAGAATCCGGCCATCCGGACGAAGCCTACAAGAAAGGCGGCATCTACAAGGATATCATCGATGCCTCGGCCCGCAGCCTCAATATTCAAAAAATTGCCCGGACCATTGGTGGTACGGACGATGGAAGTCCATCAGGAAACGGATGACGTCGTCGGTATCGTCGGTGATCGAGAGGATCAGGTTGCTGTAGCGCCCCCGGACCTGCATTTCCTGCAGCAAGGGGTAGAGAGGGACATCATCCGTGTAGTATTTCTTGTCCAGAAAGATCATCGGGCTGGCATAGCCCAGGGTCTGGTAATGGTTCTGGGCGGCATCCTGGAAGATCTCCTGGAACGTGCCGGCGCTGCCCGGCGTGAAGATGATGCCACCCTTGGGAAGGGAGATGACGAGGTTCTCTCGAATACTGTTGTCGAAGAATTTGGCGATCTGCGAGGCGAACGGGGTTGCGGGTTCATGCCCGTAATACCAGGTAGGGATGCCGAGGCTGTGGTACTGCGGGTCGCGGGGATATTTGTCCATCACCTGCCAGGCCGTGGTGAGCCAGCCCTTTTCCCGGAAGGTGGGCGTGGGGGCCAGGATGGAAAGGGCATCCTCCACTTCCGCGTCGCTGCGCCCCGCCATCCAGGCGCCCAGGTGTACGGCCTCCATGATGCCGGGACCGCCGCCGCTGACCATCAGCTTGCCGATTTCGGTGAGCCGCTTGCTGATATCGACGATCTGGTGGTAGATCGGATCCGTACGCTTGACGGCGTGCCCGCCCATTACGGCGACGATGTCCTTCTCATCATAGTCTTTGACGAACTGGTCGAGGGCGCTCGCGATGGAATGGTCGTGCAATGCGCGGCAGAGCGTCTCCTTGACGTCGCTGCTCTCCTTGCCGTGCGCCATGTAGCGGTCGTAGACAATGGTGTCGTAGCAGGTGTAGTAGGTTTTGTGGTAGCCCGGCTTGTAATGCAGATAAAGGGTCTGGGCCGTGTAGAGCTTGTTGAGAAAAACCTTGTACGGCATTTTTACGCGCGGGAAGACGATACAGGCCTCGTCCATGGCATAATACATCCGGGGCGGGAAGATGCAGCCCATGAAGAGGCAGTCTTCGAACTTGTAGTTTTCAAGCGGGAAACCGCATTTCTCGAAATTGATGGCCTGGAAGGCACAATGGCGGATGGTCTCGTTGTGGGAAAGCAGCTGCCGCAGGGCGAACAGCTCGGTGACCTCGGTGTAATTCTCTCTCATAGCTTGCAGATAATCAATACTTTTTCATGGTTGAGGCTGGTGGCGAACACGTGGCGCGTGCCGCCGGCGGCGATGCCCAGGCGTTTCCGCAGTTCGTCGGTCGTCATCGGAAAGTTCAGCGCCGTCAGCTCCAGGCGCTTGAAGCGCCGGCCCAGTTCACGCCGGGCGGCATTTCCCCAGGGAAGCACTTCCTCGACGGCAAGACATTTTCCAGGGAAGCCGACGACGGGTTCGTCGGCAGTATAGAGATGGGTGCTGGGCGCCAGCTTGGCGATGCCGAAGCGTTCCGACAGCAGGCGGAAGGCACCGGCTTTCCGCAGCACTTTGGCAGGCTGCAGCAAATAGCGGCCGATTGCCGCGGCGTAGCGTACTTCGGCGGCATTTTCTTCTTCCGGTGTAAAGGAAAACCGGATGTTTCCGTCGGCGGCGACAATCAATGGGGAGGACTGGCCGGACGCAGCGGCGGCTATGGGCTGTTTCTCCAGCAGGACAAGCAATTCCTTGACTTCTCCGTCGACGCCCAGGATATGCAGCTCCCGTGTCTCGGGCAGCTGTGCCAGCGTGCGGCTGATGTCGGCCATGGGCGAAAGCTTGGCCAGTACGCGGTCTGCACGGCTCAGCAGCAGGTCTTTGATTTCCAAAAGATCCGGCTCGCAGTCTGTGATGTCGTATACGCGCCGGGCGGCTTTGTCGCGCCGGGCCGGGTCGAGATAGAGCAGGTCGAACCTTTCTGGCTGCCGCCTGAGCCATTCGATGCCGTCTCCTTCATGCACCTCGATGGCAGCGTCCAGGATTGCGAAGTTGTGGCGGGCTGCGGCGCAGAGCTCAGGGTTCCGCTCGCAGTAATGCGTTTCCGCGGCCCGCTGGCTGAGCGCCCAGCTGTCCACGCCCAGGCCGCCGGTCAGGTCTGCGATCCTGCTTCCGGCCGGGACGAAAGCCTGCTTGTAGCGGGCGGTTTCTTCGGAACTGCACTGTTCGAGTGAAAGCGTGGAGGGATAGTCGAGTGCGGGATACGCAAGCCAGGCGGGTACTTTTTCGCGCATTTTCCGGCGGCCGGTAATTGTCCGGGCGGCCCTTCGCACGTCGGTTTCCGGCCAGCGGTCTGCCGCGAGCAGCAGCCTTGCCGGATCCTCTCCTTCGTGTTCCAGCACGAAACGGATGAAATTTTCTTCGTTCATCTTTACAAAGTTACCGCATTTTTCTTAACTTTGAAAGATTAAAGATCAGAACTATGGCAAATTATAATGAAGTGGCCAAAACTTGGCTGACCAACCATTTCGATGTGGAAACCCAGCGCGAAGTGCTGGAAATGATGAAGAGCAACCTGAAAGCTCTGGAAGATGCATTCTATCGCACACTGGAATTCGGAACCGGCGGCCTGCGCGGCGTCATGGGCGCAGGGACCAACCGCATGAACCGCTATACCGTCGCCATGGCCACACAGGGACTTGCCAACTACCTCAAGAAAAATTTTACGGACCAGAAGATCTCCGTGGTCATCTCCTATGACAGCCGCAACAACAGCCAGCTGTTCGCCAAAGTCTCAGCCTGCGTCCTGATGGCCAACGACATCCATGTCTACATCTTCGACAACATCCGTCCTACGCCGGAGCTCAGCTTCGCAATCCGGCACCTGGGCTGCAAGGCCGGCATCATGATCACGGCTTCGCACAATCCCAAGGAATATAATGGCTACAAGGTGTTCTGGGAGGACGGCGCCCAGATTATCGCTCCGCATGACAAGAACATCATCGAAGAAGTCGGCAAGATCACGTCGATGGACCAGGTGAAGTACGATGAAAACTGCTTCCCGCAGGGTATCGGCGCCGAAGTCGACAAGGCGTTCCTCGACAGCCAGCTGTCGCTGCTGCTCTCTCCGGAAAGCATCGCGCGTCACCACGACATGAAGATTGCCTACACGCCGCTGCACGGCACGGGCGTCCGGCTGGTTCCGGCAGGCCTGAAGCAGGCTGGCTTCACGAATGTCTTCCATGTGGACGCGCAGGACGTGAGCGACGGCAATTTCCCGACCGTCGTCTCCCCGAACCCGGAAGAGCCGACCGCCATGCGCATGGTGATGGAGCGCGCCGATGCAGTGGGCGCCGACATCGCGCTGGGCACCGATCCCGATGCAGACCGCGTGGGCGCCGCTGTCCGCAACGACAAAGGCGAACTGGTGCTCCTGACGGGCAACCAGATCGCCACGATCGTGACGAACTACATCCTGACGCGCTGGCACGAACTGGGCAAACTGAACGGCAATCAGTTCGTGGTGAAGACCATCGTGACCACCGATCTGCTGAAGAAGATCTGTGCCAAATACGGTGTCGAGATCTTCGATGTCCTGACGGGCTTCAAATATATTGCGGAACTGCAGCGTCGTTACGAAGGCGTGAAGGAGTTCATCTGCGGTGGAGAAGAGAGCAACGGCTTTAACGTGGGTTCGTTCGTGCGCGACAAGGACTCCGTGATCACCTGCTGCATGCTTTGTGAATGTGCGGCCTGGCTGGCCGACCGCGGACAG
This sequence comes from Bacteroidales bacterium, assembly GCA_016290385.1. Classification (GTDB taxonomy): domain Bacteria; phylum Bacteroidota; class Bacteroidia; order Bacteroidales; family UBA932; genus Cacconaster. The sequence continues at coordinate 274 of JAEETO010000129.1, read as the reverse complement.
TCGCTTTATGGCTATCTGCAGGAGATTTACGCCGAGTACGGCTACTTCAAGGAGAGCCTGATCTCTGTCACGAAGAAGGGCAAGGACGGCATCGAGCAGATCCAGCAGATGATGGTCGACTTCCGGGCCAATCCGCCGAAGGCCCTTGCCGGTTCGCCGGTCGTGAAGGTCATCGACTACAACGAACCGGAGAAGACGGGCCTCCCGAAGTCGAACGTCCTGCAGTTCTGCAGCGAGAACGGCTGCAAGGTGACGGTCCGTCCGTCGGGCACCG
>JAEETO010000128.1 GCA_016290385.1 Bacteroidales bacterium | reverse complement strand
ATCGAAAACCTATATGAAACACGTTAACCGTTTCTTCCGGCCGCTGCTTCTGCTGCTGGTCCTTTCGGCTGTCAGTTGCACCACGCCCAGAACGTTGGGCTACCTGCTCGACATGGAATACAACAAGGATTATCCTGCCCGTCCGGCTCCGGAACTGAAGATGCAGAAGGAAGACCGGCTGAGCATCCAGGTGCTCAGCGAAAATGCCGAATTGTCCGCTCCCTTCAACACGATGCTTACCATCACCGACCTGACCAATCAGACGGCCAAGCAGCCTATGCTCACCTATGTGGTCGACCGAGAGGGTAACATTGATTTCCCCGTTTTGGGCAAGCTTCACGTGGAAGGTTTGACGCTCAAGGAGATTGAGCAACTGATCGCCGATGAGATCATTTCCCGCGGTTATATCAGGCAACCGGTCGTCAATGCAGAACTGGACAATTTCCAAATCACGGTCATCGGCGGAACCGGTGGTGGCGTGATGCAGATTCAAGGTCATAGTTTCAATCTGCTCCAGGCGATCGCCCGGATCCGTGGCGGCTCCAACGAACAGATCAACATCAAAGAGGTAACGGTCATCCGCACCGAGAACGGTGTCCGCACCGCTTATTCCGTGAACATGCAAAAAAACGCCCTGTTCGAATCTCCGGTCTTTTACCTCCAGCAGAACGACGTCATCTACTACAAACCGAAACTCTACCGCTTGAGCCAGCCGGCAGGCGCCTTTATCGGTTTTGTCGGAACCATTACCGGTTTCGCCAGCCTGATCCTGTCTTATCTGGCCTTAACAAAGTAAGTCATCCACTATGCAGAACAGCAATACTAGCAACAGCAATCGCGTCAACCTGGTCGATTTGTTTCTGTACCTGTTGAGCCATTGGTACTGGTTCGTGCTTTGCGCGGCCCTCTGCGGAGGCTACGCCTACTACAAGTACGCCCAGACGCCCTTCACTTACAGAAGCGACGCGACCGTCATCATCAAAGACCCGAGCAGCGCCCGGACGACGGCCAGTATGACCGTGTACAGCAGCCAGATCAACCGCATCAACATGACCAATGAGATCCTGCAGCTGCGGTCCAAACAACTGATGCAACAGGTCGTCGAAGCCATCGATGCCGATGTCAATTATACCTTGCACATCAAACTTCGCGATGTGGAACTCTACAAACTGGCACCGGTCAAGATGCATATTATTCGCGAAGAAGGGGCGCCCGAAGCCTTCCAGCTGACGGTAACCACGGTCAATCCGGAAAAAATCCAGGTTCAACTCTCCGACGGTCGCTCAGCCGCATTTGCATTAGGCGATACCATCTCTGTCTACGGAGCCCGCGTCTATTTCACCCCCACCCCGTATTACAACGGCGAAGGAGCCGGCAAGCCGGTGACCATCACGAAGTATTCTGTCGCAAATGCGGCCAGTGCTTTCCTTTCACGATTGAAGGTTAACCAGAGCGACGGTACCATCCTCCAGCTTTCTTTGCAGGACTACTCGGTCTGGCGTGCCAACGACATTCTCAACACCCTTGTCGATAAATACAACGAAGACGCCATCCGCGAGAAGAACCGCATCGCCGTCAACACGGCCCAGTTTATCAACGAGCGCCTGCTCATCATCCAGCAGGAACTCGGCGGCGTGGAAGACGAGATCGCCCGCTTCAAGACATCGGAGAGAATTATGAATGTCGATCAGGCAACGACCCAATACCTGACCGAGAATAAGGGATACAACGACGAGATCGTCAAGGTCGAGACCCAGATCAAACTGGCCGAGTACCTGCGCGACTACATCACCAACTCCTTCGAGTCCTATGAACCGATCCCGGTCAACACCGGCCTCGACGATGCCCGCATCAGCAACGAGATCACTCAATATAACACCTTGATCCTGCAGCGGGAGCGCCTGCTCGACGCCTCCAGTGCGGAGAGCCCGGCCGTCAAACAGGTCGAAGGAACGCTCCTGCCGCTGCGCCAGAGCATCCTGGGTTCCATCAACAACCTGCTGACCTCCCTTGAAGTCCGTCGCGGCGACCTGGGAGAGCTGGAGCGCGAATCCTTACGCAAATTCACGGCCATGCCGTCGAAAGCCCGTCAGCTCCTGTCCATTGAACGTCAGCAGAAAATCAAGGAGAGCCTGTATCTCTACCTCCTCAACAAACGCGAAGAGAACGCCCTCACCCAGTCGATGGTGGACAACAACGCCCGCATGATCGACATGGCGGCCGGTTCCACCTCTCCGATCTATCCGTCCCGCAACAAGATGTTGCTGACGGCCATCCTCATCGGTTTGCTGATTCCCGGCGTCATTTTGGTCGCCCGCATATTCATCGACCAGAAGATCCGCAGCCGGAAAGACCTGGAAGATGCGAATTGCGCCGTTCCTTTCCTGGCTGAACTTCCGAAAGTCAAAGCCCAAAAGAAGAAACGCGGCGAAAAGGAGGATCCCAAATATACGGCTTACGGGCATTCCGGCAACAAGAACCTGACCGAGTCAATGCGCCTGATGGCGACCAACATCAACTTCATGAAACCGGAAGGCTGCATGAATCCGGTGATTGCCTCCACTTCGTTCAATGCTTCGGCCGGTAAGACATTCGTAACCATCAACTTGGCCGCCTGCTTGGCCGATGCCAAGAAGAAGGTGGCGCTGGTCGATATCGACCTTCGCAAACGTACGGTTTCCGGCAAGTTCGGTCTCAAACACAGTACGGTCGGCTTGAGCAACTACCTCAACGACGAAACCCTGGTCCTGGACGAAATCATCCACAAAGACGTACTGGACGGCGTGGACTTCATTCCGGCCGGCCACATCCCGCCGAACCCCGCTGAACTGCTGAGTCGCCAGCGTTTCGAAGCGGTGGTCGACGAACTTCGCAAGCGGTATGATTTCATCCTGCTCGACGGCGTGCCCTACACGGCCGTGGCCGATATGCTCGTGATCCAGAATCTGGTGGATATGAATATGTTCATCATCCGCAGCGGCCAGATCGACCGCCGCAATATGCCGGCGCTCGACACGCTCTACGAGCAGAAGAAACTCCATAACCCGTGCATCGTACTCAACGGCACCGAGTATCGCGGCCTCTATGGTTACGGCTACGGTTATGGCTATGGTTACGGCTATGGCTACGGTTATGGTTACGGCTACGGAGAGGATTCGGAAGGCCGCAAGAAACATCATCGCCGGCATAAGTCAAGGAAATAGCCGATGACCATCGCAGTTGATTTCGACGGCACCATCGTCGAGCATAAATATCCGGCAATCGGAAAGGAGCTTCCCTTTGCCATCGAGACGCTCAAAACCCTCGCGGAAGAGGGCCACAAGTTGATCTTGTGGACCTCCCGCGACGGGGAGTTGCTTGAAGAGGCCCTTAAGTTCTGCAAGGAACGCGGACTGGAATTTTATGCCGTCAACAGCAATTATCCTCCGGGGGCACTGTTTACCAACAAAGCGGGCAAATCCTGCAAGGTGGTGGCCGATGTGTACATCGACGACCGCAACATCGGCGGCCTGCCCGACTGGGGCCTGATTCATGAAATGATTACCGGCATTCGGGAAGAGAAACACAAGGCCCGCCGCCGGCGTCGTTTCCGGCTGTTCGGGCGATGAATCCCCTCTTTTTTGCGTTGTTGCGGAGCGGGCTGTGGGAACGGCCGCTCACGGACAGCGAACTGGCGGCGGCAGCCGTGGTCGGCGAAGCCGAGTGGGCTGCGCTTGTCGAGATCGCCCGGCGACAGACCGTTTCCGGTCTGCTCTACCGGGCGATCACGCATCTGCCGGCCGACTTCCGGATTCCGGGGGATTTCGTTCTCGGCCTGATGTCGGTAGCCGGCGGTCTCGCCCGGGAAAACCAGGCGCAAGCCGCTGTCACAGACCGTCTCTTCGCGGACTGTGCGGCAGCCGGACTCCATCCTGTGGTGATGAAAGGCCAGTCCGTCGCAGCTTACTATGCGCATCCCGATCTTCGTTATTCCGGCGATGTCGACTTATATTTTCCGCCGGAAGAGTATCCCCGCGCGCTGACGCTGTTTGGTGGTGAAGCGGCTCCCGACGGGACCCGTCACATCCGCCGCAACGGGATTGACATCGACATTCACGACCGTTACTTCGATCTCCACTGCCCAGACAGCCAATTACCGGCTGTCGGCACGCCCGAGCCCACAATCCTTCTTCTTTCCAGCCACATCCTCAAACACGCCATCGG
>JAEETO010000038.1 GCA_016290385.1 Bacteroidales bacterium | reverse complement strand
CTCCTTCCACCAGATGATACTCAGGAAACACCTTGAAGAAGTCGGCATCGGCCTCCACTCCGGAGCACTGGAGCAACTGGTCACCCTGGCGGATGAGCGGCTGCCACAGCATGGCAACATGGGTCGCTGCCTGGACCTCCGGGATATTCATCTCCAGCTCCTCTTTATCCCAATAGGTCAGGCCCAGGTACTCACTGGTCCCCAGGACAAACGTGCGCTTCCACTGCGGTGACTCGTGCGCCACCTCATACTGCTGCACCACGTAGCTGCCAATCAGGATCACGAACGCCAGGCTTATGGCCAGTCCCACCGCCTCGATGGCGGTATAGAGCTTGTTGCGGGAGAGGAACTTCAGATAGCTTTTCATATTTTCGTTTTTACTGCTGGTAACGTCCCATTAATTTGCAGGGTACCTTCAAATTCGGGCTATTTTGACGGTAACGTCCCGCGAAATGGGACGCTACCGTCACTCTTACTCTTTTTTCAATTCTATCGCCGGATTGGTCCGCGCGGCTTTCAAGGTTTGCCAGAGGACGGAGGCGAAGGCGATGAGCGTTGCGATGGCGACGGCGGCGATGAAGACCCAGCCGCAGCCGGACACCCGGTATGGATACGGCTGCAGCAGCAGGGCGGCCAGGTAGATAGAGATGGGGACGGCGACGAACGCCGCAATCGCCAGCAGCGTCAAGTACTCCATGATCGACTTGCGGACCTCATCCTGCATCGTGCTGCCAAATACCTTCCGGATGGCGATATCTTTCGCACTCTCGTTCGCATAGTAGCTGCTCATGGCGGTCAGACCCAATACGGAAAGCAGCAGGCTCAACAGCATGAACACTTCGACGAGTTTGAGGCGCGCCCGGACTTCCGTCAGACCTGCCGAGAGGATGTCCGAGATGTAGCCAAACATATAGGGTTTCTCCTCGATCCCCAGGTATTTCATGCATAGTTCCTGATAAAGATCCTTCAACTGGCGTTCGGCCTCCACCTTGTCGCCGGTCGTCTCGATCAACAGGCCGTACAGTTCCTCCACAGGGCTGATAATCACGTAACTGCCCACGTCAGAGCCATAGGAAAGCACATCGTTCGCCGCAAAGTCGCCGATAATGCCGCCGAGGGACTCGCCCAGCACGTGGTGGTATTGCAGGTTTTCCGTATTCCGGTCGATGCCGAAACGCGTCATCTCCTGCTCGGAGATCCACACGGTACCTTCCACCGGTTTCTGGAACCTTTCCCGGACATCGAAACCGAAGATGTCAAACGCCGTGCTGTCACAGGTGATGACAGCCATCTTGATCTTACCCTTGTCCTTGTCTTCCGATTCCCATTCTTCTGCCATTCCCGGGAAATAGGTGCTGCGACCGATCCGGTTGACACAGGATAGGGATGCCGCCTGCTCGGCAAAGATGTCACGCAGATCCCAGTTATCAAGTTGTATGTAAAAATCCCCGTCCACATCGACGCCCATCGGGCGATGGGCCATGTGCGAGACCTGCAGGCCGAGAATCAGAGCGAGGGCCAGCAGGATGATGGAGAAGACCTGCTGCAGCACAATGAACACCTTGCTGAATACGTGTTTGTGCCGGGCGCGGTACTCTCCCTTGACCACTGCGATGGCCGGCATCCGCGTGCCGATCCAGGCCGGCAGGAGCCCCTGGATTACTGAGATCAAAACAATGAACAGAGCATAAACGGCCAGCCAGCCCGGAGTATACAGCACCCTCACAGGCACGACGGCGCCGATGATCCGGTTGAACCAGGGCGTGCAAGCCTCGGCAAGCAGCACCGCCAGCAGGAAGCAGATCGCTGTGAAGGCGAAGGATTCCAAGAGGTAGCCGCCGATCAGGGACTTTTCTCCCGCTCCGAGGATCTTGCGGGTGGCCATCTCCCTGGCACGCTTGCTGGAAAGCGCTACGTTGAGGTTGATGTAATTGAAAATCGCCGAGAGTAGCAGGATGATGGTGACCAGCAGGATGACGCCCGTGAACAGCGGGTTTCCCTTTCGCAGGGACTGGTTGTTTGCGGGTGAGAACCAGATTTCGTCATAACGGATCAGGCCGCTGTCTGTCAGGAAATCCCTTCCTTCAAATACGTCGAATGCCCGAGCTACCAGCGTGTCGGCCTTCACCTCCAGCGCCGCCCGGTCGGTTCCCTTCCGGACTTTGACGAAGGGAATGACATCGAGCATGAACGGAGATTTCTTCCGGTTGGTGAGATTCTCGATGCTGTAGATGATATCGACGTCACCGAAAATGGGATTGGGCGTCTCCTTGACAATGGCCGCAATCGTATATTTTCCGTCGAGGGTCCTGCCCAAGGCCTGCTCCGTCCCTCCCAGGAGGTTCGCGAAAGAGCGGCTGACGATGACATTAGAGATATCCGTGAGCACTTCGGGGCCGCCGTAGTCGAACTCGGCCGGAAAGATGTCGAAGAAATCCCCACCCACCATATAGCTGCTGACGTGGTATTTCTGCCCGCCAACTTCAGCTATATCTTCCTCGTTCTGTCGCGCCTTCCAGAACATCGCGGCTTTTTCCACTTCGGGAATGATCTCTTTGGCCTGGTAGGCGAAACCCCAGGACTGGCCGATGCCCGAGCGCGTTCCGGTCGTCCGATAGAAGGTATAGACATCCTGGTAGTCCGGCACGTTCCGCGTCATCAGCCGCTGCTGCCACACGAAATGCCCGGTCAGCAGTACAAACGCCAGGCTCACGATCAGTCCCACCGCCTCGATGGCGGTGTAGAGCTTGTTGCGGGAGAGAAACTTCAGATAGCTTTTCATGTCGTTGCTTCAAATTCGGTTCCATCCTCATTTAGGCCTTTATTTGAGGATGGCGGCCTGTTTTTTCGGCTTCCATCCTCAAGACAGACCTAATATGAGGATGGAAATCTTATTCATTCTTTAGCGATTCCACGGGATTGGCCCGGGCAATCCTCAAACAGTTCAGCACCACCACGCCCAGCACAATCAGCAGCACCAGGGCCGCTCCGCCGATGAAATACAGCGGATTCAGTGATACCTTCTCGGCAAACTGCTCCAGCCACTTATGGGCCACAAAGTAGGCGGCCACGCAGGCGATGACGGCCATCACGGCGGACAGTTTCATAATGTCCTTGGCGAACACACTCAGGATGTCCCGGGTGGTGGCGCCGTTGATCTTTCGGACAGCCATCTCCTTGCTGCGGCGCAGCGATTCGTCACGGATGAAGCCGATGAGTCCCAGCAGCGCGATCAGCAAGGAAAACACGGCGCCCAGCGCCATCGTATTGCGCATCTTCTTGCTGTCGGCGTAGGCGGAACGCATCTCCTCAGCATAAGAAACAATGTTGATTTCCTTGTCCGGCAGCGCTTCTTTCAAAGCGTCGCGCACTTTCTCCAGTGCATCCGTGCTTAGCTTGAAGAGGGTGTGCGGCATCCAGTAGTTCATACTTCCAATCTCACCATAGAACAGGGCACTGGGCCGTTCATCCACATACTGCAGGTTTCCGATCAGATAGCTCTTGTAAACCCCGGAGATGGTGAAATAGCTCATTTCCGGATTTTCCTGGCTGTCGTGGCCGGTGATGAACACCTGCTTGCCTACAGCGCCGTCGGACCAGTCGGTAAAGTCGGCCATCCGGGCCACAAATTTCTCGTCAACAGCCACTTCGCTGGAGTCCCGCGGCGCCCGGCCATCCAGGAACTGGATGCCCAACAGCTCGTAAAACTCCGAAGAGCATTCATACTGATCGGCGATGTTGAACAGTTCTTTATACTCGCCGGGCAGAGAGACGTTGTCCCCACTGGAACCTTGATAAGGCAGATTGTAGCTGGCCGCTACGCCGCTTACTTCGGGGAGACTCTTCAGTGTCTGGTAGGCCCGTAACAACGCCTGCCGGTCTCTGTCAAACAGGTCGAAGTAGTACAGGTTTTTGTAGTCATAGCCTGTGTCGGAGTGAGACACGATCTGATACTGGCGGCCGATGAGGATCATCATCACCACCAGGAACACGTTGATGAGCACCTGCACGCCCAAAAGGCCCAGCTTCCAGCGGCGGGAATTTTCCGTATAGTTCTTCAGCGCCGCATAGACCGGGATTCGCTGGTACAGTTCGGCCGGAACGACGATTGAGATCATCAGCACGAACAGGATCACCAGGCCGATGGCTACAATACTCTGGGGCACCAGCAGCGTATGGAACGGCACGCCCAGAAGGTTTTCAATAATCCCGCGTCCTGCGAAGATGATAATGGCGGCCAGACCCAGTGACAGAAGGATGTGCAGGAGGGCCTCCTTCGTCAACATGCCGTAGATATGCTTGCTTTCAGCGCCATAGCACTTCCGTACGCCCACTTCCTTGGAGCGCTTTACCAAGGATGAAATCACGATAAGGATGTAGTTCAGCAGGCTGATGATGATCAGCAGCGCAGCGACGATGGACAAAAGAATCACCTGCGTCTTTACTTCCCGGGAGGAAGTATGCATCGTGCTGAAAGGGGAGAGGAAATAGCTCAGCTGGAGGCCCATCGCCTCAATCTCTTCCATAGGCTGGTGCGCCTCCTGCATCTTGCGGATGGCATCGGACAGCGTACTGGGATCAATGCCCGGCATCAGTCTTACATAGCCCCGATAGCGGTCGTTACCCAGCCAGTTGTCCGTGCTCTCCTTGTTGTAGGTGGTCATCGAAAGGAGGATGTCGTAGTCCAGGCTGCCGTTCTTCGGGAAGTCCTCAAAGACACCCTCGATGGTCAGTTTCAACTCTTCCACATCGGCATTGGCGATCTGCTTGCCGATGACGGAAGAAACGTCATTCCGGGCTTGACCCGGAATCTCGTCCGCCAACTTCTCGGCAAAACTCCGGCTCACCATCACGCAGCCCCATTTCCCAAGCGCCTTCACCGGATCGCCTGCCAGGATTGGCCGGTCAAACACTTTGAAGAAGCACGTGTCGGCACAGACGAGGGTTCCTTTGAGTTTGTTTCCTTGTTCGTCCAGGTAGGTGTCGCCGTTGAAAATGAACGTCGTACGCGTACCCGCCTCTACGCCTGGAACTTCCTCCATAAAGCCCACGGCCACGCCGCCACTGACCTGGCCATAATCTTTCTCGTCCCCATTCTGTGAGTACCAGGTCCGAATGGTGTACACCCGGTCGATGTCCTTGTAGAAGCTGTCGTAACTCAGCTCAAAGAACACCTTGGCAATGAGCACGATGCCCACGGCCAACCCGATGCCCAGGGAGAGGACCTTGATCAGAATGTCTGAGTTGCGTCTCATTAGAGCTCGTTCTTCACGTCGGAGACGATCTGACCGTCGAAGAGGTCGATGGTGCGCTGGGCGCAGGCAGCGTCCTTCTGGGAGTGGGTCACCATCACGATGGTGGTGCCTTCCTGGTTGAGCTCTTTCAGCAGGTCCATCACCTCTTTGCCGTTCTTGGAGTCCAGGTTACCGGTCGGCTCATCGGCCAGGATCAGCTTCGGGCCGGCGACGACGGCACGGGCGATGGCCACGCGCTGCTGCTGACCGCCGGAGAGTTGCTGCGGGAAATGCTGGGCGCGGTGGCTGATGGCCATGCGCTTCATGATCTCCGTGACTTTGGCCTTGCGCTCGCTGGCACTGATGTTCAGGTAGCGCAGCGGTAGCTCAATGTTCTCATACACATTGAGTTCGTCGATGAGGTTGAAGCTCTGGAACACGAAGCCGATGTTGCCTTTGCGGAACTTGGTGCGTTCTTTCTCTTTGAGGCCGCCCACCTCGGTACCGAGAAGTTCGTAGGAACCGCTGGTGGGGTTGTCCAGCAGGCCGAGGATGTTGAGCAGCGTGGACTTGCCACAGCCCGAAGGGCCCATGATGGCGACGAACTCGCCGTCCTTGATTTCAAACGATACGCCGTTGAGTGCAGTGGTCTCGATCTCTTCCGTCCGGAAGATCTTGGAAAGGTTGGAAACTTTGATCATAATTATTTGTTTTTTAAATATTTGTTCTTTCTTGAGATGCCGGGTCAAGCCCGGCATGACGACTATTCATTCTTTAACGATTCGACAGGGTTGGCATTGGCCGCTCTCCAACTCTGGAGCGTAACGACGGCCAGGGTAATGGCGGCAACGGCCAGCAGCGCAACGAGGAAGATCCACACCGGCACAGGAGCCTGATAGGCAAAGCCCTTCCGCCAGGCGGTCATCAGCCAGTATGCGACAGGCGCTGCAATCACGAAGCTGGCACCGGCCATGATCAAGTACTTCTTGTTGATCATCTTCAAGATGCTGCCCACAGTAGCGCCATTCACACGCCGCACGGCAATCTCCTTGCGGAGGAACTGCGTCTCGAAGAACACCAGACCGATGATACCGATGATGGCAATCAGCAGGGCCACGAAGGAGGCGATGGTGATCAGCTTTCCAAGCGACTGCTCGCTCTGATACATATTCTCGATCCATTCGTCCAAATGGCGAACGTTCACCTGATCGGGCTCACGGGTAGGGTCAAAGTCGCAGACCGCTTCCTTGATGTAGTCGGAGATTTCCTTGAAATTGGTTCCAGGAGCCGTCTTGACATACATCACGCTGAAATTTCTCCAAGGATCCTTTCCCCAGATATAGAGCGCCAGCGGTCCCATCGCATGTTGCAGGCTCTTGAAGTTGAAGTCCTTCACGATACCCACGATCTCGGTTTCGCCCATATGGCCACCCATAAGGCTGCCTACGTGAAACTGCGGAAACATCTGTATGAATTTCTCATTGACAATCATACAGCCCTGTTCGCTCTGGTTGTCCGACGGCTGGAAGTCGCGTCCGTCCACCATCTGGAGACCAAAGAACTGCGCGAAATCATCGTTGACGGGAAGCACTTCCGTATAGATCTGCTTCCCATCAACCGTACGGCCCCAACCCATCTTCCCGTCGGAGACGATCATATTGTCGGCAAAAGTCACGTCCGTGATGGAAGGATTCTGCAATAATTTGTCTTTCAGGGGCTCGTGGGCAGCACCGGCATAGAAGCCGCACCCGACCTGCAGGATATTTTCCTGCTGGAAGCCCATATCCTTGTTCATCATATACCGGGTCTGCACCCCAACGTACAGCGCCATCAGGATAAAGAGGAACGAAAGCACGAACTGGAGACCCACCAGGATATTGCGAAGCGTCTTGCCTTTCACGCTCATCGCATAGGATCCTTTCAGCACCAGTGCGGCAGGCTGTGCCGTGGAGTAGAGTGCCGGAGCGATACCAGCAATTACGGCAGATACCAGCGCGACACACAGCATCAGAGCCAGGATACTGACATTATCCTTGAGCGCCAGACTGTCGGAGACATAAGAAGCCCAGGAAGTCCCGGCTATCAGATGCATAATGAGGCAGGCGAGGGCAAACGCAATGAGGGCGATCAGCGCCGCGTGCAACAGTTGGCGCCCGATCAGGGAGCCGCGGCTTTCGCCCAGTACTTTCCGGGTATTGATGTTTTTGATGCGGAAAGGAATTTCTGCGAAAGCGAAATTGATGAAGTTGATGATGGCGATGAGGATCAACAGGATGGCGATGACGGCCAGCGTAATCGTAATGGCTTTGTTGGAAGAGAATTTCGATGCTCTTACATCTCTCTCGTAGTGAGCGTCGTGAAGCCTGCTCAGCCGGAATCCCTTCCGAAATTTTTGAGCTTCCTCTTCCGAATCATCATTTCTATACTTCTGGAGTTCATCCATCATCGACGATGCGGTCTCTTTTGCCTGTGACGGATCTTTCAGTTTTACAAACGATTCGAACGACCACTCGCTGTAATCTTCCACAAACTGTTCTCCGAGATTTTCAAAGATGCCGTAATGCAGGCTGAAGTTGCGCGGCGTGTTCTTGAAAACGCCCACGATGCGAGCCGTGGTTCCGTCTCCGGTCTGGAGGATTTTTCCGAGCGCGTTATCGCTCCCGAAAAGCCTCTTGGCATAAACCTCATTGATGACGGCTGTACCCGGGGCCGTGAATTCCTGTGCGGATCCTTCCACCCAATCGAAAGGGAAGACGCTGAACAGGGAGCTGTCAACCAGAACGGAAGGAACCTTAATGGCGGATTCCTTGTCTCCTTCGGGGTAATAGACTTGTTCCGAAAGCCCCATCATCGTTCCGACCGCATCAATGTTCGGACTGGATATTTTTATCCATTCAATCACCGGACGGGAGAACATAGCGGAGAAAAGACCATCATCGATCCAGTTGTTCTCCATCCGATACACTTGCTCGTGCCCTTCAAAATTGGCATCGTAGGTGGCATCCCACTTCACCTGCACCATCAGGATCATCGCCGCCGCAAAAGCGACGCTCATTCCCAGTATGTTAATCAGCGTCGAAACGCCTGTCTTTCTGAATACTTTCATGTTTTCGTCATGCCAGAATTGATCGGGCATCTCTTTTAAAATACTAACACATCGGAATCGCCATACGTATCATAACCCGAAGTAATCACCTTTTCGCCAGGCTCCAGACCTTCCAGCACTTCGTAGTACTGCGGATTCTGGCGGCCGATGCGGATTTCCCGCTTCACGGCCTTGTTGCCGTCCTTGTTGACGACGTAGATCCATTTGCCGCCGGTCTTCTGGTAGAAGGTGCCGCGGGGGATAATTATGGCTTCCTCAGGCTGGCCCAGCTGGAGGTTCAGATAGTAAGTCTGGCCTGCGCGGATATTGTCCGGCTGCTCGCCGTCAAATTTGAAATCGGCCTTGAACTTGCCGTCGCGCACTTCCGGATAGACCTTGCGGATGACGGTGGAGTAGGTCTCGCCCTGGCGCTCGAAGGTGGCGGAGAGCCCGGCGACCACCCGGTCGATGTAGTGCTCGTCAATCTGCGCTTCCACTTTGTACACACCCACGCTGTTGATCTGGCCGATCTTGGTGCCGGAAGCAATCGACTGCCCCAGAACCACGTCCAGCAGGCCCAGTTCACCGTCGATGGGGGCCTTGACGACGAGGTTGCTCTTGCGCTTGCGGATCATCTGCATGTTGAGCTGCATGTTGTCCAGGGATTCCTCCATGCGGTCGATCTGGGTCCCGCGGTAGAGGCTGTCCTGTTTGGAGCGCTCAAGGATCAGGTCGTATTTCTGTTTGGCCAGGCGGTAGTCTTCCTCAGCCTTTAGATAATCTTCTTTGGCGATGAGCTTGTCTTCGTAAAGGGCCTTCTGCTGCTCGTAGGCACGGCGCAGGCGCTCGACCTGCGTGCCGTATTCCAGCACGTTCTGCCGCACGTCCAGCTTCTGCTGCTCCATCTGGATCTGGGTGTTGCGGAGGATGTTCTCCTTCTCGGCCAGCTCCGCTTCGGAGTTCAGGATCTGCAGGTCCAGGTTGTCGTTGTTCAGGACCAGGATGGCGTCGCCAGCCTTGACGGGAGAACCTTCCTCGATGAGGATCTTTTCCACGATGCCGCCTTCCTGCGGGCTCAACTGGATGGTCGTCATCGGCTGGACGCGCCCGCTGATGCGAATGTAGTCGTTGAACTCGCCCTTCACGGCTGTGGAGACGGTGAGGCTGTCTTTGTCAACGCGCAGGGTCTTGTTGTTCGGCCGTGCAATCAGGTAAATCACAAACACCAGCAGCAGCGCTCCCAGCCACCAGGGCAGGGCTTTTTTCGTGAACGCCACGCGCCAGCCGGTTTTCTTCTCGATGATCTTATCCATGATAATTGTAATTATTGTCAATTTTAGATTCCGGGTCAAGCCCGGAATGACGTTAACATTCGTCATGCCGGACCTGATCCGGCATCTTTTCGTTATTGGTTAATATATTCTACTCCATTGTAATATCTGACAACCGCCTGCTTGATGAGATACTTGAACAGGCTGTTCATCTCATCGGCCTGGGCCTTCAGGTAGTTGTTGTTTGCGGTCTGGAACTCCAGCGGGGAAATCAAGCCCTGCTCCAGCTTTTTCAGGTTCAGGGTGTAGGCCTCGGCCTGCACTTCTGCTTTGCGCTGGGCCTGCGTGTAGGCGGATTCGGCACCGTCACGGTCCTGGATGGCGCGGCGCACTTCACTCTCCACGTCGCGGCGCTTCTGGTCGTACTGCGCTGTCATCTTCTTGACGGCATTGCGCTTGCGCGCCACGTTTCCCTGGCCCTCCAGCCGGTTGTAGATGGGAATCGAAAGCGAGAACTGGATGTATTCGCCCTGGTGGTTGCGAAGCTGCGTGGCATAGGGGTCCAGCAGAATGTCCTTGCCTGGATAGTTGAAATAGCTGGTGCTCCAGCCGGCGTTGAGGCTCAGGCTGGGGAAGAGCTGGCCGATCGCCGTGCTGAGTTCGCGCTTGGCGTTGTCGAGGTTCCATCCGGCGATCTTCACAGCCGGATCGTTGGCCAGTGCGTAATCGACAATCCCTTCCGTATCATAATAACCAGCCTGGCCGGGCATCTTGTCATCGATCACCAGTTTCTGGTCCACCGGCCAGAACATCAGGTCGGCGAGGTTCATGAGCTGGTCGTTGTACATGTTCAGCGCGTTGATGGCTTCATACTTCCGGTCGGCCAGGTCAGCCTCGGCCTGGACCACATCGGCCTCGCTCTTCTGGCCGATTTCTTCCTGCTTTTTCGCCTTCGCCAGCATCGACTCCGCTGCTTCAACCTGTACTTTATATATATCTGACAAGCGTTTGTAATACACTGCATTGTAGTATGCTTCCATCACTGCCAAACAGATATCCGCCTCCACCTGTTTCTCCTGTGTCCGGCCAATGGCCAGCGCCGTCTTCGATATCTTCATGTTGTTGACCGCGCTGAAACCGTCGAACAGCGTGATGCCCGCTCCCAAGGAATAGCCGTTGTGGAACGAAGTCTCGGTCACGTAGATATTGGTCTCCGGGTCGATGCTGCGGCCGAAGTTGTAGTAGGCGTAGGTATTTCCACTCACGGACGGCGTGAACGCCTTCAGCACGGCATTCCGCCGTGCAATCTGCGCGTCGCCGATCTCTGCCTGCTGGATCCGTACCTTCGTGGAGTTGGAGATGGCATATTCCATGCAGTCCCGCAGGGTCATGACTTTCTCCGCGTCATGCCCGGCTCCGGGCATCACCGGCTCCTGGGCCCCCGCCGCGAAGGCGGAGAGCCCGATCGCCGTTCCTATAACCAATCTATAAAGCAGTGTTTTCATCTTTTCATTTCATTCGTTCGCCCATTCCACGAGCATTCGGCGTGCCAAAAACGTCAACTCGCTGACAATCAGATAAATCGTCGCTTTTCGGGATGTAAAAAAGTGTAAAGGACCTTTACAATCCTTTACACTTTTCCTTTACACTTTACACAGATGTTACCGGAACGTCAGTTCGAAGATCGTCTGGCTTTCGTCGCTCCGGACCAGTTCGATGCTTCCGTTGTGGTTCCGCATGATCTGGCGTGAGATGCTCAGGCCGATGCCGGAGCCTTCCTTCTTGGTGGTATAGAATGGAATGAATATCTGTTCCTGTGCAGCGGCGGGGATGGGTTCTCCGTCGTTGGCCACGCGGACGATGACCTCGTCGTCCTGGCCCATCCGGGCCGAGATATCGATATGTCTCGCTCCCGCCTGCAGGGCGTTCTTGATCAGGTTGATGAGAATCTGGGAGATCTGTCCCTCGTCGGCATAGATCATCAGGTCGTCTTCCTCCGGCCGATAATTGCAGGTGGCGCCGCAGGAAGCGGCATATTCGCTGTTCAGCGCAATGGCGCCGTCCATCAGTTCCTGCAGGTCCAGTGCCTTGCGGATGGGCTTGGCCACGCCCGAGAGCTGCCGGTAAGTCTGTACGAAGCCGATCAGGTTCTTCGAGGAATCGGAGATGGTCTCCAGACCGGCCTTGATGTCCAGTTCGCTATGCCCGTTTTCATCGTAAGACTTGGCCATCATGTCGGAGAGCGACGCGATGGGGGACACTGTATTCATGATCTCGTGGGTGAGCACGCGGATGAGCTTGGTCCAGGAATCCTGCTCGTGGGCCTGGCGCTGCTTTTCGAAAATGATGCGGATGCGGTTGAGCGTCCGGTTGAACTTGTTCCTGTCCTGGAAACGGAAGTTGAGTTCGCCGTCCTCCAGCGCGTCCATCATATAGGCCACCTTCCGGATATCCTTCCGGCGGGTATGGATCGCGGCGATCACCGCCGCCAGGATGGCGACGAGGACGACGATCAAGATGACCATATAAAATTGCATATATAATCCGTCATTCCGGGCCTGCCCCGGAATCTTTACAGTCCGTATTTCTTCAGTTTCGCATATAAAGTCGGGCGGCTGACGCCCAGCATCTTGGCGGCCGCGGAAATATTGCCGTTGCTCCGCTGCATGGCCTCGCGGACCAGGCGCTCTTCTTCGGCTTCATCGTGCAGGAGAATTTGCGCATTCCCTTCGGGATTCCGTGTCAGGCCTGGAATGACGGAGCCGTCATTCGTCATGCCGGACCCCGATCCGGCATCTCTTTGGATGTCCTTCTCCGTCAGTTCTTTCCCGTCAGAGAGAATGACCGCTTTCTCGATGCAGTTCTGCAGCTCCCGGATGTTGCCGTTCCAGGTCTGCGCCTGCAGGATTTCCGCCGCCTCCGGCGTGATTCCGGTCAGAGGACGATGGTATTTTTCGGCATAGCGCTCCAGAAACAACTGCGCCAGCGGAACGATATCCTCCTTGCGCTCCCGGAGTGGGGGAAGGGCAATGTGTACCGTGTTGATGCGGTAGTACAGGTCTTCCCGGAAGCGGCCTCCCCGCACCAACTGTGTGAGATTCATGTTCGTGGCGCAGATGAGTCGGATGTTTACCGGAATCGCCTGGCTGCCGCCGACCCGGATCACGCTGCGGTTCTGGATGACCCGCAGCAGTTTCGCCTGCAGGTGCAGCGGAATGTTGCCGATCTCGTCCAGGAACAGCGTCCCGCCGTCAGCCTGTTCGAACTTGCCCACGTGATCCGTATGCGCATCCGTGAACGCGCCCTTCACATGGCCGAAGAGTTCACTCTCAAAAAGTGTCTCCGTAATAGCCCCGGCATCTACCGCAACCATCGGTTTTTCGCTCCGGAGACTGTGAGCGTGGATCTTCCGCGCCAGCACATCCTTGCCGGTACCATTTTCGCCGGTAATCAGCACAGTGGCATCGGTGGGAGCAATCTTGTCGAGGGTTTTCCGGATGGATCTCATGGCAGGGGAGGCGCCCCAGAACATGAGGTCCCGGGTCAAGCCGGACTCCGTCATGCCCTGCTCTGACCGGACATCCCGTTTCATCGCCTTCCGGGCTTTGTCTCGCGCTGCGGTCAACACTTCGATGAGCTTGTCGTTGTCCCACGGCTTTACGATGAAATCAAACGCCCCGCGTTTCATCCCTTCCACCGCCAGCTGGATATCGGCGTATGCCGTGAACAGCACCACCTCCACCTCCGGTACCATCTTCTTAATCTCACCAGCCCAGTAAAGACCTTCGTTGCCCGTGTTGATACTCGTATTGAAATTCATGTCCAGCAACACCACATCCGGCTGGAACTGCTCCAGCGAAGTCACCAGCGTCGCCGGCGAAGGAATCGTCTTCACCTCCTTGAAATGCAGCGGCAATAGGATCTCCAGCGCCCGCCGGATCCCCAGATTGTCATCCACAACCAGTACCTTTCCTTTTTTAGTAGTCATAATCTAAACTTCAAAAATAGTCAATTATTCCCAAATATTCCCGCATACGCAAATACAACCTACGTGCCGATGAATGTATCTTCCTAATATTCAGAGCGTTTTGTTCTAAACCTATATTGTAAAATTGTAAAGGAATCCTACAAAACTGTAAGATTCCTTTACAACTCGACTTTTATACGAACTGGATATGCCTACTTCTTCGCCAGCGCTTTCTCCGGTTTCACGG
Organism: Bacteroidales bacterium; assembly: GCA_016290385.1. Lineage (GTDB taxonomy): Bacteria > Bacteroidota > Bacteroidia > Bacteroidales > UBA932 > Cacconaster. The sequence continues at coordinate 6,155 of JAEETO010000038.1, read as the reverse complement.
CCGGTTCCATCACGATACTCAGGCCCGTGGCAGTCTCCCGATACTGAATGATCCTGGCCCCTTTATTTGCAAAAAGTTGTACCAGGTCCGACGTGTCCAGATTGTCCGGTACCTGCACGGAGAAGAAACCTTCCTTATCCGTCACGGCAACACTCTTGCGGGAAGGGCTGTCCGCATTCACAATCACCATCTTCATTCCAACGACCGGATTCCCATCTTTATCGGACACATAGCCCCGGACCGTCTTGGCATTTACCGTCACGGCGCTCATCAGCGCCACCATCAGAAGAACAAATACACGTTTCATAACTTTTGAAAATATTAAATTGTTAAACATTCATTGTCGTTTGCCATTTCTCAAAACACCCGCCGTGCCAAACTTGTAATGTACTAACAATCAATAAATTTCATTTCATCTTCTGTTGTAAAACGCCCTTTACACTTTTACATAAAATGTAAAGCCGGGCTTTACACCCGGCTATATGAACCGCAGAAATAGAGACCCCGGGTCATTGCCCAGGGTGACGATTGATGTTGACGGAGGATCAGAAGTACTGATAGAATTTCGCGATGGACTCCATGCCTTTGAAGAGCTGGTCCAGGAGATAACTTTCGTTGGGGGAGTGGATGAAGTCGCGCTCGAGACCGAAACCCATCAGGAGCGGGTCGGCGTGGAGGGCACGCTGCATCTCCGCCAGGATGGCGATGCTGCCGCCGCCCCGGCTCGGTACCGGCTCGATACCGTAGACCTCGCCCATGGCCTTCGCCGCCGCCTTGTATGCCTTCGATGAAATCGGAATCAGGAAGCCGTCGCCACCATGCTTCTCTTCCACCTCCACTGTCACACCCTTCGGCGCGATGGCCTTGATATGCTTCGTGAAAAGCTTTGCGATGGTCTTCGAATCCTGGTTCGGCACCAGACGCATCGAAATCTTCGCATGTGCCTCGCTCGGAATGACCGTCTTCGACCCTTCGCCGATGTAGCCGCCCCAGATGCCGTTCACGTCGAGGCACGGACGGATGCCAACACGCTCCAGCGTCGTGAAGCCCTTCTCGCCCGTGAGCGCCTTCACGCCCAGGCTGTCCATGTATTCCTTCGCATCGTACGGCGCCCGGCCCAGCATCTTCCGGTCCTTCCGGCTGAGCTCGACCACGTCGTCGTAGAAGCCCTTGATGGTGATGTGGCCGTTATCGTCGATCAGCGAATCGATCATCTTGCAGAGCGTGTTGATCGGATTGTAGACCGCACCGCCGTAGTGACCCGAGTGCAAGTCCTTCTTCGGTCCTTTGACCGTGACCTCCATGTAGGTGATGCCGCGCATGCCGCAGTTGATGGACGGGATCTTCTCGTTGAGCATCGTCGTGTCGGAGACCAGGATGATGTCGCAGGCCAGCAGCTTCTTGTGCGTCTTGATCCATTTCGAGAGCGCCGCCGAACCCATTTCTTCCTCACCTTCGAAGATGAACTTGATGTTGTGCCGGAGCTGCCCAGTACGAACCAGATATTCGAAAGCCTTGATGTGCATGAACGTCTGGCCCTTGTCGTCATTCGCACCCCGCGCATAGATGGCCCCGTCGCGGATCTCCGGCTCGAAGGGCGGGGAGACCCACAGGTTGAGCGGATCGACCGGCATCACGTCGTAGTGGCCGTAGACCAGGACGGTCGGCAACTTCGGATCGATCAGCTTTTCGCCGTAGACCACCGGGTGTCCGGTCGTCTCCATGACCTGGGCCTTGTCGGCCCCGGCAGCCAGCAACAACTCGGTCAGACGCTCGGCACAACGATACATGTCGGCCTTGTGTGCTTCTTCGGAACTGATGGAAGGAATGCGGAGCAGCGAGAACAGTTCGTTCAAGAAGCGCTCGCGATTGTTTTCAATGTATTGTTTCATAGAGATTTTGTTTACCAATTCCTACAAATGTAGTGAATTTTTTCGTAACTTTGCATCCCTTTTACGGGGACTCCATCGAATAAAACATTAAAATTTGATATGAAAGTAACGAAGAACCAGGTTGACGATCTCAATATGACCGTCAGCATCGCCCTTGAGAAAGAAGATTGGGCAGAACTCAAGAAGAAGAAACTCAACGAGTACCGTCGCAATGCCGACATCCGCGGCTTCCGCCGCGGCATGGCGCCGATGTCGCTGATCGAAAAGATCCACGGCGGACAGGCACTGGCCGAAGTCATCAACAAACTCGTCACCGACGAACTCAACAAGTTCATTGAAGACAATAAGCTCAACATCCTCGGCGAACCGCTCCCGAGTGAGAAACCTGCCGAGAACAACTGGGACGATCCCGATACCTTTACCTTTGATTTCGACCTGGCGCTTGCCCCCGAGATCAACATCACCGTTACCGCCGAAGACAAGATCCCGTATTATACCGTGACCGTCACCAAGGAAGCCCTCGCTGACTACAAGAAAGGCCTGCTGAAACAGTTCGGCCAGCTCGAGAGCGGTGAAAAGGCCGGCGCCGAAGACTTCATCATCGCCGACTTCGTGAGCGGAGAGCAGAAAGTGGAGGGCGCCTACGTGGCCCTGCGCAGCATGTCCGACGAAGTGAAGAAACAGTTTGTCGGCCTGAAGAAAGGCGACACCAGGCAGCTTGACATTGTGAAGTGCTTCCCCAACGAAGCCGACCGCGCCGCCATGTTCCACGTGAAGAAGGAAGAACTCGACACCCTTCCCGCTGAGTGGACGATGACCGTGAACGATGTAAAGACCTTCGTCGACGCCCCGCTGACCCAGGCCACCTTCGACCAGATCTTTGGTGAAGGCAGCTGCAAGGACGAAACAGAATTCGACGCCAAGGTGAAGGAACGCCTCCAGGCCGAATACGCCCAGGAAAGCGACTACCGCTTCATGATCGATGCAAAAGAATATCTCCTCGACAAGGCCGCCATCCAGCTGCCCGACGCCTTCATGAAACGCTGGATCAAGCAGGCCAACGACGACAAGTTCACGATGGAGCAGATCGAGGCCGAATACGACCTCTTCGCCAAGGATTTCCGTTGGAACATGATCCGTGGCAAGCTCATGAAGGACAATGACCTGAAGGTGGAGAAAGAAGACGTGATGAAGCAGGCCAGGAGCATGGCTGCCTACCAGTTCGCCATGTACGGCATGCAGAACGTGCCCGAAGAGCACCTCGACAAATACGCAGAGCAGATGCTCGGCGACCGCCAGCAGGCCGACCGCATCATAGAGAAGGTGGAGGACGACATCGCCCTCAGCTGGGTCCGCAAGACCGCCACGATAGAAAAGAAAAAGATCTCGCTCGAGAAAATGCGCGAGCTAACCAAGTAAGTTTTGACCCATGACAGAATTTGAAAAATACGCCATCCACGGCCGCGGCATCAGCTCGCTCAGCCTGCATCGGTTCAACTCGCTGTATGCGAGCTACATGAACCCGATGATCATCGAGGAACGCCAGCTCAATGTCGCCCAGATGGATGTGTTCAGCCGCTTGATGATGGACCGCATCATCTTCCTGGGCTGTCCCATCAACGACGATGTCGCCAATATCATCCAGGCGCAGCTCCTCTTCCTGGAGAGCAACGACCCGAAAGCCGACATCATGCTCTACATCAACTCCCCGGGCGGCGTGGTCTATTCCGGACTGGGTATCTACGACACCATGCAGACCATCCAGCCCGACGTGGCCACCATCTGCACGGGCATCGCCGCCTCGATGGCTTCGATCCTGCTGGCGGCCGGTGCCAACGGCAAGCGTTCCGCGCTCCCGCACTCGCGCGTGATGATCCACCAGCCGATGGGCGGGGCTGAAGGACAGGCCTCCGAGATGGAGATTACGGTCCGTGAAATCCTCAAACTCAAGCAGGAACTCTACCAGATCCTTTGCGACCATACGGGAAAGACGATGGAACAGATCGTCAAGGATGCCGACCGCGACTTCTGGATGACCGCCGAAGAAGCGATGAAATACGGCATGGTGGACCGCATCGTTGAAAAGAACAAGCATGGCAAAGAAGAAAGATAATCACGAAGGCGCAGACCACTGCGCCTTTTGTGGTCGCGGACCGGACGAAGTCGAGCTGATGATCTCCGCAGGAGACGTGTCCATCTGCTCCGACTGCGCCCGTATGGCCTATGAATACGCCAAGGAAGCCCTCAATTCCGGCAGTGACGAACACATCCGCACCAACGGCAAGATCGTGGGGGAGAGCAAGTTGTACAAGCCGGCGGAAATCAAGGCCTTCCTCGACGAATACGTGATCGGCCAGGACGAAGCCAAACGTTTCCTGGCCGTGGCCGTCTACAATCACTACAAGCGCATCAACCTGAAGGACGACCTGATCGAGAAGTCCAACATCCTGATGGTGGGACCTACCGGCACCGGCAAGACACTGCTGGCCCGGACCATCGCCAAGATGCTGAACGTGCCCTTCGCCATCGTCGACGCCACGGTGCTGACCGAGGCCGGCTACGTCGGTGAAGACGTGGAGAGCATCCTCACGCGCCTGCTGCAGGACGCCGACTACGATGTGTCCAAAGCGGAGAAAGGCATCGTCTTCATCGATGAGATCGACAAGATCGCCCGCAAGAGCGACAACCCGTCCATCACACGCGACGTGTCGGGCGAGGGTGTCCAGCAGGCACTCCTGAAGATCCTGGAAGGCAGCATCGTGAACGTCCCGCCGCAGGGTGGCCGCAAGCATCCGGAGCAGCGGATGATTTCTGTCAATACCGAAAACATCCTCTTCATCTGCGGCGGCGCCTTCGAAGGCATCGACCGTTATATCGCCCAGCGCCTCAATACCCAGGTGATCGGCTATGGTGCCCGCAAGAAACACGAGATGATCGACACCGACAACCTCGTCCAGTATGTGGCGCCGCAGGATCTGCGCGCCTACGGCCTGATTCCCGAGATCATCGGCCGTCTGCCGGTGCTCTGCCACCTCGACCCGCTGGACCGTCCTACGCTGCTGGCCATCCTCACCAGGCCGAAGAACGCCCTGGTGAAGCAGTACCAGGAGCTCTTCGCGCTGGACGGCATCAAGCTGAAGATCAAGCCGGAAGTGCTGGAATTCATCGTGGATACATCCATCCAGTACAAGCTCGGCGCCCGCGGCCTGCGCTCCATCTGCGAGGCCATCATGACCGATGCCATGTTCGATGCGCCGACCAGCCGCAAGAAACAGCTGACCATCACGCTCGACTATGCGAAAGAGAAGGTCGAGAAATTCGCGGGCAAGATGATCGGCCTGAATTAGAAAAAAGATGCCCGAACAGGTCGGGCAAGACGAAAGGGAAAGGGCCCCCGGCCATGCCGGGGGCCCTTTTTTTGCTTACGAGACGTCGGCGCGGGCCATGGCGTCCTTGTAGTACTTCTGGTTGATGAAGACGTCCTGCTTGTACGGGTTGATGTGACGCTTCTTCGAGATGGCGATGATGTAGGCCAGGGCGATGATGTTCGTCACCAGGGCGAGGGCGCTGATGAATACCATCATCGAAGGATTGGCCGCTACCACGGATGGATCGACGGTGGTGCCCACGATGCCATCGACGGCAGCCTGGCCGCCGGCAGCATAGAGCTGCTCGATGGTCTTGACGCCGGCAGGATAGGGGACGGGAAGGGTGGGCCAGCTGAACCACAGCGGTCCGTCGTCGAAGGTGTCCTGGAAGAGCGGGAACACCTGGGCGAACATGCACCAGATGGCCAGGGTGTTGGCGCGGTTCTGGATCCAGCCGCCGCGGTTCCAGCAGAGGGCTGCGATGGTCGGGGCCAGCAGAAGCGCGACACCGCAGTACCAGCTGTGGGTCGGCAGGCAGTTGTAGGTGTAGGCGAAGTTCCAGATGTCGTAGATCACGATATAGACCCAGGTCATGTCGGCCCAGATCATATCTTTCTTGTCCTTGGAAGCATAGACGCTCCACCAGGCGGTCATACAGAAGATGTTGAGCAGACCGGCCACGCCGTTCATCACATTGTGCCAGCCGCCATACTGCCATACGCCTTCGGAAGTAAGCCACCATTTGTTCCAGCCCATGGCAGCTGACTCGAAGTCGGAAGCGCAGGCGATGAGGATGTTGATGGCTACGATGATGAACGGGAACGGCTTGAACCAGTGCTTGGCACCGATGCCCCATTTGTACTTGATCATCATGAAGCCGATGCAGCCCGCCGTC
>JAEETO010000037.1 GCA_016290385.1 Bacteroidales bacterium | reverse complement strand
CGCAATGGCCGAACACGGCATAGTCCTGCACCGCGGGGCAGAGTTTCGATGCGGCCAGCATGCAACTGGTCATGATGAAGCCGTCGACCAGGATGACCATCTTCAAGGCCGCCGCCTGCAGCATAGCCCCGACGGCCATCACCATCTCGAAGCCGCCGAACCAGCGGATGATGTCACGTGGCGACCGGTCGCCCTGATAGTTCTCCTTCGCGCGGGTGCGCACGTCAAGTTTGTGCAGGATTCCCTTGATATCCAGCCCACTGCCTGCTCCCACACATGCAGAGAGCGGAATGCCGGTAAAATAGGACATCCACAGAGACGAAGACGAAGTGTTCCCGATACCCATCTCGCCGAAACTCAGCACATTGCTTCCTTCTTCAGCACACTGTCGGACAATGCTTGCCCCGCTTTCCAGACAGCGCTCCATCTCGGCTTCGGTCATGGCAGGCCCATACAGATAGTTGCTGGTTCCGCGCCGGACCTTCCTGTCGATGATGCCCCGATCTTTCGGCAGCTCGTAATCGACGCCCGCATCCACCACCTTGAGCACGAAACCGTGCTGCCGGCAGAGGAAATTGACGCCGCCCGTGCCTTGCGGATGGGTAAAATGGCACACCTGCTGCCAGGTCACTTCTTTCGGCGCGACACTCACGCCTTCGGCCACGATGCCGTGGTCGGCCGCAAAGACGATGTTCTGCGGATGAAGGAGTTGCGGAGAAAGAGTCTGCTGAATCAGGCCGACCTGCATTGCGAGTTCTTCCAAACGGCCCAGCGAGCCTCTGGGCTTCGTGAGTCCGTCAATCTTCGCCTGGAGTGCAGTACGGAGTTTCGGATCGGGACGTTCTATTGAAAAGGTCATGTTATCCTTAGAAAACGGTTTCCTTAATTTTTACAGGAATGCCGCTGACCATCAGGATGACCTCGTCGGCATGGGAAGCGACATACTGGTTCATCCAACCTTGCAGGTCTGTGAAATGGCGCTGAACGGCATTGTCGGAGACGCCGCCCATCCCGATCTCGTTGGTCACGAAGAGGAAAGTGGCGTCCTGGTTCGTAAAACGGTCGAATTCGGCCTTGAGAGCAGCGAGGGCAGCATCGACGTCACTGTCCAGATCGAAGAAAAAGTTCGTAGCCCAGAGCGTCATGCAGTCGATGACCACCACGCGGCCTGCCAGATCATGACGGCTCAGGTATTTTTCTTCCTCGAGGTTGGTCCACTGGGGCCCGCGGCGTTCCTGATGGCGGCGCACCCGTTCCCGGAACTCTTCGTCCCAGATGCGGGCCGTTGCCAGATAGACCGGAGCATCGGACAGAGACAACGCCAACTGCTCGGCGTAGCTGCTTTTCCCCGAACGGGAGCCCCCGGTGATCAAAATGACGCGCTTCATTGCATACAAAGATAGCGAATAATCACTAAATTTGTAGTTGATATGCTCATCTTACTGGCCACCTTGATCTTTTTCACGCGGCTGCCGTTCTGGCGGCTGATCGACGTGCCTGCCGAGGACTTCAAGCGTGTGGTGCCGCGCTGGCCCCTCGTGGGCTGGCTCTCGGGCGGTCTGATGGCCCTTACCCTCTGGCTCAGCAGCCACATCTTTCCCATCACCGTCGCCTGGATCCTGGCACTGCTGGTCCGGATGGTGCTCACCGGCTGCCTCCACGAAGACGGCCTGGCCGATTTCATCGACGGCTTCGGCGGGGGCACGTCCCGCGAAAAGACCCTGGCCATCATGAAGGACTCTCACATCGGCACCTACGGCGTCATCGGCCTGATCGCCTATGCCGGGCTGATGCTGACGATGCCGTCCACCCTCTCCCGCGACACGCTCTGCATCCTGCTCGTCTGCTGCGACTGCTGGGCCAAGTGCTGCGCCGCCCAGCTCATCAATTTCCTCCCCTACGCGCGCAGCGAGGAAGAGGCCAAGAACAAGACGGTCTATGCGCGGATGACGCTGCCCGAGCTGCTGCTCTGCTTCTTCGGCGGCCTGGCGCCGAGTTTCATCTGCGTCTTTGCACTGGGCTGGCTGCCCCGGCAGTTCCTCCTGCTGATGATCGTCCCGGTGCTGGTCCTGCTGCTGCTCCGACTGGTGATGAAGCGAAAGATCCAGGGCTATACCGGCGACTGCTGCGGCGCCACCTTCCTTCTCTGCGAGCTCTCGCTCTACTTGGCCGTCCTGGCCGCTTATCCCTACTGGTTCTGACAAGAATGGAAGTCATCCTGATCCGCCATACCACGCCTGATGTGCCGACCGGCACGTGCTACGGGCAGAGCGACGTGCCGCTGAAAGAGACATTCGAGGAGGAGGCCGCCGTCGCGAAGGCCGCGCTGGACGCCTGCGGCCCCTTCGACCACGCCTACACCAGTCCCCTCTCGCGCTGCACGCGGCTGGCCGCCTACTGCGGCTATGCCGATGCCCAGCGCGACCCGCGCCTGATGGAAATCAATTTCGGCGAATGGGAGATGAAGATCTTCGACGACATCATCGACCCGCATCTCCAGGCGTGGTTTTCCGACCACATCCACACGCAGGTCACCGGCGGCGAATCGTTCCTGCAGCAGTGTGAGCGCGTGGGCCGTTTCCTCGACGAACTGCGGCAGCAAGCCTTTCAGCGCGTGGTCATCTTCGCCCACGGCGGCGTGCTGGTCGCCGCCCGGGTCTATGCCGGCCTGGTCACGCCCGAGGAGGCCTTCTCGACCCTCCCGCCCTTCGGCGGCCTGATCAAAATTCAGCTGTAAGGCTCAAACACATTGCCATCTTCGTCAAGCAACAGAATCGTGAGCGAAGCGGCGGGCACGGCAGAAGGATAGACTGAGTCGCAGACAGCATAGCAACGGTCGAGAATGGCACCGAAAAAGCAGCGAGCGTCAGCATCGCCGAGACCGTTCCAGAGTTCACGCGCCAGCGTCAGGCGGTCGATGGCTTCCGCGGCCACCGGCGAGCAGCCCGCTTCGGCGGCGACTCCTTTCAGAAATTCCTTGTTCATCACCACGCTCCGGCTGTGCGTGTCGAGGTGGCCTTCAGCCAGCTTGACCGCCTTGCCGAGCATGATGCCCATCACCACCTTCGGCAGCCGGAGATCAGCGGCGATCTTCAGGGTTTCGCCGATGAAATTGCCGTAATGGACGAAGGCCTGCGGCGGCAGATCGGGATAGCGTGCCTTTAGAAAAGCCTCGCTCTTCGCCCCCGAATTGATGACCAGCATGGGAGAACCGACAGCCACTGCCACTTCAACTTCGCGCCGGATGGCCTCGACGAAAGCCTCGTTCGAAAAGGGCCGGACGATGCGCGAGGTACCGATGATGGAAAGGCCGTCGACGATGCCCAGCTTGGGGTTGAACTTCCGCTGCGCCAGCTCGCGACCGCCCGGCACGGAAATCGTCACGTCCAAACCGCCGTCGTACAGCGCCGACAGGTTCTGCTCCATCATCTGCCGCGGTACGCGGTTGATGGCCGGTCCGCCGACCGGAATGCCGAGTCCGGGCAGGGTCACGCGGCCGACGCCTTCTCCTTGCAGGAAATGAATCCACGGTTCGTCGCTGAAAGCGACGGTGGCCACGATCTGCCGGCCGTTCGTCACATCTGGGTCGTCCCCCGCGTCCTTGACGACAATAGCTGTCGCAGCATCCCCGTAGCGGGGCGGCATGCACTGGCCTGGTGGAGAAATCAGCGTTCCTCGTGGCAGGCGCCCCCGATCGCCACGAGGGTTCTGATTTCGCCTCAGGAAAGCCGCCCCGCTACGGGGATACTGCAATTCGACGGGCAATGAGAGGGTTTCGCCATCCGGAAACAAAATATCGACCGTCTCCCCCACTTCGTGACCCAACAACGCCAGCAGCGCGGCCTTCGCGGCCGCCGTGGCGCAGGCACCCGTGGTGAAGCCGCTGCGCAACGGGAAGAAACCCGGCACCAGCCGCTCGATGGCCTTGCGCAGGCCGTGCTCGCCCGTGACTACTTCGAAGCCGGCGGGCAGGGCCGGCCGGCGGACGGCATACAGCGGAATGCCGGCGGCCTGCGCCGCCGCCAACTTCTGCGGGAAGCCGCCCGATTCACCGCTCTCCTTTGTCAGGATGGCCTGCGGCTGCAGGCGGGCGATCAGCGCCGCTTCGTCTTCTTCGTCATAATAGACCAGCCGTTCCGCAGGAAAACCCTGCTGCGCCGCCTTTTCCTGCGATTCTTCGCGCCGCAGGATGCGGAACCAGCAGTCACGCCGCTCCCAATACGGCCGCAGCTTCGCGATGGTCTGCACGCCGGTCAGGGCCAGCAACCGCGTGACGCCATCGGCCTCCAGCCGGGATATGGCGTCATCATAATCGTCGCACCAATGCAGAGATGCCGGGTCGGAGCCCGGCATGACGGGCGAATACACCCGTTCGACGCGTACGACAGGAAGGCTGAGCGAGGCGGCGACAGATGCAACGGTGCGGTGGAGCTCCGTCGCAAAGGGATGCGCCGCATCGACCAGCAGGCGTATATCGTTTTCCTCGCAGAAGGCCAGCATTGAAGCCGCATCGAGCGCGCCGGTGATATGCTCGCCGTGCTTGCACTCGATCTGCTGCAGATCGCCGCGCGTCGAGTACCAATACGGCGTTCCCGCCGCATCGGCCACCCGGACGGCGAGGCGTCCTTCTGTCGTTCCGCCGAGAATAAGGATCATGGCCGGAAGAGATGCTTGAATTCGTGGGCGTAGAGCCGAGAGAGGCCCTCCCGGTTGCCGATGGCATCGCCCACAACCAGCAAGGTCGTGAGCGTCAGCTTGTTGTCGCGAACAATCTTCGCCAGGTCTTTCAGTTCTCCCCGATAGATGCGCTCTTCTTTCCAGGTCAGTTTGTAGCAGGCCGCCACCGGTGTCTCAGGCGGATAGGCCTGCAACAATTCGGCCTGCACCTCTTCCACGATCGCGGCGCTCAGGTAGATGCACATCGTGCTACGCGACTGCGCCAGCTTGTGAAGCTGTTCGCGTTCGGGCATCGGCGTCCTCCCCTCCCCGCGCGTGAGAATGATGGTCTGCACTTTCTCAGGAATCGTAAACTGGGAGCGAAGCGCCGCGGCAGCAGCCTGGAAGGCCGAAATGCCAGGCGTGATGTGGTAGTGCATGCCGTAGCGGTCGAAAAAGGCCATCTGCTCCTGGATGGCACCGTAGATGCAGGGATCGCCCGTATGGAGCCGGACCACCAGCAAGCCCCTGTCATAGAACTCCTTCATCAGCGCGAACTGTTCTTCCAGATCCATCGAGGCAGAACTGCGCACCGTACAGCCCGGCTTGGCGTAGTGCGTCAGTTCGACCGGAACGAGGCTGCCGGCATAGAGGATCAGATCGGCCTGCTGGAGGAAGCGTTTGCCGCGCACGGACACGAGTTCGGGGTCGCCGGGGCCAGCGCCGACGATTTCAATGTGGCCACAGCGGAGGGATGCAGCATCTTGCGCCAGGGCAAACGTGAAGTCGTTGCCTTCCGTCAGTTTCCCCTTCTGTTTTTCAATCAACAAGGGTCCGCCGTCAGCCGAGGCAAGCGCCGCAGCTTCGGCCACGCTGGTGCTGCCCGTGGCGGCAAGGGCCTTTTCGGAAGGGTTCGGCACGTTGATAGCGGCCAGGGTCTCTGCGGAGAAGATAGCCGCGTGTGCCTGCGGCCAGCGGGCCAGCAAGGCCTGCAGCAGCGGCTCGTCCTGCTTCAATTCGACGGTCCCGACCGTCGCGATGGATCTCGGGGAGAAACCTGCTTCCTGTAGTTTTGCTTCGATGGCCTCGGGGATACCTGCGGGATCGCATTGTTTGCGGCAGCCGAAACCCAGATGCAGCACGGGCGGGCGGAATGCCAGAACGGGGATGCCTTCCGGAATATCGGGCAGCCGTCGCGGCGTAACGGCGATCAGGAGTTTAAAATCGGCGGGGTGCAGTGCTTCCCGCTGATAGAAGATTTGGACATGATCGGGCCTGGTGCGTTCCAGCGCTGCCGTACCTGCATCGCGGACTTCGAGCAGCAGCGCGGTGGGCTGTTTTTGTACGAAGGCGAAAATGGCCTTGTTCATTTGTGCCGGTGTCAAATCGACCTGCCAGCCGTATTCGCGGCTCAGGGTATCAAGGGCCCAGAGGCCTTCGTTGTCGCTCTGGGTGGTAACGATGGCTTGAGCGCCGATCGTATCGGCAATCTGGCGGGCCAGGTCGTTGGCGCCGCCGATGTGGCCGGAGACGACGGGGATGACGAATTTGCCGGTGCTGTCGATGCAGACGACGGCGGGGTCGCGGTATTTATTTTGGAGGGCCGGCGCGATGCTGCGGACGCAGATGCCGAGGGCGCCGATGAAGACAATGGCGTCGAGTTCGGTCCAATGTTCCTTCAGGAACGGCCCGTACGGCCCGATATCCTTCTTTGTATAAATTTTGATTTCGTCATGCCGGACCTGATCCGGCATCTGAGACCCCAGGTCAAGCCCGGGGTGACGAAGCGGCCAACACACGGCCCGCTCCGCTACGCGCTGTGCCAGCGGCAATGATGATTCTGAAACGACGATGATGGCTATCTGGCTCATTCGGCTTTCATGATTTCTATGGGATTGAACTGGTTGACGGCCACACGCATCTGGCCTGTGATGTGGCGGCCGACGGTGGCGACGGCTTCGTGGAAGAGCGCCTGGCTCTGCTCGCTGACGGCGTTGAAGACAATGACACCGCCGGGAAGGAGGACGCTGTCGATGCGTCGGACCATTTCCACCAGGCAGCCGCCATGGCCGCCGATGAAGACGGCATCAGGAGCCGGGAACTGCGACAGGTCGGCTTCGAGGAAATCGCCGATATGGACGTCGATGCCGGGGGCGCCGAACTTGCGGGCATTGGCCGCCATCAGGTCACGGCCGGCTTCGCGGATTTCAAACGAAGTGACTTTCAGATGCGGGAACTGCAGCCGCGCCTCGATGGAGACGGAACCGGTACAGAAGCCCACGTCCCAGAATGAGGTCTTCCGGGCCAGGTCCAGCTGGCTGAGCGTCAACAGGCGGACAGGCATCTTGGTAATCATGTTGACGCGGCCGTCAAGGAGGGCGAAATCGTGTTCCGGCAGCCCGAAGGGATGAGTCCGCAGCGCCGTACGTTCGAGGATGAGGCAGTTCGGAAAGGCATATTCCGCTGTCACGGCTTCCGCCAGCGACAGGGTCCGGACCCGCTCCGTATCGCGGTTGCCCAGACATTCCCCCACCGTCATCCGGTAGTTGTCGTAGCCGTAATCCAACATGCGCCGGGCGATCATCGCGGGGGTTTTCTGACGGTCTGTCAATGCACCGATCAGGCGTTCTCCCGTAATCAGGGCCTGGTCGAAGGCATCCCACGGACGTCCCGTAAGCGACACAGTCCGCATGTCCGCGTAGGGCAGCTGCATGCGGTGCGCCAGCAACTGCAAGGAATTGAAGGACGGAAACACCGTGATATCAGCATCGGGAAGCTCCCGGCGGAGCGTATTGGCAAAGCCGAAAAACAGCGGGTCACCCGAGGCGAAAACCACCACTTCCGGATGCCCGGCATATTGCGCGAACACTGCTTCCAGCGGCACTGTGATATCGATCCACACAGCGCCTTCCGGTAAGAGCGACGCCACGATTTCGTGGTGACGACGGCCGCCTGAAAAGACGCGACCGGCAGCAATAATCTCCCGCACCTCCGGCGGGAACCAGACCTCCCTGTCGTCGGTCATGCCGATGACGATGAAATGCTGACTAGACATCGCGACCGGGTTTGAGTGCCTCCGCATCATTGAAGCAGAGAATGGAATTGACCAGCGTGGCAGCCAGGTTGCTTCCCCCTTTCCTACCCTCAACAATCAGTTTAGGTATTTCACGGAACGGCTTGACCATGTGCTTGCTTTCACGCACATGGACGAAGCCGACAGGGGCCGCGACGATGCCGGCAGGCCTGGCTTTCCCCTGCCGGATCAATGCGCAAAGTTCCATCAATGCAGTGGGTGCATTCCCGAACACATAGAGCGCATCGGGATGCTCCTCCACGGCCAGCCGTATGCCGGCCTGGGTACGCGTGATACCCTGTTGGGACGCCATTTCGATGACGCGAGGATCGTTCAGGTAGCATTTTACCTCGACGCCCAGACGCTGTAGGGCGCCCTTGCGGATGCCAGCCGCAGCCATCGTCACGTCGGTCACGATGGTCTTGATCCGGCCTTCCGCAAAGCCTGCGTAAAGCGTCTCGACGGCCCCGTCATCTACAAGCAGGATGTTTTCCATGTCAAAATCGGCCGTCGTATGGATGGCATGCAGCAAAGGCCATTTACGGCCCAGCGGGATATCGGGATGGCGCAATTCCTTCTCAATGGTGCGGAAACTCTCGATCATGATCTCCTGCCCCACGCCTTTCGCCCCCTCGTCACGGCCTTCGCGATAATAGCCGCGCGGAGTAATGAACTTCCCTTCAAAAGAATAGGACTGAGAGTTGCCGATGATGACCACCGTGAACATATCCACCTGTTCCGGATCGAAGGCCCCCAGCGTGGTCAGCGTCACCTGCTGGTCTTCCCTCCCCGCCTGACGGACGAAACCTACCGGAGTAGCAGGATCGCGATGCTGGAGAAAGATCTCCTGCAGGCGATAGAGCTGCCAGTAACGCCCGTGGCTCTTGGGGTTGTAGACCGCCGTTACGAAATCGGCCACTGCGGCGGCGCGGATGCGCCGCTCGATCTTCTCCCAGGGCGTCATCAGGTCGGACAAGGAAATGATGCACAGGTCGTGACCGATGGGAGCCCCGAGGAGCGAAGCAGCTTTCTGGAAAGCGCTGATGCCCGGCAGCACTTCGATCTCCACGTCGCTGCCACGCTCGCGTTTCATTTCCCAGATCAGGGGTGCCATGCCATAAATCCCTGCATCACCGGAACTTACCACACAGACGGTCTTGCCTTGTCCTGCTCGCTCAAAAGCCTCCTCCGCCCGCTCACGCTCCTTCTTCATCCCCGTATCCACGCACTCGGCATGTGGCGAAACATACGGCTCCACGAACTGGAAATAATACTTGTACCCGATGATGACATCGGACTGCCGGACGGCCTCCAGCACGGCAGGCGTCACATCCTCCGCACTCCCCGGCCCGATTCCGGCCACAAAAATCTTCGCATGATCCATATTTACAAAGATAATCAATTTTCCGCCAAGGTCATCGTCACGACGGAAGCCGGTGGCATCATTTCCACATCAAAGTCCGACGACACACAGAAGTTCCGCCACGGCTGTCGCAAGGCCAGTCCGGGCAGCGATACATTGCTCGGCAGTGTCGTTGTACACTCTGACGGCCATCAGATAATCCAGCAAAGAAATATCTCCCTGCAGGTAAGCCGTGCGCCGGCCTTCCAGGATGGAAGCTGCGTCTTCCAGCATCGTGGCGGAACATTCTTCTGCCACGCGAACGGCCGACAGCCAGGACACATACGCCTGCCGGACCTCAGAAACAATCTGCTGCTGAGCCGCCTCATAGGCCGCATCCGCCTGCTGAACGGAACGTTCGGCAGCCAGCCGTTCACCCCGGTTGAGCCTGGAAAATTTCAGCGGTACGGCAATTCCTACTGAAAGTCCGTGGTACTGCGGAGCCGGAGCGATTTCATTGCGGACTTCTGTGTTATACGAATACCCGGCGTTCAGTTCGATTTCTGGCGCTCGCGAAGCCTTGACCAGAGCCAGGTTGCGTGCTGAGAGGGTACGGGACAATTCGGCGGCGCGGAGGTCTGCACGATGATCCAGAGCCATTTCCACAAGTTCTTGTCCAGAATAGCCCGGCAGTCCTAACTCCAGCTCATTATCGGGTATTTCTGAAAACGGGAGACCTCCGGTAAATAGCGTTAGCGTATTCAGGGCATTGGCGTAATCAGCTTCTGCAGAAAGATACGCTGCCCGCAACGCACGCGCTTCTATGCGCGATTGGCGGGCATCGACCGGACTGCCGTCGCCCAAGACAGCCTTGAGACTGTCCGATGCCGCCACCTGTTCCATACCTTCCCAGGAAGACCGCCTGAGTTCCACAAGGGAACGCGTTTCCTGCGCACGGATCCATGCCAGCGTGGCCTCCGCCTTGAGGTTGCGGAACCAGTCGCTCAATGCGGCACGTGTGATTTCTTCTTCACTTCTGGCCACATTGATGCGTGCCCGGCGGATATTGCCGAGGCTGAAAGCATAGGACAGGCCAGCGTCTACCGATTGTCCCATCTGCAGGGACCAGTCCTGATTGTTGCCGTATTCGACAGACAGAGAAGGATCGTTGAACACGCGGGCAGCCGCTGTATTGGCCTCAGCGATATCAACGTTATAACGTTCAGCAAGGTATGCGGCGTTGTGCTGTTCTACGGCCCTCATATAT
Source organism: Bacteroidales bacterium (assembly GCA_016290385.1). Classification (GTDB taxonomy): domain Bacteria; phylum Bacteroidota; class Bacteroidia; order Bacteroidales; family UBA932; genus Cacconaster. The sequence goes on along the minus strand of JAEETO010000037.1, from coordinate 9,670 downwards.
TCGCTGAAATCCTGGGCGGCCAGAGAGGGGCTTAACAGGAGGACTATGTATAAACTAACTATCTTCTTCATCTTGCTTGATGGGTTTTTGCTCCTGGCGTCGTTCCATCTGATAATAGAGCGTCGGCAGGATATATAGGGTGATAACGGTCGAAAACAGCAAACCATAGACGATAACCGTAGCCAGCGGACGCTGGACATCGGAACCGATACCGGTAGCCAGCGATGCCGGCAGCAGACCAAGGATGGCTACCGTGGCTGTCATCAGGACAGGACGGAGCCTGTGGGAAGCGCCTTCGATGACGGCTTCTCGAAGCGGCGTGCCCCGCAGGCGCAGATGGTTGATATGCGAAATCATGATCACGCCGTTCTGAATGGTCAGGCCGAAGAGGGCGATGAAACCGACGGCCGAAGAAACGTTAAATGTCATTCCCCGGACATTCAGCGCCAGGAGTCCTCCGAAAAGTGCCAGCGGCAACAACACGATGAGCAATCCTGCCTGTCGGAAATTTCGGAACGCCCCGTACAACAGAATGAACATGATGGCCAGTACGAAAGGAATGACAATGGCCAGCCGGGTATAGGCCCGGCGCTGGTTCTCGAACTGGCCGTCCCATTTTAGTGAATGTCTTGTATGGTCGTATTGCACGCTGCTCTGAATCAGATCGTCAGCCTCTTTCAAAAAGGTAGACAGATCTTTTCCTCGGAGATTGACTCGGACCGTCAGTTGCCTTTTGCCCATTTCCCGGCTGATGAAGCTGGCGCCCAGACGCGTATTTACATCTGCGACGGCCGAGAGCGGGATGCGGGCGCCCGACGCCGTAGTCAGGGTCAGTGCGGCAATCTTTTCGGGAGTGTCACGGACATCCTCACGAAAACGGCAAATGACATCATACATGCGGTCGCCAATATAGACTTGAGAAACGGCGCGTCCGCCGATGGCTGTTTCAACGAGTTGGGCAATATCTGAAATGTTGACCCCATAATAGGCGGCCTTTTCGCGGTCTGCCGTAATCTGGAGTTGCGGCAACGGAGGTTCTTGATCGATGATGACATCGGCTGCACCGGGAATGCCAGCGATAATGCGCTCGACTTCTTCGGCGATGCGACGGTCTTCGGCAAGGTCGTCTCCGTAAATTTTGATGGCCAGGTCGCTGTGGGAGCCTGCAATCTGGTCCATCACCATATCAATAATAGGCTGGGAAAAGCCAACCTTATAGCCAGGCATCAGGGCAATGGTGTCGGCCATCTGGACGATAAGATCCTCCTTGCTCTTGCCCCATTTCCACTGCGAATAGGGCTTCAGGCCAATGCAGACCTCGATATGAGAGGAAGTGAATGCTTCGGCCCCCTCGTCATCTCGTCCGACCTGGGTCATCACGTAAGTCACCTCATCGAACGCCTTCATCTTGTTCCTGAAAGCATTGGCCATTTCTTTGGACTTCTCCAACGAAATGCCCGGCGGTGTCTGGACCTGGATCCATATGCCACCCTCATCCAGGTTGGGGAGGAAGTCCTTGCCTACGGTAATGATCATTACGGTCACGGCAATAAGCACGACGGCGATGCCCGCATATATTTTCCGGGGAGCACCAAGCAACGAATGCGTATGCTGCCGATAGGCTGTATTCATGCGGGCAAGCACCTTGTTGTGATATACTTTCTGGGGCTTCCGATAGATGGCATAGGCCAGTCCCGGGATCAGAAGCAACGCCACGGAAAGCGCGCCAATCAGCGCATAGCCCACTGTAAAGGCCATCGGTGTGAAAAGTTTTTTCTCAATGCGCTCGAATGCGAACAAGGGCATATATGCCACTATGATGATGAGCGTGGCAAAGAAAATCGGTTTGGCGACTTCCAGGACGCGATGCAGCGTATTTTTTTCGGAAAGAGGTTGGGACGGATCCTCCTCACGCATCTTCAAAACGGTCTCGGTCATCACGATCGCCCCGTCTACCAGAATGCCGAAATCGATGGCCCCCAGGCTGAGCAGGTTGGCCGGAATGCCGGTCAAGTGCATCAGGATAAAGGCTATCAGCAGTGAGATGGGGATAGTGGCGGCAACGATAAGCGCGCTCTTCGGGCTTCCCAGGAAAATAAGAAGGATGCCGATAACCAGGAGCATGCCGAAGAACAAGGTGTGTTCCACCGTACTGAGGGTCGTACCCACCAGATTCGTACGGTCCATGAAAGTGCGGATCTCGACACCTTCCGGAAGATCCTCGCGGTTCAGCTCATCCACGACCTTATGGACCTTTCCCAGCACCTGGGAGGGATTCTGGTAGCGAAGCATCTGCACAATGCCCTCCACCCCGTCATCGAAAGCTATCTCATCGTCGACGTAGCCCAGAATGCCTTTGCGTTCCAGATTGCCGTATTTCAGTTCTCCCAGGTCGCGGAGGAAAACCGGAATCCCTTCCTCGTTCTTGACCACGATGTCTCCCAGGCCTTCCAGATTCCTGACCAGGCCCACACCCCGCACGACATAACTGACGTCTCCCATGTTGATCACGCTGCCGCCCGCATTGGCATTGTTGTTCTGCAGGGCCTCCTCGACATCCGAAATCGACAGGTCGTACGCCAGCAAGCGCCCGGGATCGAGTTCCAGCTGGTACTGCGTCGTCAGGCCCCCATAGTTGCTGACAGCCGCCACTCCCTGGATCCGTTGCAATGCCGGAATCACAATCCATTGATTGATCTCGGTCAACTCCCGGAGGGACTTTCCTTCCCCCACCAGCACATAACGGTAGATCTCTCCCGTCGGAGAAGTAAGCGGATTGAGTTCAGGTACGGCACCGTAAGGAAGGTCAACGTCTCCAATGCACTCGCGGACTCGCTGCCGTGCCCAATAATCTTCTGTCCCGTCCTGAAAGACCAGCACAATGATAGACAGGCCAAAAGCGTTCTTGCTCCGCATCATGTCAAGCGACGGAATACCGTTGAGCGCACGTTCCAGCGGAATGGTAATCTGCTGCTCCACCTCCTCGGCAGCCAGCCCCGGAACCTGGGTCACCACCTGCACTGTCACGTCGGCGATATCCGGATAGGCATCAATGGACAGCCGCGTCCAGGAGTAAATGCCAAACAGCGACACCACGAGGAAGATCACGGCAATAAGCCCCCTGCGTTTGAGGGCATAGTTGATCAGGCGTTCCATCTCTTTACTTACTCAGATAAATACCGCCGTCCGCAATAATGGTTTCACCGGCAGAAAGCCCGGACAGCACCCTCTGAAGCCCTTGTTCAAGACTCTCAACCTGCACGGGGACTCTCTTGAAATGTCCGGGAGCATCCTGGACATACACGAATTTCGCATCCCTGCCCTGAAAAACAGCGGAAGCAGGAACGGCCAGCACTTGTACCGCCTGACGGGCAAAGACGGCCGTCACGAACATCCCGGGTTTGAGCAGTTTTTGCCCGTTTTCGCACTCGATGACCACCGGCAAAGTACGTGTCCTTTCGTCGAGAATCTCTCCCACATAGAAGATTTGCCCCTCAACCTGATGCTCTGCATCGATTTCAACCGTCACTGTCTGTCCCGGAGCCAATCCCGTGGCCTGAGAAGCCTTCACATTGGCCGTCACCCAGACCCTGGACAGGTCGGCCACGGTCATGGGAGATTCCTCTTCCTCGCTGAGAAAGGCGCCGATAACCAGGTCATTGCGGACGACACGTCCTGAAATCGGGGAAACGACACGAAGGGGTTCTCCGACCTGGACGGAAGCGGGGTCCACATTGAACAAAGCCAGGCTGCGGCGGGCGAGTTCACAGGCATTCTCCGCATTCCTAGCTTCGGCGCAGACTTCTTCCCATTCGCGGTCGGAAAGCATTCCAGACCGATGGAGGGTCTCTTTTCTCTGCCGGTTGGCAGCAGCAAGGTCGGCGGCGCTCTTACTTTCCTGATAGGTCTTCACCGCTTCCATATAGTCAGATGAATTGACTTCAAAAAGAGCCTGTCCCCGCCGGACCGGATCACCCAGCCGGACAAAAGCACGCACTACCCGGCCACCGAAAGGCAGACCGATTTCTGCGACACTTCCTGACTTGAAGTCAACCGAAGCTGTTGTTTTAAGCTGTATGTCTATGGTTTGCGGCGCGGTCACGGCCAGTTTCAATTTGGCCGAGAGCGGGGATCCCGGGGTAATGCTGACCCCGTTTTCGTCCGAGGAGAAGCCCGGACCGGGAACAGTGGCACTCTCTGCACCTTGACGCGTGCCACATCCCATAAGTGCCGATGCCAGCAGCACCAGCGCAAATATTTTGTTTTTCATTGAAAACCTCTTACTTGTTTGACAATGGAAGAACGGACCGCAATGCGGCTTGGGGGTGTCAGACAAGTGCAGGGGGGCCACGAAGGACGATGTGCCAGAAAGATGAGATTCCCGAAGTGGAAGCCGGCTCCGTCTGTACGGTTTCCATCATCATGCCCTGTGGTGCCAGGTCACATACGGGAATCACGTCTTCAGTGAATGAGGACTGGTCCACAGCTTGGATCAGAAGTAGTTCCGCAGAAGTGTGAGCGGCTTCGACAGGAGCGGAGCGATGGGACGAACCGGAGATGTGGGAATGGAAAACCCAATACCCGGAGCCGCTGTGTCCATGCCAGAACATCGTGGAATTGACATAGCTGAAGAGGAAAATGACCATGCAAAGCACTGTCATTCCACTTTTTGCAAACTGATTATCCCGGGTTCTTCTCATCATAACTCACTGCAAAGATAATCTTTCCCTTTTATTAGTAATCGTCAAATCGAAAAAAAGCCCCGCGACTGGCAGAATCGCGGGGCCAACACACACTATAAACTGAAAAAATACTACTCCGGATTCTTGGAGTGGTAGTAATCAAGCGGTTCGCCGTTGATGGCGTCGCGGGTGTGGTCCATCCAGACCTGGCGGATGGACGGCAGTTCAAGCAGACCCTTCTCGATCATCGTGGAATTGTTGCAGGTGAAACCGGAACCGGTGGCACCGAAGAAGATCTTCCAGCTGCAATCTTCCACCTCGCCCTCGTCGTTGGCCTCGGCCAGCAGGTCGGCAAAGGTGTAGCTCTTGCCTTCGAATTTCTCGGGCAGGTCGTCACCGGCCATGTCATTGTGGCCGTGGTCGCCGTCGATGGACATCAGCGGGTGCAGATACAATTTCTTGTTGCCCGTGTTGAGCCCTGCTTCGGCCATGCGCGCATACACATGCGGCTTGAAGTTTTCCATCATGTCGACGGTACCCACGAAATAGTGCGGGTTGATGGCCTGCAGCGCTTCTTCCAGCTGGACGTAACGGACATTGGCCTTGTAGGTGTCGTACTCATCCGGATTACCGTGGCCCATGAAGGCAACCAGGTCGTTGGACGCCTGGCTCTTGTAGAGATTGTCGAGGGCGCGGGCGACGTTCGGAACGTCTTTGTCGGGATCCTGCAGGAGGGGAACGCCAAGTTTCAGACTGACCGTCGAAAGATAGTCGTCATCTAGGTCGCCGTTCGCGTTGTTGGCGAAGTCCTTGATGTAGTTGATCACGCGGCCGTACTCCTCGCCCGGGATCACCTGCAGCGACTGGGTGACGATCTCACTGTACATGACCCCCTTCTGGGCAAAGGCGGTGTACCAGAACGGCGGTGCATAGTAATTGCGCACCTCGGCGCCGTCGGCGGCGTTCTCGCCGGCAGCCGCACGGTTGATGCAGATGGCGGAAGAGAAGGAAAGGAACACGTCATAGCCCGGAAAAGCTTGTTTGTAAGCATTTACCGTGGCGTCGAACGTGTCGAAAGCCTGCTGCCAGGTCGAGCCGAAGGCGACCAGCAGGATGACCTTGTTGTTTTTCTTTTGAGACTTGACCGTCTCATTCACTGCACGCTGGTAAGCGTTGTAGTTGTACTGCTCGTTGTTGATCGGGTCGCAGGAGGCGAATCCGAATACGAACCCCACCAGCAGGGCGAGCGTCAAAAGTTTAGTTTTCTTCATATTGCTTTGAATTGTAGTTGTTATTGATGGTTGAATCAAATTTGTCAGATACTTTCTTGCCGTGATTGAAACGGATGGTCAGGCCCAGGAACACCGTTGTTCCGGGCGTGGTCGTGCCCAGGTGCAGGCCGTGGGGCGTGCGGTCCACATAGTTGAAAATGTTGTCCACGCCGGCCTCGATACGCCAGATCCATTGTTTGGAATGACCCAGGTCGTGACCGGTCGTGATGCGCCAGATCTGGTATCCTTTGCCATTGCCGTCGTCCTGATAGAAGCGGGTCGAAGACATGCGGCCGTAGAGGCCGGCGCTCAACCGGTAGTCCGGCGAGAAACGGTGGTTCCACGTAACGAAGAGATTGCCCTTGTGGTGCGCGGTTCCGTCGATCGTGACCTGCCGCATCCGGTCGTGCTCGGCGTCGTACTGGTTCGCTTCCGTATCGAGCCAGCTGTAACCCAGGCCGAAGGCCCATTCACGAAGGTTGAAGCGGACATTCAGGTCCACGCCAAAGGTCTTGGCATCGTCCACGTTCTGGTACTGGCGTGTTTTGACCGGGTCGTAGGTAATGATGTACTCCGCGGGGGCCTCATAGTTGGGGATGGTTACCAGCGTGATCATGTCCCTGACGTGATTGTAATAGCCCGTGACGTTGACGGTCAGGCCGTTCAGGATGTATTCCCCACCCAACGAATAGTAATTGCTGGTCTGCGGACGCAATCCCAGGTTACCCAGGTAGAGGTAGGTCCCGCTCATCTGTTTGACATAACGGTAGTGGAGTTCTTTGGGTGTCGGGGTCTTGAAACCCTGGCTCCAGGTGGCCCGGATACGCCAGGGAAGGCCGAGCGACAACATGGCGGACACTTTGGGCGAAACATTCACGCCAAACTGGCCATTCCAGGTCAGGCGCGCGCCGGCTGCCAGCTGGATGCGGTTCCGTCCCAAATCGTGCTGCCATTCATCCTGGGCATAGAGGGCTGCCGTCCAGTCGCTGACGCGCCCTCCCTCCACGCGTGTGGGAGCATACAGCCAGTCGTAGCGATACTCGATGCCGGTGTTAAGCCGGTTTTCGGCGGGCAGCGAGAAAACGCCTTTCAGGTTGGCCATGGCCCGCTGCTGGTCGCTCTGCATTTCGGTCTGGTCAGGCAGATACGGATAATAGGGATAATAAATGGTCCCTTTGCTCTTTTCGTAGTCTTCCACCAGTGTCGTGGCCGTGAAATAATACATATAGGCGTGGCGGTTCCAGTCGAGGTCGAAGGTCACGATGTCCGTGGCGTTCGGTCGCCATTTGGCGCCGGCTGAGGCCGAGGCATTGCGGTATTGCAGGTCGTAGGTATGAACGTCGAACTGGGCGTACTTGCCATTGGGGCGATAGATGCGTTTCCAATAGTAAGTGCCGCCTGCATAGAATTCCAGTTTGTCGGAGGCCGCGAAGGTGATCTGTTCGCCAACCTGGGCGTTGGTATGCCGGTTGACGGTCTTGTTCTGGGAATCGGTGACGGGCGGCTGCGTGCCCGTGGTGTGTTCCACGGAAGTGTTCTGCCAGCCGTCGGAGTGCTGCAACTGGAAATTGGTCAGCGAACTGAAGCGGCCGTATTTCAGGCCAATGGCATTGTGCTGCCGCAAGTCCTTATAGGACCCGACACGCGTGCCATCCTCGAGCAGCAGACCGTCCTTGCGTTGCTTGCGCGTGATGATGTTGATGACGCCTGCGATGGCGTCGCTGCCGTACAGGGCGGAGGAAGCGCCCTTGACGATTTCTATCTTTTCGATGTTCTGCGGATCGATCAGCGACAGGTCGTTTTCACCGCCCACGTCACCCTGGATGCGCTTGCCGTCGATCAGGATCAGGATATAGCTGTTGCCAAGGCCCCCGAGCTGCATATGCGAGCCCATGTCGTCTTCATTGAAGGCAAAGGCTGCGGTCAGGCCGCCCAGGATGTCTTCCAGCGAGCGGCCGGCATAATCCTGCAACATGCGGTTGGTGATGACCTCGGTCTGCACGGGTACGTCCTTGAGCAGATGCACGGTACCGGTGGCCGTGACAACGGTCTCCGGAATCGTGTCCTGCAGATACGATTGTGCCGTCAGCGTCTGGACAAGGCACAGGGCCAGTCCGATGAGAAAAATCTTTTTTGTCTTCATGTTTCCCCACGCTTGCTCCTGAGCGTGCGTTCATTCAAGGATTCTGGCAGGTCTTCTGGCTTTCCCCGGTCCGTCTCGCCTTCCCAAGCCTTGCAACGACGCTTTCAGACAGGCGGAGCGTTGCGCTCAGTGGCGATTGTGAGACGGACACCAAGGGGGATCACAGCTGCAGGTACAGCCCCGGTCTTCCACCGGGTTCCCTTGCATCGGCGCGGCTTCCGGCCGCCCGATTACCTAAATCATAGCAAAGGTATGAATTATTATGATATCCTATGCCTAAGGGATATTGTTTTTTGAAACGGTTTCTATTTTATTCGTTTCACCGATATGCCTTTTTTGCTATCTTTGCACCGCTTTTCGGTGAGACAAGGACCGGCGGTCCGCGTCTTTAAAAGGGAATCCGGTGAAAAGCCGGAGCAGTGCCCGCTACTGTAAGATTCACCCGCAAGGGTTGCCAGGAAAGTCTTTGCCACTGTTTCCTCCGGGAAATGGGAAGGTTCCGGGAATCGAGTCAGGAAACCTGCCGGAAAAGCGCGATTAACAGAGTTCCCGGGCAAGGGCTCTTTAATAAATGTATTGGCATGTTTAAAAACTTTACTGGTTTCAATCTGGTAGAAGCCATCTACCAGATGGGCATGGAACTGAAACACCAGGCAGCGCGGATCAAACGCAGGACTGCTTCCCTGATCTTTATCGCTGCTGTCACCATCACCTTGTTCCTGATTCCGGCCAGCGCCTTCGGCATCGAAGGGCTGACCATCGTCCAACAGCGCATCATCGCAGTATTCGCCTTTGCCACGCTGATGTGGATCCTCGAGCCGGTACCGGCCTGGGCCACCTCCATCGCAATCATGGCCATGTTGCTCTTCTTTACCTCGGATTCCGGAGTCAAATGGATCTGCCAGCCGGACCTGGTCGGAGCCCCACTCAGTTATAAAGGGATTATGGCCTGTTTCGCCGATCCGGTGATCATGCTTTTCCTGGGCGGTTTCGTGCTGGCCATCGCAGCCACCAAGACCGGTCTGGACGTCTATCTGGCCAAGATCCTGCTCAAGCCGTTCGGGCGGAAGAGCGAGATGGTGCTGCTGGGCTTCATGCTCATCACCGGCCTGTTCTCCATGTTCATCAGCAACACGGCCACGGCGGCCATGATGCTTACGTTCCTGGCTCCGGTATTCAAGCAGTTGCCTGCAAACGGCAAAGGCCGCATCGCCATGGCCCTCAGCATTCCCGTCGCGGCGAACCTGGGCGGCATCGGCACGCCGATCGGCACGCCCCCGAACACCATCGCCCTGAAATACCTCAACGATCCCGAAGGCCTGAACCTGAACATCGGTTTCGGCCAGTGGATGCTGATGATGGTGCCGCTCGTCATCCTGCTGCTGTTCATCAGCTGGCTGCTCATCAAGAAAATGTTCCCGTTCACCCAGAAGACCGTCGACCTGGTCATCGAAGGCGAGATGAAGCGCGACCGCAAGACCACGATCGTCATCGTGACCTTCATCGTCACCGTGCTGCTCTGGCTGCTCGACTCCGTGACGGGCATCAATACCTATACGGTGGCCTTCCTGCCG
>JAEETO010000004.1 GCA_016290385.1 Bacteroidales bacterium | reverse complement strand
TACGAAGTATTTGGTTCCCAGGGAGGAATTTCTTTTACGCTCACACTTCCCGATTCGTTTGATCCTTCAAAAGACAAGTGTCCCATGGCCATCTTGATGCATGGGTTTATGTCAAAGAAGGAGATGTATCCGATGCCTGCCATTGCAAAGGCCCTTGCCAAGGCCGGGATCGCATCCATCCGATTTGATTTTGACGCGCACGGAAAAAGCGAAGGGAGATTCATGGACATGACCATCTCCAGCGAGATAGCGGATGCAAAAGCGGTATTGGCGTATGCCCGCAACTTACCCTTTGTGACAGATATAGCATTGATTGGCCATTCCCAGGGTGGCGTTGTGGCAGGCATGCTGGCAGGCGAATTGGAAAGCAGACCGGACAGACCCAAATGTGTCGTTCAATTGGCTCCGGCAGCTGTGCTGAAAGACGATGCGATTGCGGGAAGGTGCATGCATGCAAAATATGATGCATCCAATCCGCCGGAATATGTCAATGTCTTTTTCCACAAACTGGGACGCAGTTTTATCCTGGAAGCCCAGAAACTGCCCATTTATGAGGTGTCCGCACAATATTCAGGACCGGTCTGTCTGATTCATGGGGATAAAGACAAGATCGTGCCGCTCAAATATAGCGAGCACTACCACGAAGCGTATAAAACCAGCGAATTACACGTTCTAAAAGGCGAAGGCCATCTGCTAAATGGCGATAAAACTCGTCTAATTGAAACAGTAACCACCTTCCTGAACAGGCATCTATAACTACGCGCTATTCGATTCTCCAGACACTGGTAAATCCGAATTTATCGAAGTTAATTCCGGTAGAAGATCCAGAAAAATTCCGATATCTGACCGTAAAAAAAATTACTCGTTCCGGGAATTGATCAAGCTGACGGTCAACTTGAGCATGGTGTCCATTTCATCCATCCGGCTCTCGGCTATCATCAGCGTCAGCGCAACAAGGGCGTTATCAGCTATGCGTTTTCTTCCATCTTGACCGTAAAGAATCCCGTTGTTCTCCATAAACCAAAGGAACAGCGTGGCAGCAATTCGCTTGTTTCCGTCGCTGAAACTATGGTTCTTCGTCACCAAATAAAGCAGCATCGCAGCCTTTTCCTCAATAGAAGGATAAAGCTCCTGGCCATCCCAGGTCTGGTAGATCTGACCGATGGAACTATGGAATGACTGGTCTTTTTCATTGCCGAATAAGGAGCTCTCACCAAATTTTGTCTTCAACTCCTGAATGACAGCCATCGCATTTTCGTACGTGGCGTGGAACCGTTCCGGACAGGTGGTCTTCTCGATCTTCAGTGTCTGGTAATCGTAGCTATCCAGCGTGTCCAGTGCATACGTGTAATCTTGCACAACATCAAAGATTGATTTGATTTGTGCGGCATCTGATTCTTTGAGTTCAGGATAATTCATCGTCCTGCCCATCACAAAGATCAGTTGCTTGAGTTCTTCGTACTTCTGCTGGGAAAGATTGTTTCGAAGGACGTAGCCCTTGACCAAATACTCTTTCAGAATCTTGTTGGCCCAAATCCTAAATTGAGTACCCCGCTGCGATTTTACCCGATAGCCAACCGAAATGATTACATCAAGATTATAAAGTGTTCGTTCAGATCGTTGTGTTTTCCCGGGCATAGCCCCATGGCGAGTGGTATGTGCATTTTTTGCACATACCAATTCTCGCGACAATTCCCCTTCCCGGAAAATGTCACTAATGTGCCTTGAAACGACCGTTCTATCGCGTTGAAACAAGTCGGCCATCTGCTGTTGCGAAAGCCACACCGTCTCATTTTCCAGTTTGACATCAATCTGTGTCAATCCATCCTCCGTCTGATAGAGAATGATTTCACCTCTGTTGTCTACATCTTTCGTCTCCATATCTATCGAGTTTTAGACAAATATACTACAGAGTTTTCAAACAAGATCCGCAAAAAAGCAATTTATCAAAGCCTTGCGTTATTTGTCAATTGGCCCCTGTGGGGTAGACGAAAACGAAACCTGAACATCGATAAATCTCGATTTAGCGAACTACAATCCATCTTCCGCCCTTGTCCGGGCCTTCTCTCTTGACACGGCCCTCGGCCTTCAACTTGGCCAGTTGTTTCTCAATGGCCTTTTCTGTGATACCAATCTCATCAGAGAGTTTCTTAGCGGAATAATCGGGGTAGACCTGCAGCAGCGAGAGGATTTTCTCCCTACTTTTTACCTTTTTCTCCCTACCATTATCGGTTTTCTCCCCACCATCTTCTGTGGATTTAAGATAGGCATTGATATCAGTAGTGATCGTTTTTGTCATCTCTTCCGTCATGAAATCCTGGAAGATGGAGATGTCATCAGATTCTCTCGTGGCAATCAAAGCATTGATATAGTCACCTCTGTCTTCTTTCAATACTTTGCTCGGTACAAGAGAGAATTCAAACTGAATGTGGTTCATGATGAGCCGGGCCATTCTACCGTTTCCATCGGCCCAGGGATGGATGGTAACCAGACGGTAGTGGGCTTCGAAACTGAGGTTATATCGCTCTGCCATGGACATTTTCTTGGCACGCTGCGCATTGAGCCAGTCACAGAACTCCTGCAGCTTGGCAGGGACTTTCTGGTAACTCATATAAGATTTCCCTCCTACTCCAGCCGACACATTTACCAGACGCAGGTCTCCACTTGCGGATGAGAATTCTCCCAGCGCCGTTTTATAGATAGAGCCAGTATTCTGCATCACCAGCTTTGATAAGGTTTTCAGCACATCGACAGTAATCGGGGTCTTTACCTTTGCCAGCCTGATGCTCTCTTCGTAAGCCCGTTTCAAGTCAAGATTCATCATCTGCTCAATGATGGTCTTACCCTTGGCTGAAATTCCCTCATCGAACAGCAACTGGTTTTCTATTTCTGTAACGGTGGAGCCCTCGATAGCGGTAGAGTGAGTTATGATGGAGTATAGATAGAACTTCTCGTAATCTATCTGAGCGTCAATCCCGAGTTCTTTATAGCGCCCGATCAGGCCAATCAGTTGATCAATTTTTGCCATTTTCTCCCTACTTTTCGACACAAAAATAACACTTTCTCCCTACTTTCCCAATTATTTCTCCCTACTAATCTGGCCGACCCCACGAAAAGGCCGCCTCCAATGACAGGGAAGCGGTCATATCAATCGCCGACAAATTCAAAGAAATAGAAGTCCAGCCAGCCGTTTTTGTCGGCATAGAGGTGCTGCATGCCGCGATACGCGAAGCCCAGACGCTCGTAAAGCCTGTGGCCAGGCGTATTGGACGCCGTGGCATCCAGGCGGATGGCCTTCATGCCTTTGTCCTGCGCAAGCAGGATAGCCGCCCGGACCATCTCTGCTCCAATGCCTCGTCCCTGACATTCAGGACTTACTGCCAGGATATGAATCACGGCCACCTCGCTATCGGGTACTTCCTTCGACCACGCTATGGCATGGTAATCTTCGCACTGATACATCGTCAGCGCCATTGCGCCGATGATTGCATCCTGCTCCTTATATAGATACAGGCTTCCTTCCTGGATATATGCCTTTATGCCCTCGGCCGTCGGGTGCTTCCCCTTCTGCCATCGGGCATAACGCCCAATCCCGGGAGTATGCTCCATCACGTCGTCATAGAACGACAGAACGGACGCGTAATCAGCTATGGATGCCTGCTGTAACATCAATAAATTTCATGGCGTCGAGGGTCTTTTGCAGCACCTCATCCAGAGGCCAGCCGAGCATTTCCGCTCCCTGCTCGATCACCTCGCGTGAGCAGCCGGCGGCAAAGCCTTTCGTCTTGTACTTCTTCTTGAGGGATTTGAGTTCCATGTCCTGGACGCTTTTCGACGGACGCATCAGCGCGGCGGCGCCGATCAGCCCGGTCAGTTCGTCAGTTGCGAAGAGCACTTTCTCCATGATGTGCTCTGGTTTTACATCCACATGCATACCGTAGGCGTGGCTGCAGATGGCATGGATCATTTCTTCACCAACACCTCCTTCACGCAGCAGTTCAGGCGCCTTGATGCAATGTTCTTCCGGATACATTTCAAAGTCAATATCGTGCAACAGGCCCACGATGCCCCAGAAATCCTCCTCGTCTCCATAGCCCAGTTGTTTTGCGTACCAACGCATCACCCCTTCCACTGTCAGGGCATGATGAATGTGAAATGCTTCCTTATTGTATTTTCTCAGCAGCGCAAGGGCTGCTTCCCTAGAAATGTGATTCTCCATTGTGATTGGTTTATCTGCACAAAGATAGAGATTTTGTCCGTATTAAAATGCCGATTCGAAGAGGAACAAACCCTGTCTGATTCCTACAATCTCTTCCTATACTCTCTGGGCGTAACGCCTTTCATACGGAAGAAGAAGCGCCCGAAGGTGGTGGAGTCGGCATAGTTGATCTTTTCGGCGATCTCGTCGATGCTTAGGGATGTACTTTCAAGCAGCCAGATGGCCTCCATCAGCAACAATCGGTTGATATACTCCACGACGGTTCTTCCGGAGACCTGCCGGACAGCACGGGAGAGATAGGTGGGCGTGACGTTCAAGGCATCGGCGTAGAATTCAATGCCGTGTTCCCGGACAAAATGATTAGGAAGCAAGTCCATGAAATTCATGAACAACTCTTCCGTCCTTTTCCCGAACCCGCCGCGCTTGGTCTGTCTGGAAAGAATGGATGAAAGATCCATCAGAAAGATTGCGTATAGGCTCTTTAGCATTTCCTGACGCATGGGATTCTCGGAGATGAGATAGTCTTCGGCTATACGAATCAGTTTGCTGAGCCGTGCGCTTTCTTCCGGGGAGAGATTCACAACAGGCTGACGCATCTCGAAGATGGGAAGCAGCGCAGAACGGACGGCATTTCGGATGGATGGCGTTCCCACAGTGAAGGATTCGTCGGCCACGAGACAGAGGCCGGCATAGTCGTCGGACACATCCTTCACACTGATAGGGAAACCGGGCATATAGATAAACAAATGGTTTCTTTTTATCGTTATCTCCCGTCCACTGTAGAGAAGGGTGGAACTGCCTCTCAGGACAATGATAAAAGCATATGTGGCTACCGTCCCGGGCAACGTATTCGTGCGCATATATGTTTCCTTGTCAGCCTCAAAGCTTAAGAACTTGCCGTCCCAATCCCTGTAGCGGGACTTTCCGTATTCCCCCATCCAAGTGTCTGAGATTGTATACATAGCGTCTTTGTGTTCTTTGATACTTCACAAAGATACATATAAAAATATAGATTGTTTCGTATCTATCGGTTTTTGTTTCGTCTTGCTCACAGATTCTTCAGCGGAAAAGCGTAACTTTGTTTGTGTCATCAAAAGACGAAAGATCATTCCCTAAAAACCTATATCGTTATGACAAAAGAAGAAGCATTGAAACAGTTTGCCTACTATGGAGCAGTATGGTTTGGAAACAGCAAACAGCATTTCGCTTTTTCGGCCTACTGCCGTCTGAACGGCTGGAATAAACTGGCCGACAAGTGGAAGGAGGAAGCCGAAGAAGAATGGGATGAGGCTGAAGAAGTCCTTAACCGATTGGTTGAACTCGGCTGCAAGCCCGCCGATCTCCAGGAGGCTATGAAGACCATCGAATTCCCCTTCTATGACGACCCTAAGCAACAGATCGAGTCAGACTACAACCCCGAGGCCGTAAAGATGATGAGCGAACTGGCACAGGCCTTCGCCGATGACTATCCCACCCAGAAGCTTATCCAGAAATGGATTGACGGCGAGAAAGACCACATGGCCTGGGAGGCACAGTACCTTAACTACATTGATAAACTCGGATACGAGAATTTCTTAACCGCAATGATGTAAACCATGAAAGAGCAAGTATTAAAAGCCATGCGCGAATTCGGCGCACCCGTGAACGCCGGCAAGATTGCAGAAATCACCGGTCTGGACCGCAAGGACGTAGACAAAGTCTTCGCCGAACTGAAGAAGGAAGGCGCTATCGTCTCCCCCGTCCGCTGCAAATGGGAGCCCGCCCAGAAGTAAGCCTTCAAAACACGTGGCGTTGCCTGAACAACAGTTCCCCGGCTTTCCATTTCTGGAAACCGGGGGACTTCTTTGTTATATTCCGATTTAGGTACGACTTCCGCGACATCCCCCAGCCCGGCCCATGGCTAGTGGCCGGCCAATATAATTTGGAGAAGAGAAAAAGAATCGTTAAATTTGTAGAAATCAACAATTTCGACTTTTTATGGCGTCCCCCATCAAGTTGAAACTTTGGCAAAAAGTTATCCTGATATGCCTGGCTGGCGCTTTTGTGGGCGGCGGATGTCTCTTCCTGTATATGCTGCGTTTCACAACGTACTTGGGAGATGACCCATCGGCCTGCGTGAACTGCCATATCATGCAGCCGTACTACGCCACCTGGAACCACTCCTCACATGGCCGGGGTGAAGGTGCCGTAGCCACTTGCAACGATTGTCATGTCCCGCACGAGAACATGGCGCGCAAGTATGCCTTCAAGGGTCTGGACGGCATGAAGCACACGGCGGCCTTCCTCTCATTCAGCGAACCGCAGGTACCCGCCGCCAAGGACCCCAGCGCACAGGTCATCATGAATAACTGCATCCGTTGCCATACGGAACTCACCACAGAAATGGTCAAGCTGGGCAAGATGGATTTCAAGATGACGCAGGAGGGCGATGGCAAGGCTTGCTGGGACTGCCACCGGGACGTCCCGCATGGCGGGAAGAACAGCCTCTCGGCCACACCGGATGCCAAGGTTCCCTTCCCGGATTCTCCGGTACCCGAATGGCTGCAGAAAGCCATCGGCCACCATTCTCCCCACGGACATCTTCACGGAAAATAAAAAACAAACGATATGAGCGAAAAGAAACTGAAACCCATTCACGCCTGGCTGATTTTCGGCGGCTGCATGGTCATCGTCTTCCTCCTGGGCCTACTGGTCTCCTCGCTGATGGAACGCCGGGCTGAGGTAGCAAGCATCTTCAACAACCGCAAGAATCCGATGAAGGGCATCGTGGCCCAAAACCAGAAGTTCAAGAGCGACTTCCCGCGGGAGTATGAGACCTGGAAGGCCACTGAGGAGACGGATTTCCGCTCCAAATATATGTCTTCGGACATCCAGGACGTTCTGGCAGAGCGTCCCAACATGGTCGTGCTGTGGGCCGGCTACGCTTTCTCCTGGGACTATAATTCACCCCGCGGGCACTTCCACGCCCTGGAGGACCATCGTGAGATCCTTCGCACCGGCTCTCCTACCACGCTGTACGACGGTTCCAACCAACCCGGCACCTGCTGGACCTGCAAGGGCCCGGACGTGCCGCGCCTGATGGAGGAAGTCGGCCCGGCTGAGTTCTACAAGGCCAACTGGGCCAAGTGGGGCGCCGACGTGGTGAACCCCATCGGCTGCAGCGACTGCCACGACAGCGAGACCATGGACCTGCATATCTCCCGTCCCGCCCTGCGCGAAGCCTTTGCCAGCATGGGCAAGGACGTGGACAAGGCCACGCACAACGAGATGCGCTCGCTGGTGTGCGCTCAGTGCCATGTCGAATACTATTTCCATGACTATCCCGAGACGCCTGAGAAAGACCAGTACCTCACCTTCCCTTGGAAATACGGTCTCACGTTGGAAGATGCCGAGAAATACTATGACGAGATGGGCTATGCCGATTACATCCACAAACTGTCCAAGGCTCCTATTCTCAAGGCCCAGCATCCCGGCTATGAAACCTCGCTGCAGGGCATCCACGGCCAGCGCGGCGTCACCTGCGCCGACTGCCACATGCCTTACGTGGCCGATGGCGGCGTGAAGTACTCCGACCACCACATCCAAAGCCCGCTGGCCAAGATGGACCGCACCTGCCTGGTGTGCCACCGCGAAAGCGAGGAGACCCTCCGCAAGAACGTCGAAGAGCGTCAGGAGAAGTGCCTGGAGGTCCGCGACCGCCTGGAAGACCTGCTCGCCAAGTCCCACATTGAGGCCAAGTTCGCCTGGGACAAGGGTGCGACGGATGCTGAGATGAAGGACGCCCTGCAGGACATCCGCAAGAGCCAGTGGCGCTGGGACTATGCCGTGGCTTCGCATGGTGCTTCCTTCCATGCACCGCAGGAGGTGCTCCGCCTGATGGGCGACGGAATCGACTACGCCGGCCAAGCCCGCCTGAAGATTGCCAAGGTCCTGGCCAAGCACGGCTTCACCGGCGAAGTGCCGATGCCCGACATCTCCACCAAGGCCAAAGCGCAGGCATACATCGGCCTGGACATGAAGGACATGACCGAAAAGAAGGACAAGTTCATGAAAGAGATTGTCCCCCAGTGGCTGTCCATCGACAAGGAAAACGGCAAATTGCTTGAATACTAAGTATGTGGGCTAAACCCTGGAGCATGAAGGAGGGCTTCCTCATCGGAGGAGGCCTTCTTGTTGTGGGGCTGCTGCTTCAGATTTCACTGGGCCCCATCAACTGGAGCCTGATGGCGTGGCCGGTCAATCTGATTCTGCTTGTCCTGCTGCTGGCGGCAGTCGGCATCCTGTATGCTTTGCGCAGGAAAGTGTATGCCATCGAATGGATGATGCATGCGGGAGCAGCGGTTCCATGCCTCATTTATGCAGCGGCGCTCACCATCCTGATGGGGCTGCTGCCACAGGTTCGCATGGGTGGAATCCCGTGGCTCAGCCAGATGCTCCGCTTCTGGCCATTCGTGCTCATCTGGACCTGGATGATGGTGATATCAGCCCTGGCCGCGCTGAACCATCTGCTGCGCTGGAAAGTGCGCGAAATCCCCTTTATCCTGAATCATCTGGGCGTCGTCGTAGCTATTGTCTCCGCTACGCTGGGCAATGCCGATATCCAGAGCCTGCAGCTCACTGCCTTCACGGGAGAGCCTGAGTGGCGGGCGGTAGATAATGACGGAATGGTACACGAGCCGGGCCTGGCCATCGAGCTGCACAAGTTCACCCTGGAGGAATATGACGACGGCACGCCCAAGCGTTTCGCGTCGGATATCACCGTCTATACGGAGGACGGCAAGAAGGTCCGCGGTACGGTGGAAGTGAACAAGCCCCTGAAAGTGAACGGCTGGAAGATCTACCAGTATGGCTACGATGTGAGATACGGCACTGAAAGTCCCTACAGCGTATTCCAGCTGGTGCGGGATCCCTGGATTTTCTGGGTGTACCTGGGCATCTTCATGATGATTGCCGGCGCGCTGTGCCTGATGCTGTTCATGGCTCCTAAACCTGTACGATCATGAGTTGGGATTCATTTATCTGGTTCGCACTGGGAGCGGTGCTTCTCTGGGTTGCAGGCGCCTTCTTCGCGTGGAAAGAGCGCAAGCCGCTGGCATTTGCCTGCACGCTGGCCGGCATCACCGTCTTCTTCGCATTTATTCTGGGAATGTGGATTTCGCTGGAGCGTCCGCCCCTGCGGACGATGGGCGAAACACGGCTCTGGTACTCCTTCTTCCTGCCGGTAGCCGGCATCATTGTTTACAGCCGCTGGCGCTACAAATGGATCCTTAGTTTCAGCACGCTACTGTCTTTCGTTTTCATTTGTGTCAATCTTTTCAAGCCGGGCATCCACTCCAAGAGCCTGATGCCTGCCCTGCAGAGCCCCTGGTTCGCCCCGCACGTGATTGTCTACATGTTCTCCTATGCCCTGCTGGGCGCGGCGACCATCATGGCGGTCTATATGCTGATACGGAAAGACAAGACCACGGAAAAAGAGATCAATCTCACAGACAACCTTGTGTATGTCGGCCTCGCGTTCCTGACTTTCGGGATGCTCTTCGGCGCTCTGTGGGCCAAGGAAGCCTGGGGAACCTACTGGGCCTGGGATCCCAAGGAAACCTGGGCCGCCGCCACCTGGCTGTGCTATCTGGTGTACCTGCACCTGCGGAAGGCCAAGCCCAATGAGTGGCAGAGTGCCTGCGTCATCCTGCTGGTGAGTTTCGTCTGCCTGCAGATCTGCTGGTGGGGCATCAACTACCTGCCCTCAGCACAAGGTCTTTCCATTCACACTTACAATGTGAAGTAGAGGCAGGACGCCCGACTGGATGGCGCAATCGATTGACCCATTCAATAATTGAACTGGAGTTCGTCAACGTACAAAACCGTATGGCTGCTGCCGGTATAGTACTCGCCCAATGCGCTGGAAAGGATGCAGATTCCCACATAGGTGGGTGTGGCGTCCCTCCTGTATTCGATGGGGATCTCAAAATGGACATAGCCGTCGGTCGCCTGTGTCAGTGTCAGCACGCCCCTTCCAATCAGATGAGGATCGGCTTCCGGGTTATAGACGCCATCATTTGTGACCAGGTGCAGCACCTCGGGCCAGTCATACAGGGCCACTTCAATCTGGCCGTTGTCTGTTTCTCCCTTCCTGGAGACATAAGGCTCTTTGGCATAATTGATGACGCCGGGCAGATAGTGATAATATCCTGACAGGCTCTTGGGGCGACCTGTAAATGGCGTTCCGTTATCCATTTCTATCCCGGAGAATTTTACAACGCGATAAAAATGTCCGGTATAAAGACTACCGGCAGCAAAGCACCAGGTTATGTTCCGGCTCACAATCTTTGCAGCCGCCTTGCCCGGCCCGGGTACAGCCACGTGTTCGTATTCCGGCATGGTGGTATTGATGCCCAAAACCTTCATACCGCGGTTGGCGCTGTCCCACACACGTTGCTCGTCTGTGGCGCCTTTCGGGAAAGGATTCCAGGATGATCCCTGTTTGGACCACTCGTCCATGCTCATGTTGTATACTTGCTGTGCCTGGATTACCGGACAAACAAATAGGACAGCTATGATAATCAAAACTTTTTTCATCATTATCAAACGTTTTTCTATTACAAATTAATGAGCCGCCGGGTCTCCTCCCAGATTCTTTCGTCCAGCGAAGGGTCGATATACCGGCGCGGGATGTCCTTGCTCTTTTTTCCTATATAGTAGCGGTTGTGCTTTTCTTCCACAAGGGCGCGCAGCGCCGGACGGACACCGGCCTGCGGTGACTTGCACAGTGGCTTGAACAGCGCGTCGGCCAGCGGGTCGTACCAGTGGCCCAGATCGATCATGTCTGAAGCAACGATGCCCGGGTCGGCCAGATTGACGCGCAACTCCGGATAGCGCCGTGCCAGCTCCAGAGAGAACGACAGCAACGCGCGCTTGGCCCGGGCATAGGTACCCAGCTGGCTGAATTCTTTTTCGGTCGGCTGCAAACTTACTTCGTTCAGCGATACATAACGGCAGGTCAGCGACACCATATTCACGATATGCGCATCCTGCGGCAGTTTCGGCAGCAGGAGCTGCGTCAGCAGCCAAGGGCCGAAGTAATTGACAGAGAAAGTATTCTCTAATCCATCTTCCGTCAGGCGGAAGCCTTTCGATATGACGCCAGCGTTGTTGAAGAGTGCCGCGACCGAGCCAGTTTCCACTCCTTCTGCGAAAGCCCGCACGGATGCCATCGAAGCCAGGTCCAGCGGCTGGACCTCCAGATCTGCGCCGGGAACCCGACGGAGGATATCCGCCCGCACTGCTGCAGCCTTCTCCAGATTACGACAAGCCATCAGGATAGGAATCCCCTGGCTGGCCAGAGCCTCTGCCGCAGCGGATCCCATGCTGCCCGTGGCGCCGGTAACGATGATCCTCCCTTTCATTTCCATCGCACCTCCGCTGCTTCCACCTCCCGGCGCAGCCGCTCCGGCAGGTCGGCTACGCAGCGGTTGCATTTCATTTCCAGGGTATACATTCGCCCGATACAGTAATTGGAATGGCCGCAGGGGCTCCTGTCGATTTCGCCGCTGCGAAGTTTGTTGACAAAATCGGTATCCCTGATCAATGCCCGGGCCATCTGGATGCCTTCGAAACCCTGAGCGAGCACTTCTTCCATCTTCTGCCGGGAGACCATTCCGCCCACGTAGATCAGCGGCAGCTTGACCGCGGCGCGGAACTTCAGCGCATCTTCCAGAAAATAGGCTTCCCGGTAAGGGACGGTCGGTATGAGCTTCCTTCCGGCCAGCAAAAGCAAGGGCTTGAACCACATGTATTGGAGACGGGGAACATAGTGGGCCATCGTGCGGAGCGGCATGGCGCCGCGCATGACTTCCATCGGAGCTTTGCTCACGAAGCCCGCTGATAGCACGATGGCATGTACGCCCAGCCGTTCCAGTTCCCGGGCTACCTCCAGGCACTCATCCTCCTGCATGCCCCCGCGGAAGCCATCGTACATATTCATTTTCACGAGTACGCCCATATCGTCGCCCGCCGCTTCCATGACGCGTCGGATCACGCGCTGCATCAACCGCATCCGGTTTTCAAGCGAACCGCCGTATGCATCGCGGCGATGGTTGGTATAGGGCGACAGGAACTGACTAATGAGATAACCGTGTCCAGCATGGATCTCTACGCAGTCGAAACCAGCTTCCCGCGCCAGCTCTACGGCATGTCCGAAATCTTCCACCAGCGCATCGATCTCGGGAAGCTTGAGGCCACGGACGAAGGTCGGCGAGTACAGGTTGAAGCCGCCCGAGGCACCTACGGGCATACAGCCGCAAGTGGAGCGGTGCGTCATGTTGCCGCAGTGTCCCAGCTGGATGGAGCATTTCGCACCGGCGGCATGCACCGCATCGGTAATCCGTTTCAGCTCTGGGACAATGGCCTCGCGCATCCAGAGCTGTCCTTTGAACGACAGGCCGCTCTGGTTGA
This sequence comes from Bacteroidales bacterium, assembly GCA_016290385.1. Classification (GTDB taxonomy): domain Bacteria; phylum Bacteroidota; class Bacteroidia; order Bacteroidales; family UBA932; genus Cacconaster. The sequence goes on along the minus strand of JAEETO010000004.1, from coordinate 50,777 downwards.
CGGACGCGTAGGCCAGCGTGGTCATCCCCACCCCGCCCCGGGCTACGGCCAAATGGTAGTCGTACAAGTCCTGCGACGGGCTGTTGCCATATGCCATGTTCTCGAACGCCGCAGAGCGGATAATCCGGTTCCGTAGCGTTACGGGGCCGATGTTGAAAGGCGTGAATATCGGAGATTCAATCATATCAATAGAGAAAGGGAATCATGCGCTTGGTGCGCGGATCAAGCTGTCCGGGGAATTCTCGGCGATAAAGATCATGGATGCGCGCAGCGCGCGGCGCCAGGTTGGCGAAGGTCCAGAGCGCGAAGACCGCACCCGCCCACGACCAGGTGAGGATCGCGAAGCCCGTCCATTCAAGGAATTCCCCGAAATAATTGGCGCTGGTCACATAGCGGAACATACCGCCGCGGGGCAGATAGTGTGCCGTATCGCCGGGCTTCCGTAAGTGACGTATAATGCTGTCGGACTGGATGTTAATGAACATTCCGGCCAAGAAAATCGCCGTGCCGCACAGGAAAGGTACGCTGGTCAGCCAGGACAAGGGATACCGGTCCACCGGAGAGACGTAGAAGATCCAGCCGCCCTGCATCAGGGCGTTCAGCGTATTGAACACCATGCCCATCAGCACAATGGACAGCGGCATCCGGCTGTGTCCGCGCAGCTGCAGCGGGAAGATGAACGAGCGGTGGAAATAGTGGCTCTCAAACAGGACCAGGAAGACCAGCCGGACCACGTCGTTGCGCCGGTCGGAAAACCACCAGAGCAGCAGCATCGCCACGAAAACCGGCGCCTCCATCAGGATCCAGCCCACATGGTTGTCGAGCGAAGGGCCCCACTTGGGCGTATAGAATTTTCCATATCCGGCATTCACGCGGAAAAGCGCGATAAACACCACCACCGCAATAGCAGCCATCACCGCCAGGAAGATATTGAATGTGTGCGGAGAGAACATCATTTGATCTTTTTCCAGAGAAAGGCGACCACTGAACCGGGCAGCAACGCAATCAGTGCCGGAAGCCATACATTCATGAAACCGGGACTGACAACGCGCCGGCGGCGGAACATGGCGCGCAAGGCCCGCTTCACCAGCCATTGCGGGGTCTTGATAATGCCCAGGCGTACGCCCAGCCGCATCTTGTCTTCGGCCAAACTGTAAAGCGACGTAGCGATGGCCGCCGGACAGACGGTCGTAACGCCCACGCCATAGGGTTTCAGTTCATACGAAAGCGAGCGGCCAAAACTCCTGAGATAGGCTTTTGTGGCAGAATAGACGGTGATGCCCGGCGCGGGAATCCGAGCGGCCATGGACGACACATTGAGAAGGTAGCCACTCCCCCGTCGCTTCATGGCATTGCCGAAGAGCACGCTCATCCGGGTCATCGTAACCACATGCAGATTGATCATGGACTGGACCTTGTCGAGGTCTTCCGTCTGCAGTTCCTTAAAAAAGAACATGCCTGCGTTGTTGATGACGACATCGGGCAGCAAGTCCTCTTCCTGCGTACACCATTCGAACAGGATGTCAGCGGCATCCGGAACGGACAGATCCTGGTAACGTGTCCGGACATTGACCGGAAATTCTGCGCGCAACGTTTCCGCGGCAGCGTCCAGTTCGTCCTGCCGGTTACTGACCAGAACCAGATCATAGCCCCGGCCAGCCAGCTGCCGTGCATATTCCAAGCCCATCCCGGAGCTTCCGCCTGTTATCAGTGCCGTCATTCTTTCGATCAATAGGACCGCGTTTCAAGCATGTGGGTTTGCCGTAAGGAGATCCGGTAGTCCGAAGGAGACATTCCCACAGCTCGTTTGAAATAGCGCCCGAACAGGGACTGGCTGGGGAAATTCAGTTCAAACGCAATCTGCTGAATTGTATTCACGGTCGAGGACAATTGCGCTTTGGCGTCAAGAATGACGTAATCTTCTATCCACTGAATGGCCGATTTCCCGCTGGCTTTCTTGACAAGAGTGGTCATGTATTTAGCCGAAATACTCATCTTGTCGGCATAAAAACCAACATCACGGTGATCCCGATAATGTTGCCTAAGCAGCTGCAAAAACTGCATCATAACTTCACTGTGGCGCTGCCCCGTTTCCTGAGCGTTGGAAGAAGGGTTGATAATCCTGCTTATCAAGATGTAGAACAACCTTGAAATCAGGCTGAACATCTCCTCCGTGCCGGAGCTGTTATCTTCACTTAGTATTATATTGTGCACCAGTTCTATAAGCGAACGGAATGTTGTGGCAGTCCTTTCATCCAGTTTATAAACGGGGTTATTCTCTACGTGCTTATGAAACAGATAAATATCACCGATGTTGATGCGGGACAGGAAATGCTCCGACATCAGCAAAAACGTTCCTTTAAAACTCTCGTCCACATTATTGGATTCCGCAATCTGGGAAGGAAGTGCGATGAGCAGGGAATCTTTTTGAAGATGTATGGGGTGTAAGTTGATAGCCCCATAGACGTCACCTCCGTTACAAAGGACAAGAAGGACCTGTTTGAGCTTATATGGCTCCCAATCGCCTCTGAAGCGGGGGTTGTGGAGGATAAGGATGTCTTCCCTGAATTGCTCAAACCATTCTGTACACGAAAGATCGATACGTGACATCTGGAGGTCGTCCAGGCGCTTCTGATTGAGCTTTTCGTTGTGATACATTCCTTGCACCAATTTCCGCAAAATTAAGCAATTTTTCTTCCCCAGGTTAAATTATCGGAAAAATTGAACAACATTTGGGAATTTATGCGAACAATCATGCCATTAAATTGGAGTAATTTTGCAAATCTTTTTCGCAAGAGAAAAACTGATGAAAATTCTTTTTATTCTGAATAATTATTACGGGATGGGAAACGGCCTTTCTGCATCGGCGCGCCGAACTGTACAGGCTCTTCGCGATGCCGGGCAGGAAGTTCGCGTTGTTGCGGGACCTAATGGTGACCCAGCCGGGCCGAAACCGGATTACGAACTCAAGTGGTTTCATTTTCCTGTTTTCCAGCCCATCATTGATGCGCAAGGTTATAACTTCGCTTCCACAGACAAGAAGATCATCGAAGAGGCCATGCGGTGGGCCGATGTGGTGCATATGGAGGAGCCTATGGTACTTGAAGCGAGAGCATGCAGGATAGCCCGACGGCTGGGGAAGCCCGTTACCGGAACCTACCACCTGCATCCGGAGAACGTCTTCTGCTCCCTGGCTCTTGGCTGGAGCAAAGTTGCCAACTATCTGCTTCTCAATGCGTGGAGAGATCTTGTTTTCAATCATTGCTCCCATTTGCAGTGTCCCACTGAGAATGTGCGCGAAAGGCTTGAGCATCACCACTTCAAGTCCAAGCTCCACGTTATCTCCAATGGTGTGGTTCCGGACACCTGTATCCGCCCGGAAGTACCTCCGGAAGACTATCTGGACCCTGCTCGTCCACTGAACGTGCTTTATATCAGCCGGCTTTCTGTTGAGAAAGACCAACCTACCCTTATCAGGGCCATCCGCCATTCGGCGTTTGCCGACCGCATTCAGCTCCAATTTGCGGGGCAGGGGCCAAAGGGGAAGAAATATATACGTATGGCTATGAAACTGTACGAAGATGGCGTAGTGAAATATAAACCGAAATTCAAGTTCTGTACGAGGGACGAGCTTCGTGCCCTTGCCGCCGGGGCCGACCTCTGCGTTCACTGCGCCACCATCGAAGTGGAAGGGCTTTCCATCATGGAAGCTATGCAGCAGGCTGCCGTGCCAGTGATTGCCCAAGGCAAGCACAGCGGGACCTCGCAGTTCGCGTTGTCCGATCGCAGCGTTTTCCACGAGAAGAATGAAAAGGAACTGGCCGAGAAAATAGACTGGTGGCTTTCCCATCCCAAAGAACGCTGGGAAGAGGGAAAGCGTTACTCCGAGTCAATGAAAAAGTACAATATCGACAAGTCGGCGGAGGCCCTTATCGAAATGTTCAAAGCAGCAATAGCAAACAAATAATCGATACAATTTGCCTATTTAAACAGGCACTCGACCAGGGGACGGTCTCCTCCGGAATAAGCCCTCAAGAACACCTGCCAGAACCTGATAGCCACGTTTTCTTCGTGCATTATCTCCGCTTCACACCCCTAACTGGATCAGCGGCCAGGGGGTCATCGGGCCAGGCGTGTTTGGGGTAGCGGCGGCGGAGTTCCTTCCGGACCTCAAAATAGGCCTCGTTCCAGAAGCTGCGCAGGTCGCTGGTGAGTTGCACGGGCTTGTAGCCTGGTGAGAGCAGCTCCATCAGCACAGGTCGCTTCCCGCCGTCGACGCGGGGTGTGTCGAGCAGGCCGAAACACTCCTGCAGGTGGACACGCAGCACCGGGGCCTCGGCGCCCTGCCGATACTCCAGCCGGATGCGGCTGCCTGTCGGGACTACGACATGCGTCGGTGCGATGCGTTCGACGGCTTGCTGCTGGTCGTAGCTGAGCAGGCCCCAGATGACAGCGTCCATCTCCAGCTTCCTGAGTTGGGCAGCCGACGAGGCCTTGCCGATATGGGTCGGCAGCCACTCCCCTGCCCGCTGCAGCACAGCATCCGTCGACACGTCCGGAAGATCAAGCTCCGGATGCCAGGCAGCGACAGTGGTTATACGACGCTGAATGTTCTCCACGGCGTCATTGAAATCGAACATGGAGCGGCCGTCCTTGAGTGTTGCCTCGCATATCACGCGCACCACTTCCTCGCGCTTCAAGTCAGAAAGCGGCTTCTCGTCCAACAGATGGACGCCCAGCCGCCATGCCCTGCGGGCAACGACGACGCCGGCCTTGGCGTCCCAATAGATATTGTCACGGACTGTCGCCATCGGCAACAGATCGTCTTTTGTAACGGGCGCCGCGAGGAAGATGCGACCTACGCCACCGGCACGGACGTGGACGCTGGCTACGGCCAACCATTCAGCGCCATTGAGCGGGCTGATCTCTTCCATGGCGACGATGTCGCCACTGGCCAGGCAGAAGCGGCCATGTCCCTCCTTCCAGGACCGGGCCGCACGCTCCAGATAGGCCGCGGCCACGAGTTGGCCGATTGTGTAGGCATCTGCACGTCCGTTGTCTTCCGGAACGCCTACCATGGCACGATACTGCGCCGCGATGCGGGCCATCCGTGCCCAATAGCCGGGATGTCCGCTGGCGCGTGCCTGGCGGAGCGCCTCGATGCGGAGCGTGATGTCCGGATCCTGTTCGGCGGCCAGCGGATCCTTTTCCTCCAGCAGCGCCGCGATGTCGGCAGCCAGCGCCTGCTGGCTTTCGTCCACCGCCGTCAGCAGCAGTTGCGCTACACGAGGATGGCAAGGGAGTTTGGCCATCGCCTGGCCGTGTGGTGTAATGCGACCGTCTGGAGCGATGGCGCCGAGAGCCACCAGCAAGGTCTGCGCTGCCTTGAGCGACGCGGCGGGCGGCGGCGTAAGCCACTGCAGGCGTTCGGGATGCGACTCGCCCCAAGCCGCGACCTGCAGTACCAGCGGCGCAAGGTCGGCCTCCAGGACCTCAGGCTGACGCAGCTCCGCCATGCGGCTCTCGGTGGCCTTGCTCCACAGGCGGTAACAGACGCCCGGCGCCACGCGGCCGGCACGGCCGCTGCGCTGGGCCGCCATATCCCGGCTGATACGCACGGTTTCCAGGTGTTCCAGCGCCGTGCGTCCGTCGAACACCGGCTTGCGGCAGTAGCCCGCATCCACCACGATGCGGACGCCTTCTATGGTCAGGGAGGTCTCAGCGATGGGCGTGGCCAGCACAACCTTCCGTTCGCCCGGGCGGCTCGGCGCAATGGCGCGGTGCTGCTCTTCCATGGAGAGCATGCCATACAACGGGCAGACGTGCGTCAAGCCCAGCGAATTGCTGAGCGCCTCGACACAGCTGCGTATCTCACCCTCGCCCGGCAGGAACGCCAGGATGTCGCCTTCGCGCTCCTTGTGCGCCATCCGTATCATCTTCACGGTGGCCTCAACGATATTCTCGGGGGTCACGTCGCCTTCATGCCGAACCTCTACCGGATACATTCTGCCTTCGCAGCTGACAGCCTCGGCCCCCAGCGCAGCGCATATACCCGTGGCGTCGATGGTGGCGGACATCAGCACCAACCGAAGGTCAGGCCGCAGGATACACTGGGCCTCGCGGGCCAGCGCCAGCGCCAGGTCTGTCTGAAGGCTGCGCTCGTGAAATTCGTCGAAGACCAGGATGGCCACGCCTTCAAGTCCGGGATCCGCGACCATCATCCGCGTCAGGATGCCTTCCGTCACCACCTCGATGCGCGTGCGACGGCTCGTGCGGCTCTCGAAACGAATACGGTATCCGACCGTCTCCCCCACCTGCTCACCCAGCAACGACGCCATCCGCTCTGCAATCTGCCGCGCGGCAATACGCCGCGGCTCAAGCATCACGATCTTTCCCTCCCCATCCGGCAGCGCCTGGAGCATCGTCAGTGGCAGCACCGTCGACTTGCCGGCTCCCGGAGGAGCCGTCACCACCACAGCCGACGCGGTCTCGAGGCGGCGGTTCAGATCTTCGGCGATGACGAAAGCCGGGAGGTGGGATATCGGTTTGATGTCAATCATTGTTGTAAATTACAAAAATACAAAATAGAGCACAAAATAACGCAGTTCGCGTACATCCCCTACTTTCGCCGCGACAGCACACTGTAAGCTAAGTGATTTTTTCTTATCTTTATCTCAAAATTGCACCATGAAACATATCCCTCATATCTTCCTCTGCCTGATTCTGCTGCTGGCATTCTCGGCCTGTACATCCAAGTCCCCCATGGACCGCTATATCGACGACCTGATGTCCCGCATGACGCTGGAGCAGAAGATCGGCCAGCTGAACCTCCATTCCGCACCCGGTTTCATCTCAGCTGAAAGGGTGATGGACAACGACGAGAACGCCAAATTGCTGCGCGAAGGCTTGCTGGGCGGCATCTATGGCAGCAGCAACCCTGCTCTGATGCGACAGTATCAGGACATCGCCCTGCAGAGCGGTGCCGGCATTCCCCTGATCTTCGGCATGGACGTCATCCACGGGCACCAGACGGTCTTCCCCATTCCGCTCGGCCTGGCCACATCCTGGAACATGGAACTCATCGAGAAGACGGCAAGGGTGGCGGCCCGTGAGGCGACGGCCTGCGGCATCAACTGGGTATTCAGCCCCATGGTGGATATCTGCCGCGATGCACGCTGGGGCCGCATCGCCGAGGGTGCCGGTGAAGATCCGTACCTGGGTGGAGAGATTGCAAAGGCGATGGTCTATGGCTATCAAGGCCGTGACGAAGTATTCGACGTCGACGAGGTGATGGCCTGCGTCAAGCACTATGCCCTGTATGGCGGCGCCGAGGCCGGACGGGATTACAACTCCGTGTTCCTGAGCCGGCAGGAGGCCATGAACGGCTACATGAACCCCTATAAGGCAGCATGCGAGGCCGGCGCGGGCAGCTACATGAGCTCCTTCAACGAGTTCGAGGGCATCCCGGCCAGCATGAACGAATGGCTGATGGACGATGTGCTCCGGAAGGGCTGGGGTTTCGACGGGTTCATCGTCAGCGACGCTACAGCCATCCTGGAAGAGACGGCTCACGGCATCGGCGACCTGCAGGAGGTAAGCGCGCGTTCACTGCAGGCGGGACTGGACATGGACATGAACAGCGACGGCTATGTGGGGACGCTCAAGAAATCATTGGAGGAAGGCCGCATCACCAAGGCCGACATCGACCGGGCCTGCCGCCGCATCCTGGAGGCCAAGTACCGGCTCGGCCTCTTTGACAACCCGTATCGTTATTTCTCCGAGGAGCGTTACGCCAGCGAGGTGTTCACGCTTGAGAACCGCTCCTTCGCCCGCAAGGTGGCCCAAGAGTGCCAGGTGCTCTTGAAGAACGATGGTACGCTGCCACTTCGGAAAGGCGCGAAAATCGCCGTGGTGGGACCGCTGGCTAAGGATGCGGCTGCCATGGCTGGCACGTGGGCGACATCTTCGCATAACGACGAGAGCGTGACACTCTGGCAGGGCATCTCCGAAGTCACACCGGCCAGCTATGCCGAAGGCAGCTGGCTCTACGGTGATGCCGCCATCGAGGATGCCGTTCGCTACGGGCTGATCCGTATGTTCGCCCCGGGCGTTCCTATCCCGCCTGTTCATGAGAGGCCCCAGAAACTGCTGGTCGCTGAGGCCGTCATGAAGGCGATCACAGCAGATGTGGTAGTGGCCTGTGTCGGCGAGATCGCCGGAATGAACGGCGAAGGCGCTTCGCGTTCCGACATCACGATCCCGGACAGCCAGATAGAGTTACTGAAGGCCGTGAAAGCCACAGGAAAACCTTTGGTCGTCGTACTGGTTACGGGACGGCCGCTGGTCCTGACGGATATCGAGCCGCTCGCCGACGCCATCCTGACCGTCTGGAGCCCAGGCATCGAGGGCGGCCACGCCGTTGCCGACGTGCTCTTCGGCGACGCAAACCCTTCGGCCAAGCTGACGACCAGCTTCCCCCGTTCGGTGGGCCAGCTGCCGCTGTACTACAATCATAAGAACACAGGACGTCCTCATCCCGACGATGTCCCCTACCGCAAGTTCACCAGCTGCTACATCGACGAACTGAACGGGCCGCTATATCCCTTCGGATACGGTTTGAGCTACACAACGTTCTCCTATTCTGACGTAAGCTTGAGCGCTGACGAAATGCCGCACGGTGGCCATGTCACCGCTTCGGTCACCGTGACCAACACCGGGTATCGCGACGGCATGGAAACCGTCCAGCTGTACATCCATGCTATCCACAGCACTTCCACCCGTCCCGTGAAGGAGCTCAAGGGATTCCGGAAGGTTTTCATCCCCGCCGGACAGTCCGTCTCCGTAGACTTCCAGCTGGATGAAGAAACGTTGTCCTATTACAATCACGAACTGCAATGGGCCTGCGAGAATGGTGACTATGAGATCCTTATCGGTCCCGACAGTCGCGATACCCAAATGGTCCGGATATCGGTTCAGTAATCCAAATTCGCATCCATCCGTCCCCTGCAGAAGGCAAGGAACTGGGGATTGTCATAGGGATGGAAGAAATAGGTGCGCACTACATCCAGGGCGGCGTAAGGGCGCAGTTTCTTCTCCAGGGCCGAGAGATCGGCCTGTCCCGTATAAGCTTGGGCGAATGCCTGCCAGAAGGATATCATCTGCTCCCGGGTCATATGGGTCAGGTCCTGTACTGCGGGAATGACACTGTCTTCCATCATCATCTTATAGAGATGGGCCAGGTCTATCACCGGGTCCCCCACGCACAGCCAGCCCAAGTCTATCCAGTAGGGCTTGTCATGAGACAGGATCAGGTTCCCCGGCTGGAAGTCTCCATGCACGGCGGTGGCCGTATCGGCCATTTCCTCCACCAGGGAGGCCAGACGGTTTCTCTGGGCCTGCGTCACAAAGGGAGCAAAGGCTACGGCCTCCCGCATAAGAGTTTTGAGAGAAGGAACATAGCGACTCACAGATAGAGGATGTGCGTGCAGTTCGTGGCCGTATCGGGCCATCAGAGCGGCATATTCGGGGATACGCTCCGGAGCATCGGCACAAAGGCGGGAGAAGGATATCTTGCCTTCTATCTTTTCCGAAATATAGCCGTGCTCCTGGCCGTTCCGTACGATTTCATATAGCCGGGGCGTGGGCAGACCGGCCTCAAACGCCGCCTGCGAGGCATAGAATTCCTGTTCAACCTTTTCGGCCGATGCCAGGGTGCCGTGCACGAGCTTGAGCAGTTTCCCTGGATGTGCGTCCGAGACGAAAGCCTGTCCGTTATAGCCTTCGCCCACTTGCGTCCAGGCCGACAAATCCACTTGTGGATACGCTTGCATAGGCAATTATTTATATCGCTATCTGACTGCAAGTTATCTTGACTGCAGACCATAAATCCGAATTTACCGGCTTCTACCTATTACTCGCAACCCAATCCTGCAACGTTTTCTTCGAGGCGTTATTCAGCAGCTTGCCTGGCTTCCAGTTGATGGCCGGATACTGGGCATGGAACTGCTTGTCGCGCCAGTCCAGGTCAGCGGAGGTGTACTTCACTTCGGGTTTGATTTCATAGAGGGTGGCGCCGGCCACTTGGGCCAGGTCCTTGGCCACGGCCTCGGTCGTGCCAGTGGCAGAGAAATAGGCTACGAGTGTTTTCATTTCTTTGGTTTTAAAAGAATATTCCAGGACAGAAAGTACCTGTGTGGCAATGCTTTTCATGCCTTCAACGTTGGGATGGCCGGCTTTCTTCTCGATATCGTGAAGCTGGAGGAAAGGAACGCCATAATGCGCGCAGATCTCCTGGGAGGATTCGGTGATGTCTTCACGCAACTCGGAGTTCATGACAAATAGCAGCCGGGCCTTGGGATACCGTTGCTTCGCATCCTGGAGCAGTTTGGCCAGAGCGGGTCGATAATAGTACAGATCCTCTGTCTGGAAATCCTCATACTTGAATTCGCCCACCGGGGCTCCCGCCCAGGAGTCGTTGGTCCCGCCCAGGATGACCAGCACGTCCGGACTGCCCACACGGGGAAGGCGCGTAATAAAGGAGCGGTCGGTAAAATCCAGGCCGTCGTACCCAGTGTAAGAAATAGTGGCCCCGCTATAGGATTCGTTGGCGTCCAGCTTATACCCGCCCTTTGTTACGACCTGGTGCCACCAGGTCTGATCTACGGAAGACACGTCGGTGAGGGATGTGTCAGGCGGACAGTAATACCATACGAGATTCCCTTCCGGGATGTATCCTTCGAAGGTAGTATAGGAATCACCCAGGAAGGAGATTTTCGGGGTTCCACAGGAAACCACAAGCAGTACAGCCGCCAGGATGAGTAGCAGTTCGTTCTTTTTCATACCATACTATTTAATCATCAATAACGCAATCACGCCAGCCAGCACGCGCCGCAGCATCTTCCTGTCGAAGAAGCCAAGGACGATCGATCCAACAAGCACAAAACACGCTACGATGGCTGCACCCCACAAAGAGACATTCGATACTAACATAAACTTTCTGCTCCGTATAAAGGAAAAAAATCAAAATTCACACCGTTACCGGCAGCTGCGCAGAACACTTTCCGCGCATAGATTCCAACTGATGAAGCCGATAAAGCGTCCGTCGGCATCGACATAGTCGGGCGCCGGAGCCAGCCCTTCACCGGTCTCGGCATGGTAGTTCTCATGCATCGTGTCGAATGTATCAAGGTCTTTCAAAAGCAGGCGGGCCGTCTGCACGGCGATGGGTCGGAGCTCCTCCTTGAACCCGTAGTTCAGCATGCCGCCGGCATAGACCACCAGTGCGGGAATCCAGATGGGTCCCTGCCAGTTCGAGAAAGGAAGGATGATGTTCTTGTTGTTGTAATCGGGGTCGGATGCGGAAAGGGAACGGAGGCCGTGCGGCGAACGCATGTGCTGCCCGCTGAGCAGGTAGCGCCGGATCATGGCCTGTCCGTCTGCTTCCGGGGCGAGTCCGGCATAGAGCGGCCAGAAGCTCGAATAGCTGACGCGGCGGTAAAAGTCGCCGGTCTCGCGGTCCACGTTGTAGTAGCACTGGTCTTCGGCACACCAGAGCAGGTGCTGGATGGCGCCGGCCAACGCTTCAGCGCGTGCATTCCAGGTCTTGGCTTCTTCCTTCAGGCCGAGGGCGTTGGCGATTTCGGCCTGTGCGCGGAACTCCAGCAGCTGCATCGCGGAACAGTCGCAGGCCAGGAAGGAGCGCCGGTCATCCGAGAAATAGTTCAACGCAGGGTTATTGTCGGCGCCGCTCTGGAAGGCCATCTCCCAAAAATAGAGGCCCGTAGCTTCGTCGCGCTGGGTCGCGTCGCGATAGGCCAGCACGCGGCAGAGCCGCTCGTAATAAGGCCGTACCCATTCGAAGTCACCCATGGCCTGGCTGGCGCGCAGCACGCCCTGCGACAGGAAAGGTTTCATGAAGAAGGTACCACGCTTTACCCGCGGACCTTCTGTAGTCATGCATCCCGCCACGTATCCGTTTTCATCCATGCCTTCCAGGAAGTTCAAGGCCCAGTACTGCATGTACTCGGGCCGGCCCTTCCCGATGAACCAGGTGCCCATGAAGTAGCCGTCCCAATCCCACATCTGCTGGTAGAACCCCGCCGGAATCAGGTAGGGGTACTTGAGGAATCCTTCGGCCGGACGGACGACGCGCGGCGAGATACGGGTGAATTCATCGGAGAGTTGGGTAAGGACAGTCTGAAGTTCCTCGTCGGTGACGGATGGTTGCGGCTTGCAACCGTTGGAAAGGAAGATGGCAGTCATCATGGACAATATGAGAAATCGTTTCACCCTGGTCACGAAAAAGGTCTTATGCAAAGTTAACAAGAAATCTTTAACCTCCTCGTTTATGCTATTTTTTTGGCAGAAATAGCTATTTTTGTATCATGAAGAAAATGAATATACCGCTGATGGCCACGCTGCTGGTGCTGTCCATCATTGTCTGCCCGATCCTCTATTTCACCGTTGGTCCGCGGCTGGACGCCACACAACTGGAAACGCTCAAGATTCTGGGCATCATCGCGGCCTGCAGTGCGGCCTACTGTTTCATCGTGGGCGAAGCCACCGGCAACAACAGCCAGATGGACAAACTCTGGAGCCTGCTGCCCATCGCCTACACCTGGATCATCGCCGCAAAGGGCGGCATGAGCCTTCGACTGGTAGTCATGGCCGTCCTGGCTACGATCTGGGGCATCCGGCTCACCTACAACTTCGCACGCAAAGGAGCCTACCGTCTCAAGTTCTGGGAAGGAACGGAAGATTACCGTTGGGCCATCGTCCGCTCCGGCCCGGCCTTCAGGAAGCGCTGGGCCTGGGCGCTCTTCGATCTGGGATTCATCTCCATTTACCAGAACGCCCTGGTGCTGATGACTACCTTCCCAGCCCTGGTTTCCATGGGCTCCGACAAGCCTTTTGGTTTGGTGGACGGCATCGCCGCCACCCTGATGCTGGGCTTCATCATCTGGGAAACCGTTGCCGACGAGCAGCAATGGGCCTTCCAGACGAAGAAGTGGGCGATGATCAACGCCGGGCAGAAACTTGAAGACCTGCCCGCGCCCTATAATAAAGGCTTCAATACCACGGGTTTATGGAGCCGGAGCCGGCATCCCAATTATTTCGCGGAACAGGGCACCTGGGTGGCATTCTATATCTTCTCCATCGGTGCCGGCATGGGCATCCTTAACTGGAGCATCATCGGCGCCCTGCTGCTGATCGTCCTCTTTCAGGGCAGTTCCTCGCTGGCCGAAGAAATCAGCGGCGGCAAGTACCCCGAATACGCGGATTACTGCCGCAGCGTGCCCCGCTTCTTCCCCGGTAAAAAATTGTCCGCTCTGCCGCTCCTGATACTGACACTGGTCTTGGCGGCCTGCCAGTCCCAAAATCCCGTCCTGACCGTCGAAGGCGGCAAAGTCCAAGGTGTTCCCGCCCAAACACCGGGCGTAATGGTTTTCAAAGGTATTCCCTATGCCGCAGCGCCGGTCGGCGAACTACGCTGGCAGTCACCACAGCCCGTCACACCCTGGGAAGGAGTGCGCGTCTGCGACACTTTCGGTCCCATCGCTCCGCAACCCGGCAACAAGCCCGGGACCTTCTACGGAGACGAATTCTACTGGGAAGGCACACCGGAGGAAAGCGAAGACTGCCTGTACCTGAATATCTGGGCGCCGGCCTCCACCCTCGGCAAGCCGGACTCCAAACTGCCCGTCGCCATGTGGATTCACGGCGGCGCCTACATGAACGGCTATGGCTATGAGGTGACGATGGACGGAGAAGAATGGGCCCGCCGCGGCGTCATCCTGGTGACGATCAACTACCGGCTCGGCGCCCTGGGCTTCCTGTCGCATCCGGAACTCACGGAGGAGCAGGGGCAATCGGGCAATTATGGCACGATGGACCAGATTGCCGCCCTGCAATGGGTCAGCGAAAACATCGGCGCGTTTGGCGGCGACCCTTCCCGGATCACCATTTTCGGCCAGAGTGCCGGTGCCATGAGCGTCAAGAACCTGCTGGTCTCTCCCCTGTCGCGGGACCTGATCGCCGGTGCCATCATCCAGAGCGGCGGAGGCCTGGGATCGCGGGGGCTCGTTTCCGACGGGGAAATCACACAAGCTACCTACGACGCCCAGGGCAAGGAAGTGATGGACAAGGCCGGTCTGGAGACGCTTGCCGACCTGAGGGCCGCCGCTCCGGAGACGCTCCTTGCGGCGGGCGGCTGGTTCTGGCCCCACCTCGACGGAAAAGTGCTCACCGAGACTTTCGACGAAGCGCTTTTCAATGGCACGATGGCGCAGGTCCCCATCCTGATCGGCTACAACAAAGATGACATGGCCGGTCTGGGAGGAGACTCCGTCGACCGTTTCTGCGCCATCCGCGATTCATTGGGATTCCCTGTGTACGAATACGAGTTCCTTCACGAGCTGCCTACTGATGAGGCGCATCCCGCTTCTCGGGCCGGCGCCTTCCATTCCGCAGAGCTCTGGTACATGTTCGGCACGCTCGACCGCAGCTGGCGGCCCTTCACTGAGGCCGATCATCAGCTTTCCGAACAGATGCTCGACGCCTGGACCGCCTTCTGCCGTAACGGCGACCCCGGCTGGCCTGCATTCAAGTACCATGCACCTTGCAAGAAATCCTTTGATATCTAGCGGTTCTAAAAGACACAGTTCTCAAGTTCTTGCACAATCCTCGGAAGGAGAACATCATCCGCGGGCAGCCAGTTTACGCTGTGGATCTCATCAGCCTTCAGCCAGCGCGCAGCCTCATGCTCATTGAGATGCAGCGCTTCGCATAGCAGTGAGCACATGTAGCAGTGCATCGTGAGGTGGAACGCGGGATAATCGTAATCGACGGTGTAGAGGAATTTGTCGATGCTGATATCCGCCGACAGCTCTTCCCGGATTTCACGGACCAGGGCTTCCTCAGGTGTCTCTCCGGGCTCCATTTTCCCGCCCGGGAATTCCCACCAGTCCTTGAAATCCCCATATCCCCGCTGCGTCGCGAAGATAGCATCTCCTTTGCGGATGATGGCGGCAACGACTTCTATTCTCTTCACTTGTCCTTCTTCATTTCCCGGATCAGGCGCTGGCCGAAGAACAGGCCGAGGATTCGGTGATACCCTTGGCAAGTTGCATCAGTTTCAGGGCGATGTCCGGGTTCAGGTCCTTGAGGCTGTCCTTGTCCAGTTTGCTCAGGTCGATGTCCATCCCGATATTCACCTTCGTCATGAAGGCGTTCAGGATGTTCACCTTCGGGCTGAGGGTCTTGACAGTACCCTCCACGGCGATGATACCGCGCGCCAGGTTGGTGAGGAAGGGGTCGACATCGTAATTCTGCTCCTGAAGGGAATCGAGAATGCTGTCCATGAGGTCGCCCAGCTCAAAATCACCGAAATCCGTCCCGGAGAACTGGCTGCACATGCCTTCGCACATCTCGAGCATGGCGCCGTGGTCGATCTCACCCTTCGGCCGTGCGACCTGCATCACCGCCCGCTTGAGACCGTAGGCATCGTGCATCACCACGCTGGTTACGATGTCAATCAGAAGCTGGCGATGCTTCGAACTCAAGATGCCCATCATGCCGAAGTCGATCCATTCGATGCCATCATCCTGGATCAGCACGTTGCCCGAGTGGGGATCGGCGTGATAGAAGCCGTCCGTGAGAACCTGTGAAGCGAAGTTGTCGGCAACCAGGTTGGCGATGCGTTCGCGCTCATCATCGCCAAGCGTGTCAAGATATTCCGTGTCACTGACCTCCTTGCCTGATACAAAACTCTCGGTGAGTACGGCCTCGCAGGTGAGTTCCCGATAGCATCTGGGACTTTTGACATGCTCGCGCCCGCTGTTGTTGTTCCAGAAACGGTCCAGGTTGTTCGCTTCGTTGGTCAGGTCCAGTTCCGCCATCGAGGTTTTCTCGAGTTCCACGATAAAGCTCTCGAGGTCGATGCCACCCACAGGCTTCTTGACGAACTTGTGAAGGATCTTCTCGATGAGGGCAAAGTCGCGCGCGACCGTGTCCACGATGCCTGGACGACGGACCTTGACGGCCACGACGGTACCATCGGACAGCGTCGCCTTGTGGACCTGGGCAATGGAAGCCGATCCCAGAGGCTTTTCGTCGAAAGAAGCGTACAGTTCGTCCACGGGCTTGCCCAGATACTTTTCGATCTGGGCCCGGACGGTCGCAATATCCATGGGCGCCACTTTCGAGCGCAGCGAAGCCAGGGCATCACAGTACTCACGGGGAAGATAGTCCGTCTGCTGGGAGGCGATCTGTCCGATCTTCACGTAGGTAGGTCCCAGGTCCTGCAGGATCCGTACTGTGATCTCCGGCGTGATGCCGCGGTCGTAATTGAACTTTTTCAGGATGGCAATGATTTCCTTCAGTCTTCCGTTGGTATCCGGCTCGGCCTTCTTGGCATCTCGCCGCTGCTTGATAAGCGCTGTAACAAAATTGGACACAAGTACGGTATTTCGTGATTGATTTTTCAAACTTAACAAAATCATTGTAAAATGCCAAATCTATCGTTCAGGTTTTTTCCGTACTTTTGTAAAAGATTCATACGAAATGATTAATATTTTAAGTTGGTTGAAGGATACGTTCACTTCGCGGATATCCGACCAGGACATAGAAGCTTTACAGGATAGCGTCAAGGTCTTGAATTATGAGCTTTCGCTGCTTCGCTACAAGGACATCCCGGGAAACGGTTATCGGGAGCGCAGTCCGCACACTTGCCAGTACACAGACATGAACGACGGTCACGGAATCCACTCCCTCCGCCACGGCCTGGTCCGTGCCTCCAACATAAAACAATCTTGATATGGAAGAGCCTGTTCTCAACGCCCACAACAAGGAAGAGTATCCGCCCATGCACACGGCGGAGCATATCCTGAACGCAACGATGGTGCGGATGTTCCATTGTCCGCGCTCGCGCAATGCACACATCGAACGGAAGAAATCGAAATGCGATTATTACCTGGACGCCTGTCCGACCGATGCACAGGTGACACAGATCGAGGCAAAGGTCAATGAGGTGATCGGCCAGGGACTCGACGTGACCATCGACTTCCTGCCGCGCGAGGAAGCCGCAGCCATCGTCGACCTGAGCAAACTGCCCGAAGACGCTTCCCCGACGCTGCGCATCGTGCGCGTGGGCGATTACGACGCCTGTGCCTGCATCGGTGCCCACGTCAAAAACACGGCGGAATGCGGCACCTTCCAGATTCTCAGCCATGACTACGAAAACGGCCGCTGGCGCGTACGCTGGAAAGTCACGGGATAAAACCTGCACCATGAAACGCTTTCTGATCCTATTCCTGCTCTGCTGCTGCCTCCCGCTCACGGCCCAGCAGCGCGAATACATCTGGCCCGCGGGGCGGATGCCGGATGCACAACCCGGCCAGATCGCTGCAATGACCGACGAGGCCGATGCGCCGGGTTTCCTGCCCGACGCGCACCGCATCCCCTACCTCGAATGGTTCCCGGCGCCTGCCGATTCCGTCCGGAAAGACGTCTGCATGATTCTCATTTCCGGCGGTTCCTACGAATGCTGCTGCGACGTGGGACTCATCCGATACTGGAAAGAGGAACTGACGCGACGCGGCGTACAATGCGTGAATTTCGTGTATCGCACCCCCCGGCCGGAAGGGCTTCCCATCTACCAGACGGCCTGGGAAGACGGCCAGCGTGCCGTCCGCCTGGTCCGCAGCCAGGCGGAAGCCAGGGGCTTCGATCCGGAGAAAATCGGTGTGGTCTCCATGTCGGCCGGTTCGCACCTGGCCCTGCTGCTGGCGACCAGCTCCCAGACACAGGCCTATGCCAGCGTGGATTACTACGATTCGATTCCCTGCCACATCAACTGGGCCATCGTCAATGCGCCAGCCTACGTCACGAGCGACGCTGAAGACGGAACACCGGCGACCCGCGAAGGATACGGTACTGACGTCACGCTGAGCAGCGTCTTCGCCTTCGATGCGAAAACCTGCCCGATGAGCCTGCACCACGGAGGCAAGGACCCCTACTCCCCTAACGGTTCCACACTGGTATACAGGAAATTGCGACAGATGGGCGTGCCGGCCGAACTGCATCTTTATCCCGGGAAGGGACACGGCGCCTTCGGTTTCGAGCGCGGCATCGAATTCATGACCCAGATGGGTTATCTGGGCGGACCGGAGCCGGAAGTGGCCTTGATGGACCGTTTTCCCGAGGATCTGGTACCGACTTCCTATCACAAGGAAAATGTCTGGCCCGATGGCAAGATGCCCGATTTCCAGGAGAAACAGTGTACGCCCTATCTGGAGTGGTTCATTCCAGAACACCGGACAACCGATGCCATCCAGATCATCTATTCCGGCGGCGCCTATGTGGGCAACGGTACGGAAGGTTTCGAAGTAGCTCCGGCCCGCCGATACCTCAACGCACTGGGCATGACGGTCGTCACAATGAAATACCGTACGCCCCGGCCGGAAGGGCTGGCCAAGCACACATCGGCTTGGCAGGATCTGCAGCGGGCCATCCGGCTGGTACGCAGCCAGGCTTCTGCCTACGGACTCGATCCGGACCGGATCGGCATCATGGGTTCATCGGCCGGCGGCCATCTCACGCTCATGGGCGTGACTTCTTCTCGGCACAGGTCATACTGGCCTGTCGATGACCTCGATACACTTTCCTGCAAGGTCCAATGGGGCATCGGCATCTATCCCGCCTACGCCCTGACGGACGGCGCTGACGGCTACAACAAGACGGGCGGCAACGATGACTCGGCGCTGCTCGTACCGGAGTTTTCCTTTGACCTGGATACGGCTCCGATGCTGTTCCTGCACGGCGACGCCGACGGCTATGCGGCCATGAATTCCGTGAAAGTCTGGGAGCAGCTGCGGGCCATGGGCATCCAGGCCGAATTGCATACCCTGGCCACCCGCGAACACTGTTTCCAGCAGACCGCCTCCCCCGGCACGGGCAGCTACAACTGGCTGGACCGCATTGCGGACTTCCTGCAGGCCTTCCGTTAATCCAAACAAAATCACTATCTGGTCCGCATCAAAATCGACAAGAATGGCGATGTCGGCTACGAGAAGGTCCGCATGAACTATACGCCACCCAAAAAGAAATAACAAAAAATAGGAGCGGCCCGAACCGCTCCTATTTTTTTTGCAACCAGCTTTCCCTTATTTCACGAGGGTCAGCTCGTTGATGATGTTGGTCGCGCCGCCGAACTTCTCCACCATCCAGAGGACGTAGCGGATATCGACGCAGATGCAACGCTGGAGTTCAGGCTCGAACATCACGTCGGAACTCATGCTCTCCCAGTTGCCGTCGAAGGCCAGGCCGATGAGGTTGCCCCTGGCATCGAGCACCGGCGAACCGGAGTTGCCGCCCGTGATGTCGTTGTTGGTGAGGAAGCAGGTGTGCAGCGTGCCGTCGGCATCGGCCCAGCGGCCAAAATCACCGGCGAGTACCAGCTCCTTCACCTTGGCCGGAAGGATGAATTCCGGATTGGTGGGATCTTCCTTCTCCAGCAGGCCCTTGGCGGTGGTGTAGTACCAGTAGCTGAGGCCGTCTTTCGGCGAATACGGCAGCACGTGGCCGTAGGTCAGACGCATCGTGGAGTTGGCGTCCGGATACATAGCCTGGCCTTTCTGCCATTCCATGAGGGCGGCTGCGAAATTCTTGCGGGCCTTGTTGTACTTGGCCTCGTTCTCGTCGACAGCGGGGCGTCCGCCCGGACCGGGACGCATTGCGCTGCCATAAAGGGCCATATAATGCTTCATCAGCGGTCCGGTAATGGAAGCCATCAGCCCGGCGGCCGGGTCGTTCTGGAGCTGCTCTTCCGTGGCGCTGGACAACTTTTCGTAGGAAGTGAGCACGCTTTCGTCGAAGAGCTTGTTCACATAAGCCGGAATGTCCATCGTGGCGAAGTCTTCACCCGGGATTTCCAGGAAGTCTTCGGGCTTGGCGTTGTTGCGGTAGAACTCGAGCAGTGCGATGGCTTCCTTGCGGTCCAGTTCAGCCACATAGTCGCGATAACTGGGCTGAAGGCGCGGAACGACACTTTTCATCGTGACCGTACTGTCTTTTTGGTGTGCACGTCCGTAAGTGTTGACCAGGGAGGAGAACAAACTCAGCAGCTCGATCCGGCTGGGAGCCTCGGAGATGAGGGTGACGGCGCGGGTGGAGGCGTCATTCCTGGCCACATAGGCGGCGATATCCTCGATCGGTGTGCCGTAGCGTTCGGCGCGGGCCGGGTCGGCTGCAATCCATTCCTTCAGCGCAGCTTCCTTCTCTTCTTCGCGGCCGATGATGTTCAGGTTCTTGAAGGCGAGTTCCTCACCCTGCCACTTCTTCCAGCCGTTGGCGCTGCCGGCGTACGTGTCGGCATACTTCAGCTGGACGGACGGGTCGGCGCACATGGCTTCCCACATCAGGTCCTGACGCACGGTGCGGGCGTCGATGCGGATGCGGTTGGTGGCGATCATCTGCTCGAGCTGGGCTGCCGTCTGGTAGCGCTGCGTACGGCCAGGATAGCCCAGAATCATGGCGAAGTCATTCTCCTGCGGTCCCTTGAGCGAGATCTTCAGGCTCTGGGCGGGACGGTATGGCACGTTGTCAACATCGTAGTCGGCCGGCATGTTGTTCTTGTCGGCGTAAACGCGGAACATCGAGAAGTCGCAGGTGTGGCGGGGCCACATCCAGTTGTCGGTCTCACCGCCGAATTTACCCATCGAGGCCGGCGGAGCGCCCACGAAACGGACATCACGGTACGTGCGGTATATGATCAGGTAATAGATGTTGTCATTGTAGAAGCCTGTCACGACGGCACGGCAGCCCGGGTTCTTCTCCGTGGCAGCCGCGATGATCTCGCGACGGGTCTTGTCCGGATCGTCAGCTGACTCTACCTGCGCCGTGACATCTTCCATCGACACCAGGAAGGTGACGCTCAGGCCCGGAACAGGAATCTCCTCGGCACGCTCATTGGCCCAGTAGCCGTCCATGAGGTAGTTGTGCTCGTCGGTGGAGAGGCCCTGGATACTGCCGTAACCGCAGTGGTGGTTGGTCACCAGGAGGCCCTGGTTGGAGATCATCTCGCCGGTGCAGCCGCCGCCGAACTGGACGATGGCATCCTTGAGCGACGATTTGTTGATGTTGTAGATTTCCTGCGGGGTCAGTTTGCAGCCTGCCGCCTTCAGGTCTTTTTTGTTCATTTGCTGGATGAGCGGCAGCAACCACATGCCCTCATCAGCGACTGCACTCAGGGAAAGGGTCAGTGCAGCGAAAAGTACGAGAATTCTTTTCATGATGATGAATTGAGTAATTGGCAACAAATATAGGAAAAAAGCCTAAAAGGCGGACAGGAAAGCGTCGCGTTCGGCAGCCCATGCGGGGACCTGCCACATGGCATGTCCGCAGTCCGGCACGCAATAGTAACGTTTGTCCTTGGTCCCCAGATTGTTGTAAATGGAGAAATTGGTATGCGGCGGACAGGTCGGATCCTGCAGGCCGAAAGCCATATAGACGGGGCATTGGATACGCGGCGCAAAATTCTTCACGTCGAAATACGAGAGCATCCTGAAGAGCTCCGCACGGTCGATCTCTTCCTTGTCGGCCTGCTCGAACACTTCGTGCACGGGCCAGTATACGATCTTCGCATAATCGGGATAGTCGCCCAGGAAAGGAACGGCCGGGCCGATGGCCTTGATGCGGTCGTCCAGCGCCGCGGCGACAAAGGTCAGCGCGCCGCCCTGGCTCTCGCCCAGCGCGACGATGTGGTCGGTATCGGCCTTGTCGAGGGAAGCGACGAAATCCACGGCCCGCTTGGCATCGGCGAAAGCGCCTCTGTAATAGAAGGTCTCCCTGGCACCCAGCCCGCGGTCGATCCAGCGGTCCTGGTCACCTTTGAAAATGCCCTGGTCGCGGATGCTCACCGCATATTCAATCCGGTCCGCCGCAGCGTTCGGATCAAAATAGTACACCGGCGCCCCGTAACCCATGTACTGGAGACATACAGGAAACTTGCCCTCTGCCACGGGAATGGAGATGATGCCACCCGCAATGCCGCCGCCCCAGGAAGGATAGCGCACTTCGTAGCAGGTACGTTTCTCATTGGAGAACTCCGGAATCTCGGTCCAGACTGCCTCCAGCGGAATCTGGTCCATCTCGGCAAGGGTCTGTTCCCAGAACGCGTCGAAATCGGGCTGGGCGTCCGGCAAGCTGACGACCGCGTCGGGTCGCACGCCGATGTTCCAGCGGATGGAATCACGCAGCCGCACCTCGTAGAAGCCCGGCTGCAGCTTGCCCAGCGGCACGGTCAGGGTGCTGTCCGGAGCTATTGTAACATCCTTTGAAAGAATTACTTCCGGATTCTCCGCCATCAGCGAAAGGTCCGTCACCAGCTGGAACGAAGCCGGTCCGGGGGCCGCTTCCACCCTGGTCGTCAGAGTATAGGGAGCCGGTCCCGTGAAAAGCCAGCCCTTGTCGGGAAAGGAAGCCCCCGTGGGCGTTTCGATCTCCGGCGTACAGGCCGCCAGCAAACAACAGCCCGCAAGGGCCACAATCCATGCATGTTTCATATCGTATGACATTTAAAAACCTTCAATGGAAAACAAGACCGTGGGCAGCAACAGCAGGAAGCCCAGCACCAGCAGCACGACCACTCCCTTCCATACCCATTTCACCCATTTCTCGTACGGGACGCGGGCCATGGCCAGGGCGGCGACAAGTACGCCGGAGGTCGGAGTGATCATGTTGGTGAAACCGTCACCGAACTGGAAGGCCAGCACCATGGCCTGGCGAGACACGCCCACCAGGTCGGCAAAAGGTGCCATGATGGGAATCGTGATGGCAGCCTTGGCCGTCGCGCTGGGTATCAGGAAATTGATGAGGGCCTGGATGCCGTACATGGCAGAAAGCGAAGCCACGGGGCTCGTGCCGTCCAGGCCGTTCTGGAGGGAATGGAGGATGCTGTCCACGATGCGGCCGTCCTGCAGGATGACTACGATGCCGGAGGCGAAGCCCACCACCAGCGCAGCGGAAAGAATGTCTTTTGCGCCCGCAATCAACTCATCTGCGATGCGGTTGGCACCGAAACCGGCGATGATCCCGCAGACGATGCCCATCAGCAGGAAAAGACCGGTGATTTCAGGCATGTACCAGTCCCAGCAGGTCACACCCACGATGAGCAGGACCACCGTGGCCAGCAGCACGAGCAGGATCCATTTCTGCCGGGCAGTCAGTTCGGGAGCCTCCGCCGTTTCAACAACAGTTGCTTCGGGCACGCGACGGGTACGACGCGCATACAAGACGACGAACAAGACCATCAGCAGCGTCAGCAGTCCCCAGCAGAAAAGCCGGTAGTTCATGCCCGAAAACAGCGGCAGGCCCGCCATCCCCTGCGCGATGCCTACCGTGAAAGGATTGAGGAAGGCGCTGGAGAAACCGACATTGGCCGCCACATAGACGATGAGCATGCCCATGAAGGCATCGTAGCCCATCGAGACGACGAGCGGCACCACGATGCCGATAAAGGGAATGGTCTCCTCACTCATGCCGAAAACGGCGCCGGCGAGCGAAAAGAGCAGGGTCAGCGCAACCAGCACCAGCTTGTCATACCGGCCCACACGCCGGATGAAGCGGCTGATACCCGCAGATACGGCACCGGTGGCGTTCAGCAGCCAGAAGGCGCCGCCCACCACCAGAATGAAGATGATGATGCCGGCCTGCTTCACGAAACCGTGGTAGATGGCGGAAAATACCTGCCAGGTCTGTGGCACGGATCCGACCGGTTCGTAAACCAGGGTCCCGTCTTCCGACGTCACATATTGTCCTCCCGGCACGAACCAGGTCGCTACCGCGCAAAGCGCGATGAGCATGGCAATGATGACGTACGTATTCGGGACCCTGAATTTCACAAGGCCTAAAGATACGGATTTTCCGGCAAAAATGCCAATTATCCGTATCTGACGGGACGTCAAGCAACTGTTCTGGCCGGACGTCCCGCAGACTTACTGTTTGCGGACTTTCCCGTTTGCATCGCAACGCAGATTGATCGTACTGCTGACAGTCTGGCCGTTCAGCGTATAGGAGAAAGTAACGGAGCCGGTTCCTGCCGCCGTGAAACGGAACTGCCAGCCACTGCCGGAGACATATCCCTGCGCCTCGATCAAGCTGGATGTCGAACAATCAACCGAACTGACCTGTTCCCGGCTGGTCGTCCCGCTCGCAAAGGCCGTGGAGACCGTGACGGATACTTTCCGGATCACGAAATTCCGGTCGGGATCTTCCTGGGATTCCAGGGAACCGATGGTGAGCGACTCCGGACATTCCAGCGCTTCAGCCGCATAGGTGGCCGTTGCCGTCATGCCTTCATACGTGGCCGTGACCGTCTTTCCGCTGCAGGCCGCCGTCGCCGTCAGGCGCCCGGCCGAGGCATCGACAGACAGGCTTCCCTGGTCGGAATAACTACATGATCGGGTAACATCACTGCCGGAGCCGTCGCTGTAGAGGGCCGTCACCGAGAACGGTTGCCAGTAGCGCAGACTTCCGGAGACGATGCTGACCAGTTCATAGGAAGCAGCATCAAAGCGGATTCCGGTCAGCTGGCGCGTCCTCTTGCCTTGCTGCAGGCTGATGGAAACATCCTCGACGCCATCCCCCCGCAACACCAGCACACCGGTGATTGCTCCGGAGAAACTCTCATTGGCGGCAAGCGGCCAGATTGTCACCGATGTGGCGGTCTTCGACCAGCCGAAGTCATCCGGACACGACAGGACCGTCCAACTGGTGTTGGAATTGATGCTGACGTCCTTTCCTTCGCCGGAGCCGTAGGCATCCCAGCTCCATGACAGGGACAAAGGACTGGCATTCAGGTATTTGGTCTCAGGTATCGGCGCCGCCGCAACGGTCAGCGAGGCATCCGTATGCACGTCTGCCGCATAACCGCTGAAATGGCCCCGGATCAGCGCACTGCCGGCCGAAACACCTGTGACGGTGTTCCCGGAAATCGATACATGCGAACCGGATGCCTCGTTGCTGAACGAGGATGCCTGCGTGCTTACGACCGTGGGATAGCTGTTTCCACCGTCGGTACTGGCATACAGCACAGCCGAAGCCGTCGTCGTCCCGCCCACTTCGATGCTGTCGTCAATCACGCTGGTCACAATCTTGTAGCGGATCTCCGGCTGGTCATTCTTTCCCCGATGCCTCAGTGTAACCGTCCGGCTGGAGACATCCGTGCCGGAAATGGTGAGCGTGGTTTCAAGGTCGTCCGTTGAAGTGTTGGTCGTCGTCGGGAAGACGGTGACCGTCGCATCGCCCGAACCGCTTTCGGGGCTTATGCTCCAGTGGCTGCCTTTTCCACTGATGGTCCAGGAAACATTGCTGATAATCCTGAACGTCCTGGCGGACGAAGAACCGGAAGCGTCTGCCTCCCAGGTCAGTTCCGTGGGACTGACAGAAAGTGCAGGAGTCGGGCCCGGCGGGTTGACGGGATCCGTTTTCGCAGCGACCTTAACCAGGGAATAATTGGAATACCCGTCATAACTGGCCCATATCCTGCCCGTTACAGCGCTGGAGCTCGTATTGTTGGCGGAGAGGGCCCGCGAGCCCGCATTCCAGGATGCAACGGCAAGCAGTTCATTACTGACTTCCCATGCCGCCTGTGCCGAAACGTCAATATATCCGTTCGTCCCATATGTGGGATCCACCACATCGTTGTCATAGCGATAGAGAAGGGCCTTGAAACTGCGGGTCTCATTCCATTCCAACTCGGGCATGGACGGTGCCACTACGAGATCGTAGCTATAATTATGTTCCGTAACATCGATGGTTACGCCATTGCTGGTCAATCCCTTGAAAGATGCCGTAACCACCGCCGTTCCCAAGGCGACGGCCTGGCTCGAGCTACCGGATGCAAGTACCACGGACGGACGGGAACTCGTCAGCGTGAAACCGTCGTAGATGTAAGCGACCGTCTGGTCTTCATACACGACACGCAAGCGCCAGGTCTGGCTGGAGTTCAGGGAGACTTCCTTGCGGTCCCAAAGCCATTCATCCCCGTCTTTCACATTCAATTCTATCTGTGAGACAGTGCGTTCACGAAGGACCAGGCTGGCCTCGGCCTGTGTTGTGACACCCTTGGCCGTATAGGTCGCACGGACCTTCGTCGTTCCTGCCTGATACCCGGTCATGAACACACCGTTCCCTTCGCTTGTCACCAGGCCGTCCGAAGACCAGACAGCCTTGCCTGTGACATTTTCAGTCGTTCCGTCATCCAGGGTACAGATGGCCGAGAAAGTGACACGGGATCCATCGGTAAATGCCTCGCAGGATCCAGGCGTGATGTCCAGCCGCAACGGCTTGGCCGGATTCGTGAGCACGCCGTAGGCCTCCGCCGTCTTTGTGACGCCTTTTTCCGTATAGCTTGCCGAAAGCAACGCTTGAGGAGCGTTCTGCGACACGAGATCGGCTTCCCAGAAGTAATACAGATAATCCTCATCTTCCAGATAATCCGGTCCCATCCAGACCTCACTGCCGGTCGAGCTGGTATAATAAAGACGATATACGTAGACTTCTCCGCCACAGGAAGAGGGTGCATAGACGTTGAGCATGTGATAGTAGTCATCTGCCCACCAGGCGACGAAGTGGTTTCCCGACCATTCCGCCGCTGTGCTGACATCTGCCTCCGTGCCATCGTCATAAATGGCATACAGACGGAACTGTCTGGCCGTACTTTGGGCATAGTAGGTCTGGGAATAGCCGGATGCCCACAAATCATTCCCGAAAGCAGGCAGGTAGACTTCAGCAGGTTCCATGCGCAGGCCGGTCAGGATGCGCGGCCTGGTCCCGACGACCAGCGTCGCAGAAGCTGTCTTGCTGCCGTCGAGGGTCTTCAGCCGGAGCGTGCCTGTCAGATAGCCAACCCCGGCAGGTGCCGTCAGGGTCAGGACATCGTTGTTGCAGACGTCACCCCAGGCATGACCGGAAAGCGTCACCCCTGCCCTGACCAGGGCGTCATCGGCCTCGACAATATATTTCAAGCCCGCCGGCGTGCGAAGAATGGCCTCTTCGACCGATCCGCCCGCCGGAAGTTCAATGGTTTCGTGTGTAAAGGCAAGGGAACGGGTGTCCGTGAAGGAACCCGTTTCCAATTTCCAGTGGGTGCTGGTACCTGACATCGCGGCGTCGCTCAGCACCAGCGTCACGGTATGGGTCCGGTTGCGGACCACGTCGAAATTGTCGGTGGCATTTTCGCCAAGGCAGAAACGGCAAGTTACCGCCTTTTCCAGCTGGCTGCCGTCTGTCATCCGGAGAATGCCGCCGATCTCGATATAGCTGGGATAAGTGCCGGAAGGGATGTTGGCCGGTATCTTGTTCCAGGGGCTGCCACCCGCCGGCAGCAGCGTTCCCAGGCAGTTTTCCAAAGGATAATATGTGGCGGGCAGCCCTGCGTTGAGCGCGGCCAGGTCCTCCTCCGTGGCGGCGTCCGCCACCACGGAGCTTGCTGCGGCACGGGAGCGGCCGGCAAACGGCATCACGCTGGATACCCCGTGCAGGGACAGGCTCGTGGCCGTGAACGTCCACTCTGTCAGGCCGGACGGATCGACGACAATGTCGTAGCGCCCGGCCAGGCGGGTCAGCTGGACAGGAAGCTTCTGCCCTCCGGCCAGCTGCCGCCTGGAAAAGGCAATGGCGCCATCACTCTGCCAGGCCATCGGAAGGCCGTTGGCGATCGTTGCGTCGATGCGCAGCGCGGCCATTTCGTCGAGGGTCGTCGTTCCGACCGCGAAACGGCCCGTCTGGTCACCGACGTTTGCCAGGGCAAAATAACTGTACGGACGGTCGGTCATGACGGCCAGGCTCAGGTCACTGCCCGAGTCCTGATAGTATTTTGCATGCAGGACACCGCCCTCGAAGACCAGCAGGTTCCAGTTGCTGACGGCATCGTCCGTCCCGGTGTAACTGCTTTTGGTCCGGTGGGGATCGACAGCCGGCATGACGGAAAGTGCCGTTTCCAGCGTCTGTTCGCCGGAACGGCGGCCGGATTCCCCGGCCAGGGGGGACTGGCAGCCGGACAGTGCCGCCATCCATCCTGCCAGGATGAGAAGGAGATAACAGGATCGTTTCATGTTTCTTCCTTTTTAATCATAGAGACTGTAGATGTATTCGTCCTGCCAGTCGGCGATACGCAGATACAGCAGGGCATCGCGGAAATCGATCCGCAGGGAGAAATCGGGCAGGTCGATGGCAGCGGGATCATACCCGGCGGCAAACAGATACACTCCGACAGGGCTGGAAAAAAGGAGCCGGTGCTCGTCTTTCTCCCAGAATTCCAGCAGCAGGTCGCTCCGTATCTGGCGGGGAATACGCACACAGATGCGGCCCTCGCCGTCATCTTCCTGCACCGTATAAAGGTACTCTCCCTCGATGGCCGAAAAATCGGCGGCGTCAAAACCACAGGTCGTACCGCGGATCACCATATTGTACTGACGGCAGATGGCGCCGTCAGCTTCGTCGGTAAACCGGATCATCGAAAACTGCTTGTGGGGATACAGCACGCAACAGGCTTCCTCATCGGTGCAATCCACCCACTCAGAAAAAGCATAAAGGGCATCCATCTCGTTCCCGGCCTCATAGCTTACCCGCGTTCCTTCCGCGAGGAAGTCCTGCCAGGGCTTGTCATGTACGAGCGCCACTACCTGCACGTGGCTTTTCTCCACTGCGATTTCCTCCATTTCGGGGCATTGTTCCAAAGGATGCTGGGTCGTCCACCGGTCGCCGTCTTCCAGCAGAAGTACATCCACCCTGCCCGACGTATCGAGGGCCGGGTTGGCGGCAAGCAACGCCCGGTAGTCAATGTCCAGATAGCAGGGACAAGGGAACCGGTCTTCACGCACGGTGCAACCGATGCCTGCACAAAGCAGGAAACAGCCGAAAAGGAAGCGGATAAAATGATATTTCATGTTGTCGTAGATTAAAGGGGTTCGCTATAACTGGACCCCGTATCCCAGGCCGTGCGGGAAAGGGTCGCCACCAGACGGGCTTCCGCAACGGGTTCGTTGGGATCGGCGGAGCCGCTGGCACAGATGGTCAGGGTAATATCGCAGGTCGTGTTGCGTTCGAGGCCGATTCCGTCTTTCAGCAAGGTGACCGGATACCACCAGTCCGCGCCGTTCACGGTAGCCAGGACCACCAGCCGGGTTGCCGCACCGCTTTCCGGCGTTGCATCAGGACCCGTATGGTCAACGGTCACGTCGTTGGGAAAACTGTAAAAACAGGCATCCGGGGGATTGTATTCCTGGTTCCGGGCCAGGGAGACAGACAGGGTCCTGAACAAATGGGAACGGTACGCGGCCGGAACCTGTTCCACGGTGCTGATATAGTCCTGGCGTAATGTCGAAGATGCTTTTCCCGCTTCCCGGCCGCCGAGGTTCAGCCAGCCCGAAGGCGTTCCGGCCCCGTCCAGCGTCCAGGTCTCCCGGGCATTGATCAGGAATATCCCTTTGATGACCATCGCTCCGCCCGCAGCATATCCCGCGGGCAGACGGTTCCGGATGGAAGTCACCCGCACCCGCGCCGCAAAACGGCTCATGGGGAGATTCGCCTGGCTGGTTTCTCCGGAACGGACCTGTACCCCGGAGCTTCCCATCATCACGAAACCCGTAGCATCCGTCAATCCACAGTCTGCCAGGCTGACAGCCGTACCCGACAGTGCCCTCTCCGTGGTCACGGCACGCAGATCCGGGCCATTGGCCACCGCATAGATCCGGTAGGTTCCTGCACCCAGCGACGGATATTGTTTCGTGTAAGGCAGGCTGACGGACGAAGCATCCAGCGACAGATAGTCGCAACGCGTGCCGTCATCCCTGAAGAGGAGCAGCTGCAACCGGTTGACGGCCACTTCATACGAAAAGGGCGTAATGTCGGAGGCAGCTTTCGTGGTACTGCCTGAGCCGGGAATGACGATGGTCAGCGCACCCTCCCCGGCCATCGGCTGCCACTGGGTACAGGCTGCCGCCGCCAGAGCGAGCAGCAGCCATGCACCCGGCAGCCAGCGCTGGGCACGAGCCTTTTTCATCAGAAATCCCCCGAATAGCTGGCGCCCTCACGCCAAGCGACGACACGGACTTCTACGGACAGGTTACCGTTCGAGACCTGCTGGTTCGGATCTTTCGAGCCCGGACCGGAAATCACGAATGATACGTCATAGCTGGTGTTTCGTTCCATGGACGGAATCGTCACGGGATAATACCAGCTTTCCGACGGGGAGCCATAGGAGGCCCGGAGGACCAGACGCGTACAGGATGATTCAGCGGTTGCTCCGAAATGATCGTCCGACATGGCCAGCGGGTTCGGAAAGCTGTAGAGCGGCAGGTTGAAGCTTTCAGGAGTCTCGCTGCGGCTGACAGTCCTGTCTACGGCCTGGAAGGTCAGTGCGGCACTTTCGGCATCGGACGCCTTGGTGATGAAATCGGCTTCACTGGTCGACGTGTTCTTTCCCGACTTGCGGCCGGCGTAATTTACATAGACCGTCGGGGCTGCGGAGGCCAGGAGCGTCCAGCTTCCCAGGCCGTTTTCCAGAAACACGCCTTCCACTTTCAGAGAACCGCAATCAGACGGCAAGTTGTTCTGCACGGTCGTCAGGCGGACCCGGCTGACATGTCGTGTCAGGTCGATCGTGACAGTGGCGGGCGAATCGTTGCTGCCGCTCACCATCACGTTATTTTCCGTCGCTCCGTACATGAGGAAGCCGACTTGCGGGTCATTGAGCGACAGGGCGATGGCCTGCTGCTCCAGTTCAGACTGCGTCTGGATGCCGGTCATGGCCGGCGCATTGGCCACGGCAGCCAGTTTGTAATAGCCGGATTTCACCCCGCTTATCGCATGGACAGCCGTATTTTCCGGGAACACTTCCCGCTGGTAGAGCGATCCGTCCGTCTTAAAGATAAATACTTGTACATCTTTGAGATAGCTTTCTTTTCCCACGACATCCGTCACCGACTTGACGGCCGGCGAGCCTCCTGTGGTCAGTGAAACGATCAACGATCCGGTTTCGGATTCCGACGCGGAATCCAGGCCTGCCTGGCATGCGGTCATACAGAAACAGGCGCATGCGGCAAAAAGTAAGATTTTGTTCATGATATAAAGGTTTTGGTGTTGGTGTTTCTAAAAATTCCCCCGAAAGTCTCCTCCGGCTTTCCAGGGAGCGACGGATACCTGCGCCTGGAAATCCTTGTAGTCATCCGGGCGGTCTTCCGGATGGTCCACGCCGAAGCCGGCAATGGTCAGGTCGATGTGATAGTGGTGGTTGGCCTGTACTTTCTCCAGGGTTACGGGGTAGTAGGTGGTCCGGCCGGCCAATGTGGCCTTTACTACGAAGCGGGTGCAACGGCTCCCCCACTTCTCCTTGTCATGGTTGTCTGGTGAAGCGTTGGGAAGTGCGTAGAAGCTGGGGCCTCCCCGCAGGAGTGCGGCGGGTTCATCGCCCCGGTCCTCCCAGTTCATCCGATTGTACCACAACGCATCGGAAGCAGGCAGCGAGTCGGTCAGGGCCAGGGGGCTGCTTCCCACGACATTGGTCAGGTACACATCTTCCACCTGGAACGGATCCGCCGCCAGCGGGCCCGTGAAATCCGTATGCAGCACATAGCTGACCTTGGCGACCAGGCGCTTCATTTCCACGGTGATCTTCTCGTCCGACTCGATGATGTGGCTGTCGAGACAGCCGACCATCACAAGGCCTCCTTCTGCATTCTCCGCAAGCGTCGTCTCCGTACGGCCGAGTTCCTGCCGGGTGATGCCCGCGACGGGCAGGTCTTCCTTGTTGGCGACCGCCACGAAATCGTAGGTCTCATCGGTCAGGTAAAAGTCGAAGCGGCCGTCGGATGACTGGTAGCAGTTCACCAGGTTGCCGTTCCGGCTGAAAACATAGAGCTGGCAGCGTGTCACCTGGATGTCTGAAATCAACGGCTCCGCGCTCCCCTTGGTAGCGGCCGACAGCGTCAGTTCCAGGCGGCGCAGCCGTGGTTCCTCCCGGCAGGCCAGACAGGGCTCGACCGGATTACAGCCGGATGCAAGGATGAGCAGGGCCGGCAACAGTGTATTCAAGACATGTTTCATCGTAGGGTGCATTTCAGGATTCATGGTTCAGATCGTATTTGCGGATCAGCGCGCTGATCTCCGGGTCCAGGTTACCGCGATGGACGAAGCGGTCGTTCTGGCTGCAGGCATGGAGATAACATTCCACGGCACTGCGTTCATCTCCCTGCCGCGCATAGACAAGGGCCAGCATATAATTCACTTCGGCGCTGCGGTCGAGGGTTTCCAGGATCGAACGGGCACTCGCGTTGTAGTCCAGACAGCAGTAAGCGATGGCTGTATTGAAATCCGCATAGGGACGCAACAAGGTCAGCGCACGTTGATAGTCACGGTCGCGGATGGCCTGGACGCCAGCCATATAACTTGTATCCAGCACCGTCGTATGGATGGTGTCCTGTGCCATGTCACGCCGGTGCAGCCGGAAATCGAAGGACACTACGCGCAGGCGCGGATACAGGAAATCTCTCAGATAGGGATAATAATCGTCAGCCCGCATGGCCTCCTCGCGACGGTCGGGATCAGGCTCGAGGCGGCGCTCCCGGTACCGCGCTTTCTGGATGAGGGTCAACAGGGAATCGGCTTCGACCAGACGGTCGAGCTGGTCCCAGTTCTCGGGCACGGCATGGCTGCTGAAACGGATGCCGGGGCGTACGGGCGCGGCGGCGCGGCTTCCGTCGAGGTTGATGAAGACACCGGCCGCACGGTCGGCAGAATCGGCAAACTGCTGCATGAACCGTTCGAAATAACGCCCGACACTTTCGCTGCGGCGCTGCGAGAGCGCATCGTTGGCCTTCCACGACCCTTCCGGCGAGGCATGGGCCGTTACGACGATGCTGTCGAGGTCGAAAGACTCGTTCTCCAGCAAAGAGGCCAGGGTCGCACGGATCTGCAGGATTTCCTGCAGGTTTTCTCCCAGTTCTTCCCGGACCCGGTCGTCCCCCACTTCGAAGAGCAGCCGCGCTTCCCGCTGCACGTCCACCCGGCGGGAAACGATCTGGTCGAGGTAGCGTTCCCTTCCGTCGACAAAGGCACTCAGCGAACTGATATAGAAGGTCAGCGGCTCACTTTCCGGTACGGTATAGACTACCTTCTCCTGTTCGCAGACCTCGCCGGCGAGCCGGATATCCACCTTGCGCAGTTTCGGGCGCGTCTGCAGCGTCTGCACATAATTGTACACGAACTCCCCTGCCTCATTGACCATCAGTGTGTCCAGGCGCAGGTGATCCGTCTGCACAGGAACCTTCACATAGCGGCGGAACATCTTGTCCTTGTCACGGATACGGCGTTCGTTGCGGCGCACCAGCCAGCCATAGGTGTAATAATCCACGGCCTGCCGTTCGCTCACGCCAAAGATGGATGCGAACTGCGCATCGGATACCTCTGTGCTGTCCCGGCGAAGGGCATAGAGCCGGGGCAGGTTGCGCTTGATCCAGATTTCCAGCTGGTGCATGTCGATGAAACGGGTGGTATCGGTGACAATGCTGCGCAGGAAGCGTTCGTATTGCTGATAGCCGCGCAACTGTGTTTTTCTGAAGTCTTTTCCGGTGATCAGGATGTCATCGAGCGCCACTTCCTCATCCAGCACGTTCATCCGGGGATGGAAACGGACCTGCCAGCGACTGTCCTGCATGGCGGCGGGCACGATGACCTGGAAGGCCAGATCGATCTTGCCATGCCGCTCCGCCACGTTGCGGAAGCGTGCCGTCACGCGAGCGGCCTTCAGGGTCTCGTTGGCAACCATCTCCCCACTGGCCTCATCGCGCACCGCGTTCATGATGATGACTTCCCGTCCCATGAAATCATGGACGACGAGGCTGTCCTCCGCAAAATGCGGCAACTCGATTTCCTGAAAACCCGTCTGCCAGCTTTCCGGCATGGCCAGGGCGGCCGTCAGCTGGCTTTCCTGCAGCCGGTCCGCCTTCCGTGCGGTCCCGCAGGAAGCAGCCAGCATCCCGGCCAGCAACAGTAACATTAATGACGTCCGGTCCATGGTACTAGAATATGTAAGTGATGGAGACTTGCCATTCATTGGAAGGAAGCACGAACCAGCGTGTCAGGTCGCGGACCTGCGTTCCGTCCTCGCGGGTAACGATCCGCCCGCAGCGCGGGCATCTGTACCGGGTATACAGGGCATTCCCGAACCATCCGCCCACGCCGAAGTCCAGGTTCCAGTGGCGGTCGAGCATGCGGCTGTAGCCGACACCCAGGCCGACGCCTCCGGCGACGCCTTCTTCGGTCAGCGGGCGCCTGAGCAGTCCGCCACGGTTGTATTCTTCCACTTGCGCACGGGCACTGAACCACCAGGATGAGTATACGTTCCAGGGCCAGAAGCGTACGCCCAGGTACGCCGTACGGGCGCGGTTCTGAAATGCGGTTCCTTTGTCGGCATTGCCGAAATTCCAGTTGTTGTAGCGGGCGCCGGCATGCAGGGAGAGATGCTGGCTGAGGGCGAGACCGGCCTGCGCATTGACCGTTCCCAGATTCGCCCAGTCCAGTGCATTGGTGGACACGGAGAAAACCTGGGCGGAAAGGGAGCTTGCCAGAAGAAGGAAAAGAGCCGGTAAGAGGTAGCGTTTCATAGGGCTGCGTTTGTTTTGGATGGCAAAACTAAAGCGGCCCGATTCGAAAAAAAAACTCGGAATACTTATCTGGTCAAAGTTTTCAGCATCTCGAAAAACCGGCAGAAAATGCAAAATTTACAGGGCGGAAAGGGCTTCCTGCAAGCCGTTTTCCAAATAACTGACAATTTGTCGCACTCCGGACGCTGGTATCTTTTTTGATTTGACCTGTGCCAGAAACGAAAAATATTAAAAACCATAACCATGACGAAAGGAAAAATCGGAGTGACCACGGAAAATATCTTTCCGGTCATCAAAAAATTCTTGTATTCTGACCATGACATCTTCATGCGCGAGCTCGTAGCGAACGCCGTCGATGCCACGCAGAAACTGAAAGCCCTCGCCGGAACCGGCGATTTCAAGGGCGAACTGGGCGACCTGACCATCCATGTGGACGTGGACAGCAAGGCCAAGACCATCACCATCACCGACCGCGGTATCGGCATGACCGAGGAAGAGGTCGACAAGTACATCAACCAGATCGCTTTCTCCTCCGCCGGAGAATTCCTGGAGAAATACAAAGACAAGGCCGGCAGCATCATCGGCCATTTCGGCCTGGGCTTCTATTCCGCCTTCATGGTGTCACAGAAAGTGCGCATCGAGACGCTTTCCTGGCAGGACGGCGCCAAGGCCGTGAAATGGGAATGCAAGGGCGAGCCTGATTTCACCATGACCGAAAGCAAGAAGACGGAACGCGGCACCACCGTCACCCTCTTCCTCGACGCGGACAGCGAAGAATTCGCTGAAGAGGCCAAGGTCGGCGCGCTGCTGAACAAATACTGCAAGTTCATGCCGGTCCCCATCTGCATGGGCAAACAGAAAGAGTGGAAGGACGGCAAGTATGTCGATACCGACAAGGACAACATCATCAACGACACTGAGCCCCTGTGGACGCGCAAGCCCAGCGAGCTCAAGGACGAAGACTACCTGACCTTCTACAACAAGCTCTATCCAATGCAGGAAGACCCCCTCTTCCACATCCACCTCAACGTAGATTATCCGTTCAACCTGACCGGCATCCTGTACTTCCCGAAGATCAAGGACCGGCTCGAGGTCACGCGCAACAAGATCCAGCTCTACTGCAACCAGATGTTCGTCACCGACTCCGTGGAGAACATCGTGCCGGAGTTCCTGACCCTGCTGCACGGCGTCATCGACTCGCCCGACATCCCGCTCAACGTGTCGCGCAGCTACCTGCAGGAAGATGCCAACGTCAAGAAGATCTCCACCTATATTACCAAAAAGGTGGCCGACCGGCTGGAAGAGATTTCCAAGAACAAGAAGGAAGAATTCGAGCAGAAATGGGACAACCTGAAGCTCTTCATTGAGTACGGCATGCTGACCGACGAGAAATTCTGCGAACGTGCCCTGAAGTTCGCCTTGTTCAAGAACACGGAAGGTGCTTTCTTCAAGTATGAGGACTATGGCGAGAAGATCAAGGAAGCCCAGACCAACAAGGACAAGAAGACCGTGTACCTCTACTGCACGGATCCGGTGGCCCAGTACCCTTACGTGGAAGCGGCCAAAGCGAAGGGCTACGACGTGCTGGTCTTCGACTGCCCGCTCGACGCGCACTTCGTGAACCTGCTGGAGACCAAGCTGAAAGATGCCACGTTCAAGCGTGTGGACGCCGATGCGATCGACCGGCTGGTCGAAAAGGACGAGCGTGCGAAGTTCGAGATTTCAGAAGACGACGCCAAGTATGTGACCAGCGTCTTCGAGGAACTCCTGCCCAAGGAGAACAAATATGACGTGAAGGTGGAGAACCTGGGCGAAACGGCTGCCCCGATCCTGATCACGCAGAGCGAATTCATGCGTCGTTACCGCGACATGGCGGCCCTGGGCGGCGGCATGAACTTCTACGGCGAGCTGCCCGACAGCTTCAACATCACGGTCAATGCCGAGAACCCTGTCATCCGCAAGATCATGGGCGAAACCGGTGTCAAGGCCTTGACGGCCGACAACACCCTGCTGAAACAAGCTGCCGACCTGGCCCTGCTGTCGAACGGCATGCTGAAAGGAAAAGCCCTCGCCGACTTCATCAAGCGCAGCGAGGAACTGCTGGGCTAATTAATCTTCACGCAAAGCATTGTCAGATCGTCGCTCGCCTCGGCTCCGTTCACGTGGCGGGCGACGGCTGTTTTCATCTGCTCGACCAGCGTACGGTCTGGACCGCATAGGGCACCATGATGTCGGGATCGGCGATGTCACGCTCGATCAGCCAGGACATGTTGGCCGCCGCCAGCTCGGCATCTTCGAGGATGCCGTTGACGCGCATCACCGTGTTGTCCAGGACCTGCATGGCATCTTTATCGACCTCGTACCGGATGGCGCGGGACCAGACCCTCCAGATATATCCCATCATGATGGAAAGCAGCACGGCTGCCGCCAGCACGACCCACCCGCTGATCTTGGAAGACAGCGAATGGTGAAGCTTCTTATAATATTGCTCTTTCTGCTTCATTATTTGACAATAAAGCGATAGTGACCGGAAGGAAGCAGGTAAACGCCGCTCTCCCCTGTCTCCCGGGCATGCCGGCCGCCCTGCACCACTTCGCAGAAGACACTGGGCGAAACGGGAATCTGCACCCGGGCTGTGGTATTGGCAGGGATGACGAATTCGTATTCCATGCCTTCAAAGTTATCGAGCCAGCGCCAGCTGCTCTCAATGCGGCCGTACACCGTATCATAATGGCCGCGGACATAACGGAAACTGCCGCCGGGACGTGGCGCGAGCACAAAACTGTGATAGCCCGGATCGCTCTCTACGGGCTGGATGCCCAGCATGTAAGAGAACATCCATTCTTCGATGGCTCCGAACGAATAGTGGTTGAAGGAGTTCATGTCCACCGGACCGAAGCCCCGCTTGATGGTGTAGGAGTTCCAGCGCTCCCACATGGTCGTGGCGCCCTGCAGCACGGGATAGAGCCAGGAAGGATAGTCCGTCTGCTCAAAGAGCTGGTAAGCCACTTCGTCGAAGTCGTGTTTCGAGAGGACGAGATTGAGGTATGGGGTACCGATGAAACCCGTCGTGAGCCTGTAGCCGTGTGCGGCAACGTTTTCCACCAGGTTCTCGACGGCCAGCATCTCATGGTCGGCGTCGAAGAGTTCAGCCTGGAGCGGAACCACATAGGAAGTCTGGGTATTGGCCGTGAACGATGCGTCGGCGCCACCGGCGATCCATTCGTGGTACGGAGGCACATGCGCCGATTCCCTGGTGATGCCGTCGGGACCGACGAATTCCCGGTTGAAAGCCTCCTTGATCCGCTCGTACAAAGCCTTGTAGCGTTCTGCGTCGGCATATTTTCCGATGGCATCGGCCATCTTGCTCATCAACAGGGCGTCATAGGCGTAATAGGCCGTATTGGTCAGGGGCGTGTTGGTATGTTCGATCGCCACCCAGTCGCCATAGCCGCTGCCGGGCTGGATGTCATTCACGGCACGGTGCTGCAGGAAGTCCATATAGGCGGCCATCGAGGCGTAGTGTTCCCGGATGAACTGGCTGTCGCCATACTGGAGATAAAGCTGCCAGGGGATGATGATGCCGGCCTCCATCCAGCCCATGGCTCCCCTGCCCTTAGGGGCACCCTGCGGCGGAACGCCGACATAGGGCACGAAATCAGGATAGCTGCCGTCCTCGGCCTGGCTGTCGCGGAGCGAATGGAACCAGCGGGTGAAGAAGGGATCGACGTTCATGTTGTAGGTGGCGGCGCGCACGAACACCTGCGCATCACCCATCCAGCCGAGACGCTCGTCGCGCTGCGGGCAGTCGGTCGGAATCGAGAGGAAGTTGCCGCGCTGGCCCCAGACGATGTTCTCGTAGAGCCGGTTCACGTCGGCATTCGACGACTCGAAACCGCTCAGCTGCCTGCCCACCGATTCCAGCACGAGACCTTCCACATCCGCCAGCGGCAGGGCCTTGTCGAGGCCGTGGATTTCAATGTAACGGAATCCGTGGAAAGTGAAATGGGGCTGGAAAACTTCCTGGCGTCCGCCCCGGCAGATATAATGGTCCGTTGCAAGCGCGCCACGGTAATTTTCATTGTATACCAGACCTTTGCGCGCTTCATAGACTTCTGCCGTCAACGGCGGGAGCGGATCTTCCGGCACTTCTTCCGGATAGATCATCTCGCCATAGCGGAAGGTGATTTCCTGACCTTCGCGGCCCCGCAGATGAATGCGCGGCACTCCCACCATGTTCTGTCCCATGTCATAGACGAAGACACCCGGCCTGGGCTCAGACACGGAGACTGCATGCAGTGTGATGTTGTTCCGGATGGGAGAGCCGATG
Organism: Bacteroidales bacterium; assembly: GCA_016290385.1. Lineage (GTDB taxonomy): Bacteria > Bacteroidota > Bacteroidia > Bacteroidales > UBA932 > Cacconaster. The sequence goes on along the minus strand of JAEETO010000004.1, from coordinate 11,786 downwards.
TAGTATTGCAGTTCAACCTCATCAGCCGGGGGATTCACCACCGTGGCGGCAACCCAGCCTTCATCACTGGATCCGGCGTTTGACCAGCCTTCACATTCACGGCGGGCATCATAATCTTCCCCGTTCTGGAAACTGTCGCTGGTGATCGGACCCGCATTGAAAACCTTCCAGGAGCCGTCGGAAACAATGATTTCCTGCGTACCGTCGACATATTTCAGCAGGATCTTCGCCATGAGGGAAAGCTCCGTGCCATACTGGTCCTGCCATGCCGTTGCATATCCCGTGAAATCACTGTACCAGCCGGCGCCCAGCATCGCACCCACGGCATTGTGGCCCGGCTTGAGCAGATGGGTGATATCGTAGCTGTTGTACAGCAGGCGGAAGCGATAGTCGGTCGAGCCGGGATTGAACCAGTCGTCAGCCAGGCGTAAGTCATTGATCTTGTATTCGTAGATGCCCCGGGCCGTGGTATAAAGACGAGCGGAAACCAGTTTCTTCTTGACCTCAAAGGACTTGCGGAACATCGGGGCAGCGCTTTCCTCAGCCGGCGACAGGAGTTTGCGCTCGCCGCCGGCGATGGCATAAGCGGCATCGCTCGCATACAGGGTCGTCCCCCACACCCGCTCCGTCACGGTCAGGTTGGAGAAGGTGGCGGGAGTGCCTGCAGGCTGCTCAAAGCCTACCTGGTTGAAACGGCAGTACGGCTGCCACTCCTGTCCGGGGAACAATTCCACGACAACGGGCTCCTTGACGAGAAGGCTGCCATCCACTGCAGGCCAGATCTTGTAGCCTTTGGCATAGTCCATCGCAACGACGCGCAGTTGGACATGGTGCCGTTTTTCGACGTTGGCATCTCCGGAAACCCTACTCACGAAACCCTGAAAATCAAGCACTTCTCCATTGTCAGCCGGATGACGGATGGCCAGGGCGAGATTCCGGCCGCCCCGCTGCAGCTGCACCCGCACAAAATGGGTTTCATCCAGCCATCCAAACAGGAAACCAGCCTCCCTGCTGCCAGCGGGCAGGGTCACGTCGTAGTCCAGCACGAAGTTGGTGCGATATTTCGAGAAATGCGGCTGTCCGCCCGAAATCCAGCGGGCACCCGACCATCCACTGTCCATCAAACCGGTCTCGAACCAGGAAGACGCCTGCTGCACCTTCTGCTGTGCATCGGTCACTTCCACGGTCCAGTCGTATCGCGTGCAGGGCTTCAGCTGCTCGCCGCGGTACACCACGCCCACCGACACGTCGGAATGGCAGTCGCCGGAGTCAAACACCAGCGTGCCGCTATCCGCTTCGCGGACCAGGATCCGGTACGACGCCTGATGCTGGTCATAGGCGTCGCTCTGCATTTTCCAGCTGAAGCGGGGCGACTGCGTATCTATCCCCAGTGGCGTAGTCATATAATCGACCTGCAGGTCCGTCACAAGGAAGTCTTTGACCGCCTCCTTATCGCAGGCGAACAAGAGGAAACTTGCCGCCAGAAGTACCAGTAATCTTTTCATGGACAGTGTATTTGAGGGTCTATTCGGCCATCCGCTGGACCTGTTCCATCACCCGCAGGAAGTTGCCGCCGGCGATGTGACGGATCTCGTATTCGGAATAGCCGCGCTTGCGCAGTTCAATGATGATCTTCTGCATCCGGCTCACGTCTTCCAGGCCGTCAGGCGTGACTTCGATGCCGTCGAAATCGCTGCCGAGTCCCACGTGCCGGAAGCCGACCAGCTGCACCACATGGTCGATGTGGTCCACGATTTTCTTGTAGGACGGACGCGGAAGGGCCTGCAGGGCTTCGATAGCCTTGCGCATCCGCTCCTGGACGGCCGGATCGGCGGGATTCTGCAGCCAGGCGTCCTGGGCTTCTTCCTGTTCGTCGATCAACGCACCGGCCTTCTCCGCATAGCTCTCATCGAGGAAGGATGGATAGAAATTGACCTGGATCACGCCGCCTTTCTCAGCCATGGCCACGATCATCTCGTCGGTCATGTTGCGAGGATGCTTGCTCAGGGCGCGGCAGCAGGAATGCGTCGCCACCACCGGAGCCTGGGAATATTTGAGCACGTCCCAGAAGGAAGCGTCGGAGATGTGCGACACGTCGATGAGCATGCCGAGGCGGTTCATCTCGGCCACCACTTCCCGGCCGAAGGGGCTCAATCCGTTCCAGACGGGCTTCGGCGAAGTGCAGGAGTCGCATATCTCGTTGCTGCGGGCGTGCGTCAGGGTCATGTAGGTGCAGCCCATGCGGTTGAACATGCGCAGCAGCGACAGGTCCTTCTGGATCGGCGCGCCGTTTTCCATGCCCATGAAGATGGAGATCAAGCCGTTCTTGGCATTGCGGCGGGCCTGCGCAGGGGTTTCGGCGAAGGCCACCTTGTCGGGGTTCTGTTCCACGGCATCATAGACATACGAAACCAGTTCGAGGGCCCGGCGCGTCGCCTGGTCGGGCGTCAGGAAGTTGGAGGTATAGATGGCGAAGAAGGCGCCGTTCACGCCGCCCTTCTTCATCCGGGGGAAGTCTATCTGGGATACGGGAAAACTGCCGGGCATGCACCCGATGTTCACGCGATGTCCGAAATCGGCGCCCTTGGCCAGCATCAGCGGAGCGTCACAGTGGGAATCGAGCAGGAACATGGCCGACGCGCTTATTTGTGACGTTTGAGGGTCGATGCACCGCCGATCTTGTCGCTCTTGATCCGCAGGTCTTCGGAATCACCGTAGTACACGCATTTCGAAGCGCCGCCCAAATCCACTGTCAGCTCTTCGGTCGGGAAGACACGGACCGAGGAGGCACCGGCAGCCTTGACATCCACGTTTTTGGCTTCGAGGGCCTCGGCATTGACTTTCGAGGCACCATTGCACTGCACGGTGAAATCCGTGGTCCGGCCGACGACGTCCAGCCGGGAGGCGCCCGTCAGGTCGGCTTTCACATCGCTCGAACGGAAACTGACGATGGCCTTGGAGGCACCGGAAAGCTTGACATCCACGTCCGGGGCTTCGATATTGAGGTTCGTCACGTCGCTGCCACCGCTCAATTCCAGGGAGAACGACTGCATGGGGCTGGTAAACTGGTCGTTGGAGCTGAGTTTAGAAGCGCCCGAGAGCCCGACATAGTGCAGTTCGGGAAGCTTGATGACGGCTTTCGCCACTTTGTTGCGGTTTTTCTGCTTGACCTTCAGCGGCAGCTTGGAGAAACTGATTTCCAGCACACCGGCCCGGTTCTTCACCACAAGATACGGCAGGAAATCTTCAGTAACTTCTATCTCGATTTTATAGGTATCGGAATGCTCGACGGTGATTTCGAAGGCATCTTCGGCCTGGATGCCGGAGAATCCGTCCATCTTATACGTTTTCTTCACGGTGTTGTCTGCATCTGCTACGGCAAAGGTGAGCAGGAAGGCTGCAAGAGCAAGAAAAATCTTTTTCATATCACTAAGGTTTTAAATGATAACTATTCTGTTTAACGGTTGTTTCTCTGGCGGACGACTTCGAAGAGCATCACTGCGGTAGCCACCGACACGTTGAGCGAGCCGGTCTCCCCCACCATCGGGATACGGGCGCCGACGGTACAGAGGCTGAGCACGGGTTCGGAGATGCCGGTCCCTTCGGAGCCCATGACCAGCACACTGGCTTTCCGGAGGTTGACGTCGTACATCGTATCTTCGGCTTTCTCGCTGACAGCGACGATCTGGAATTCGGAGTCACGGAAATAGTAGAGCGCCGTCCGGAGGTTCGCCACGCGGGCCACCGGCACGCGCAGCAGTGCCCCGGCGGAGGTCTTGACGGCGTCGGCGTTGATGGCGGCGCTGCCTTTGGCAGGGACGACGATGCCGTCGACGCCGGCACATTCGGCGCTGCGGGCGATGGCGCCCAGGTTGCGTACGTCGCTGATGCCGTCAAGCACCAGGAAGACGGGGTTGGCCTTGCGGGACAGGGCACCTTCCACCATCTCTTCGAAGGAAACGTATTCGATCTGTGCCAGGTAGGCGATCACGCCCTGATGTGCGCCTTTGACGAGCCGGTTCATCTTCTCGACGGGCACGAACTGGTACGGGATGTTGCGTTGCGTCACTTCCTCGAGCAACGCACGGAACTGTTCGCCTTCCAGCCCTTTCTTGAAGAGGATTCTCTCGAATCTGCGGCCCTGCCGCACGGCATCCGTCACGGGATGCATGCCATAGAGATAGTATTGATCGTTGACGGTGTCCATAGTTTCTCGCGTAACATACAAAGATATACTTTTTCTACAGGAAAAACAACAGGGAAATTTGGCAGGAACGCGATTGTTGGTTAACTTTGGTTTCAAATAGAAAAAACCACGAAACGATGAATACCAACAGACCCATCATCGCCGTCGGTCAGGACGGCAAACCGCAGGAATTCGCCACGATCGACGCTTTCGCCAAGGCCGTCGGCCTTTCCGGCCAGGCCGTGGCCGAAGCCCTCGAAGAGGGAAAGGACTGTGGCGGCTGGAAAATCTATGAAACGCCCGACAACTACCGGGACAAGATCGCCAACATGAAGAACCGGCAGGTCGAAGCCGAAAACCTGATGAAACGCATCCGCCTGCAGAACATCGGGATCTAGTACTTCACGCAGCGATACGAAGAATTAAGGGAGTTCACGAGATAGTTGGACGCATTGTGGCGCAGGCCGAAGATCTCGCGGCCTGAGGCGTCATGTTCCGTCACAAGCCGGTTGTTTTCCTGCTCCTGATGACACCAGCCCCAGCCGACGACGAAATGGTCGCCGGACCAGCCGACAGCCCCACAGGCCATGCTGAAATAGTCACTGCCTGACGGGATCATGTCGCCGCCACCTTTGACTTCACCTGTCGCAGGATCTATAATCAGACGCTTGACGTGCGTACACGGCGGCGTATGACCGTTGCCGTTGTCAAACAGCGTCAGGGAGTTGTCGTCGTGAAGCGTGGCGTAATGCTGGCCGTAGAAGCGCTGTTCTTCCGGCAGTTCCGCGCCCGCTATGCGCCAGAGGATGTCGCCGGTTCCGCCTGCGCGGTCGATTTTCACCACCGAGCAGAGATGCCGGAACGAGCAGAGCCAGTTGCCGTCTGGCAACACCTGGATGCAGTTGAAATGCACGCAGTCGTAGCTGGTGTCGAAAACGGGGCTCTCCCAGCCGGCCATCTCCGGATGGTCGCTGCTCCACCAGTCAAAGACCACTTCCCCATCTTTCACTTCCTGCAGATAGGCCACGCAGCGGGTCTTTCCCGCCACTTCCCTTTCGGTGTACATCGAAAGGATATAATGGTCGGGCGAAAAGAAATAGAAGTCGTGGCCGTCGATGGGCTCGCCGTCCGGCAAGTGCCCGTCTCGGCTGGCCTTGGCATGAATCGTTTTCACCGGATGGTAATGTCCGTCGAGCAGGACGCGCATGCCGGGGTTGTAGCCCGTGAAGGCCCGGTCGGCGAAGGCCGGGTCAGGGGCGTGGTAGCTGTAGTAGGTCTTGCCGTCCAGGACATGCTTCTTGAAATCCCAATATCCGTTTTCATCCATCGTTCCATCCTTTTCGCTTGGATCGAAGCGGTAGAACATCAGACGGCCGTCGTTGTCGTATTTCTGGATGAGGCGACGGAAGATGAACGACAGGTAGAAGTCTCCAGGCTGCTCGCCTTTCCCATGGGCCACGACCGGGGGAATGCGGCTGTTAAGCGTGTTCAGGAGGATGGTTCCTTCCTGTCCGCTGGTAGCATAGCGGATTTCAATCTGCTTTTCCGCCGACAGTTCCGGGACCGGCAACTTGCAACGTCCATGCTTTACCGGCACGCCGTCAATCCGGATTTCCTTGAATTCCCGGGCATTCAGCACCTGGATTTCCGCGTCGAATTCGATGTTCAGTGTGATCAGATCGACGGGCTCCGCGGCCGGCAGGGCGATATGGTAAGTTTCACCATTGACACAGAGTTGCATTTCCGTGGCCGGTGTCTGCTGCTTGCCGCAGGATGCCAGTCCGGCCGTCGCCACCAGGAGCAGCGACAGGAAAAGGAGACGGAAGGAATGGAATTTCATCGGGACAGGTTTATTTCAACCTTTAAATTTAGTCATTTTTGCGTATCTTTGCTCAAAGACATTTCTCGAACATGGAATACAACGGAATCGAGCGGCCGGCCGGCACGCCGGACTTTATCACGGAACTGCGGCCCGACGAGGTCTTCGTCTTCGGGTCGAATCTGGCCGGTAGCCACGGCGGCGGAGCTGCCTATGTGGCGTGGCGGAAGTTCGGCGCCATCATGGGCCAGGGTGTCGGCCTGCAAGGCCAGAGCTATGGCATCCCGACGATGCAGGGCGGCGTGGAGACCATCCGGCCCTACGTGGACGAATTCATCACTTTCGCGAAAGCGCATCCGGAACTCTATTTCTACGTGACCCGCATCGGCTGCGGCATCGCCGGTTTCCGCGACGAGGAGATCGCGCCCCTCTTCACCGCCGCCCGCGGCGTTCCCAATATCTGTCTGCCGGAAAGTTTCCAATGATCGACTGCCACTGCCATATCCTGCCTGGGCTTGACGATGGCGCGGCCGATCTGGTTGAATCGCTGGACCTCTGCCGCTGGTTCGTTTCGCATGGCTACACGGAAGTGGTCTGCACTTCCCACCGGACCCGCCTGTACCCCAATACGGCAGAAACCGTCGAACAAGCCGTGGCCGCCCTGCAGCTGGAGTTGGACCAGCGTGGCATCGCCCTGCGCCTCCACCCCTCGCTGGAATACCGGCTCATTCCCGAAACCTGGCGACCGGAGCGACTGCTGCCGTGGCAGGACGATCACCTGCTGATCGAACTGCCGCTGCGTAAACCCGAAAAGATGGGCGGCATCGTGCCGGAAAACGAAATCCGCCAGTTGCTGGCCGACGGATACCAGCCTGTGCTGGCCCATCCGGAACGCTATCTCTGGGCTTCGCCCGATGACTACGCCCGCTGGCACGATGCCGGTGCCTGCTTCCAGCGCAATCTGGGCGCCCTGGAAGGCTTCTATGGAGATCCCGCCATGGAAAGGACGAAATGGCTCCTCGAAAAAGGCTGGTACACCTTCCTGGGCACGGACCTCCACAACCGCCACTACGCGGAGTTTTTCGACGGGATCCTGCCATGAACAACTTCGCGGCGATAGACTTTGAGACAGCCAATGAGCAACCTTGCAGTGTGTGCAGCGTAGGGGTTGTCGTGGTGCGCGGCGGGGAGATCGTTGATTCGTTCTATAGCCTGATCAAGCCGGAACCGGAGTACTACCGCTGGTTCTGCCAGCGGGTGCACGGGCTGGGGCCGGCGGATACGGACCATGCGCCGGTGTTTCCGCAGGTATGGCGGCAGATTGCGCCGCGCATCGAGGGGCTGCCGCTGGTAGCACACAACGCCCGCTTCGACGAAGGCTGCCTGAAAGCCGTCTTCCGGGTCTATCAGATGGATTATCCTGACTATTCGTTCTATGATACGCTGGCGGCGTCGCGGCGTTGCTTCGGCCGTTCCCTGGCCAACCACCAGCTCCAGACCGTCGCCGATGCCTGCGGCTATACGCTCCGCAACCACCACCACGCCCTGGCTGACGCCGAAGCGTGCGCGGTGATTGCGATGAAGTTGCTCTGACAATGGGGTGCTCTACCCCAGAAGCTCAATCGTGTAGGTGAACGTATACTTCCCGCCGGGAGCAATGCGGTGGATGTATGTGCGACCGGAGATGTCTCCCGTGTAGCCATACGTGTCGGTAATGCCGCACCAGGGCTCGAGGCAGACGAAGGGGCAGCCGGGCTTGTTGGGCGCCCAGATACCGTAGGCCTCCGCCTGCGGGCAGTTGACGCGCAGAACAGGTTTTCCCTGTTTGTCGCAGAGTTCCGCAATGGCCACCTGGCCGTTCTCGAAGAGCAGGGCGTCATGGGCGAAGGTATCGGCCGTTACGGGCGTTTCATCTGTATAGTACACAGGGTGCTCGTGCGGCACACGGTTTCCCTCTTTCAGGCCCGAAACCTCGACGGGGCTGACCGGGCGGCCTTCCTTGTCGAAATAGCGCACATAGCCATGCACGGCGTCAGCCTCGTTGTAGTCGGGCAGCAGAAAACCCGGATGGGCACCGATCTGAGCAAACATATCGCAGGAATCGTGATTCTCAATCGTCCAGACAATCTCCACACTGCTGCCTTTCAGCCGGTACTCGGCTTCCAGCGAGAAACGATAAGGATAATTGTCATGCAGTTCATCCTTCATCCGCATCCGGCCCTTCCCCACCTCTTCGAACTCACAGTCACGGGCGAAACCGTGCTGCTTCATCGGATAGACCTGTCCACCGATACGGATCTCGTTGTTGTACGGTTTGCCGACGGCCGGGAAGAGGATCGGCGCGTGGCGGTTCCAGAAAGCGGGATCTCCGCTCCACATATATTCCCGGCCATCCTTGACCAGGCTGACCGGTTCCGCCCCATGGGGCGCTACCTCGATGGTGAGGATTTCGTTGGAAAGGATCATAGCCTTGTCAATCAGATTATTCAGAAAGATGACGGCCGAGGAAGTCCAGCACATACTGGTTGTATAATGCCCGGTCTTCGGGTTTCCAGAAGCCGTGGCCGGCCTTGAAAATCAGATGCAGTTCGCAGTGGTCGTAGACATTGGAGGCTTTGGCTGAATACTCGGGCTTCACCAGGCCGTCGTCCGTTCCGTGGACGATCAGCACGTCGCCCTGATAGCCGGCGATGTCCTGGTAGATGTCATAATTGTCGTAAAATTTCTCATAATAGAATCGGCCGATGGTCATGCCCATGATCGACACGGTGTCGGGCACGTCGGCCAGCGTGGGATACTGGGCGAAACCGTCGTCCGGGATACAGAGGGCAGGATAGATGAGCAGGATGCCCCGGATCTTGTCCGACACTTTCGGGGCCGTGATGGCCGACACGCAGCCGCCCTGACTCTCGCCCAGCAGAAAGACGCAGTCTGGATCGACACAGTCCCAACTGCGCACCATGTCCAGCACGTCCATCAGGTTCTGCCGCTCCGTAAAGATGGACATGGCCTCTGTCTTTCCTTCACTCTGGCTGCGCGGCGAACCTCCCGCAAAATCATAGCAATAGCATACATAGCCCAGCTTGGCCAGGGTATCGACCATCGGATAAAAACCGTGGTGCGTGCCGTTGTAGCCGTGCGACAGGATCACGGCCGGATGCCGGCCGGGAGCCTTGGGAACGAAGGCTTCGCCATAGATTTTGTTTTCGTCGCTCACGCAGGAAATCTCCTGCATCGTATAGGAAGGATCGTCCGGCGGCATCATCTGCCAGCGCGGCTGCGCAAACGAAGAGACAGAAACGCAGATGAGCAAAATGCTCAGAATGGAATACTTAAGAATCTTCATATCTGTGAAATCAATCAAATCATAGGGTTACAAGCTGGCCCACTCTTCCATCTTGGCGTCGAGGTCGCGCTTGAGTTCGAGGTAGTTGCGGGTGAGGTCCATGATGTCAACGTCGGGGGTCGGCGCAGCGAGGACTTTCTCGATGTCGGCCATCCTGGCCTCGAGGTCAGCGATCTGTTTCTCCAGGAGGTTCTGGCGGTTCTTGGCGCGCTTCTCTTCTTTGGACTGCTGCTTCTGCTGCTGATAGTCCGGCTTCGGCTGCGCCTTCCGGGAAGGCTGCGCGCGTTGGCCTGGTGGAGAAATCAGCGTTCCTCGTGACAGGGCGCCCTCGCCGTCACGAGGGTTCTGATTTCGCCCCGGATCAGCAGCCTTCCCGGAAGGCGCAGCCTCGATGTCACGGAAGGATTCGGCCTTCTTGTGACGGAGGAAGTCGTCGACGCCGCCGAGATGCTCTTTCACGCGGCCGTCGATGAACTCGTAGACCTTGTCAACCAGGCCGTTGAGGAAGTCACGGTCGTGGGAGACCACGATGATCGTGCCATCATAGGCCTGCAGAGCCTGCTTCAAGATGTCCTTGGAACGGATGTCCATGTGATTCGTCGGCTCATCGAGCGCCAGCAGATTGTGCGCTTTCAGCATCAACTTGGCCATGGCCAGGCGCGAACGCTCGCCACCGCTGAGTACGGCGACTTTCTTGTCAATATCCTCGCCCTTGAAAAGAAAAGCAGCGAGAATATCCCGGAGCTTCGTCCGGATGTCCCCTACCGCGATCCGGTCCAGCGTGTCGTAGACCGTCGCCTTCTTATCCAGTATATCTTCCTGATTCTGCGCGTAATAACCGATGTCGACATTGTAGCCTACCTTCGCCTCTCCGGCGAACGGTTCCAACTCGCCCATCAGGACGCGCATCATAGTCGTCTTGCCTTCGCCGTTACGACCGACGAAGGCGACTTTTTCGCCGCGCTTGACGATGAGGTTCGCTCCGTTCAACACGACCTTACGGTCGAGATTCCGGGTCAAGCCCGGAATGACGGGTGAATCGTACCCAATGACGGCGTCTTTCACCTCGAAGGCGACATCGCCGCTGCGTGGCGCCGGCGGGAACTTCACGTGGATGGCTGAGAGATCCTCCTCGTCAATCTCGATCCGCTCGATCTTCTCCAGCTGCTTCACGCGGGACTGCACCTGGTTGCTCTTCGTCGGCTTGTAGCGGAACTTCTCGATGAACTCCTCGGTCTTTTCAATCATCCGCTGCTGGTTCGCGTAGGCCGCCTTCTGCTGTGCGATGCGCTCCTTGCGGAGCTCAACATATTGGGAATAAGGAACTTTGTAGTCGTACAGATGCCCCAGCATCACCTCGACGGTCCGCGTCGTGCAGTTGTCAAGAAAGCGCCGGTCATGCGAGATCAACACCAGCGAGCCCGTGTAGCTTCCTTTCAGATAATCCTCCAGCCACTGGATCGACTCGATGTCGAGATGGTTCGTCGGCTCGTCGAGCAGGAGCACGTCGGGCTTCCGCAGCAGGATTTTCGCCAACTCAATGCGCATGTTCCAGCCCTGCGAGAAAGTCTCCGTCTTGCGCCCGAACTCCGACTTCTTGAAGCCCAGGCCCGTCAACGTGCGCTCCACCGACTCTTCCGGCGCCTCGCCCTGGGCAATCACCAGCGCATCATTTACCTCATTCAGTTCTACAATTAACTTGTGGTAAGCTTCTGATTCATAATCGGTCCGTTCAGACAGCTCCTGCGAGATCTCATCCAGGCGCCGGTTCAGTCGGTCCAGTTCGTCATAGACCGTCATCACCTCCTCGAGGACCGTGCGGCCGCGATGGTGCTCCATGATCTGCGGCAGGTAGCCGATGCGCTGGCCCGCCGTGCGCGTGATCTTGCCCGAAGTGGGACTCTGCAGCTCCATGATGAGCTTGAGCATCGTGCTCTTCCCCGCCCCGTTCTTGCCCACCAGGCCCAGCCGCTCGCGGTCGCCGATGTGCAGGCTTACCCCGTCAAGCAGCGTAAAGCCACCATAGGAAACCGTGATATCGTCAAGAGAAATCATGCCGTGGCCTCCTTCTTCTCTTCTTCCTCGTCCTCATCTTCTTCCGGCTCCTCCTTCTTGCAAACCAGGATGCTGATGCCATAGAGCAGGAAGAGCGGGATGGCCGCGATCAGCATGGAGAACGGATCGGCCGGCGTGATGATGGCGGCCAGGACAGCGATGACCAGCACAGCCCACTTCCAGCCGGAAATGAGGGTCTGGCGCGAGATCAGCCCGATCTGCGAAAGCGCCGCCAGCAGCGTGGGAATCTCGAAAACGATGCCGAAGAGCAGCACTGTGGAATTGACGGTCGAGATATAAGAATTGAGCGAGATGGTATTGACCACCGCTTCGCTCACCTTGTAACCGTCAAAAAGTTGATCATCAACGGCAGGATGATG
>JAEETO010000127.1 GCA_016290385.1 Bacteroidales bacterium | reverse complement strand
CCATCTTCCCGACGTACGGCTCTGCTTGGAGCGCATCAGCCGCCGAGAAATAGTCGCGCATGTTCTGGCCGATGTAGTCACCGGATATCTGTTCGCACCACTCCTGGCCGAAAGCCGTCGTGCCACGGCGATTCGGCAGGATCACGATGTAGCCCTGCGAGGCCATCAGGCGGTAGTTCCAGCGATACGACCAGCCCTGCGTAAGGGCGCCCTGCGGGCCGCCTAGGCAGAGGAGGATGGCCGGATACTTCTTCGCGGGATCGAATTTCGGCGGATAGACCACCCAGGTGAGCATCTTCTTGCCGTCGGTGGTCGGAATCCAGCGTTCCTCGACCTTGGGCTGTTCGAGTTTGGCGAAGATCTCGTCGTTTTCGTGCGAAAGCTGCTTCCAGGAACCGTTGGCCAGTGAAACCGACACGATCTCGGCCGGATGCATCAGTGTGGTCTGGGTGGTGACAATGCGGTCGCCCACAAGGATCGGCGAGCCGAAATCAGCCCACTCGTGCTCGGGGGTCACGCGGGTGAAATGGCCCTGCAGGTCGGTCTTCCAGATTTCTTTCACGCCTTCTACTTCAGCGTTGAAGTAAATCTCTTTCGAGTCGGGCGACCAGACGGGAGAACCCACGTTGTATTTGAAGTTCTTGGAAAGCTCGATACGCTCGCCGCTGACGATCGGGGAGATGAACAGGCGGACCTTGTCGGCCTCGTAGCCGTCGCGTTCCATGCTCAGCCAGGCAATCGTGGTGCCGTCGGGCGACCATACGGGCTCGGTGTCATAGCCCATCATGCCGGCCGAGGCGTTATACTGCGGGTGGCCGACGCCGGGTTGCTCCTCCATGTTATAGACATAGATGTCCGTATTTGTGGAGAAGGCGTAGTCACGGCCCGTGAGTTTGCGGCAGGAGTAGGCGATCTGGTGGGAATTCGGGGCGAAGTCGAGCTGTTCGAGGCCGCCGAACGGTTCGGTCGGAAGTTCGAACGGCGCGCCGTCGAGGATGTCAACGCCAGGGCCGAGGACCTTGCCGTCAAATTTGGCGTAGTAAGTATGCGGGATATTTTCCACGAAGTGGTCCCAGTGACGGTACATCAGGCCTTCGATGGTGCGGGCGGTGGATTTCTCCAGGTCCGGATAGATGTCGACCGGCTTCTTGTCCACCTTGAAATCGCTGACATACATCACATAGCTGCCGTCGGGATGGATCTTGAACTCGGACATGCCACCGGGCACGTCGCTCACGCAGCGGGCGCCGGTGCCGTCGGCGTTCATCACATACATCTGTCCGCCCTGGAGATAGGCGATGCGTTTGCCGCCCTCGATCCAGCGGGCGTTGTTGATACTTTTCGGCGAATGGGTCAGCTGGTGGTTGTCCGTTCCGTCGATGTTCATCACGAAGAGATTGCGGTTGCTGCGGTTCTCCTCGATCGAGGTGTAGGCCACGCCGTAGAGTATCTTCTTGCCATCGGGCGAGACCTGCAGGTCGCTGATCTTGCCCAGCTGGTGCATGATCTCAGGGGTGAAGTGGCCGTCGACGATGGCGACGTCGTGCTTCTCGAGTACAGGTTCTTTCGGCGCTTTCTCGCCGCAGGCGCTGACAAGGGCCATGATCAATAACAGATATAATGCTTTTTTCATGTTTTTCATAGTTATCGTCACTCGTTAACGTCACCCCCGACCTGATCGGGGGTCTCATCCTCATAACCATAGCCCAGTTCGATGCCTTTCAACGTAGCGGGCACGCCTTTCGACATCCAGACGGGCATCGGGGCGCCTTTGAGGAAGTGGTCGAAGAACTGGCTCAGACGGATGCTCAGGTCCTTGCGGTTGCGGCGCTCACGCAGGTTGTGCGCTTCGTCGTTGTACTGCAGCATCCAGGCCTGCTTGCCCATGCGGCGCAGGCCGTTGTAGAACTCGATGCCCTGCCACCACGGCACGGCGCCGTCGGCGTCGTTGTGCATGATCAGCACGGGCGTGGTCACGTTCGGCACGAAGAACAGCGGCGAATTCTCCACATAGAGATCGAAGCCATCCCAAAGGTTCTTGCCGATACGGCTCTGGCCTTCCTCATACTGGCCCGTGCGTGCGATACCGCTCTCCCAGCGGATGCCGCCGTAGGCGCTGGTCATGTTGCTGACCGGGGCGCCGGCACCTGCCGCCTTGAAGCGGTTCGTCTGGCCGATCAGGTAGGCCACCTGGTAGCCGCCCCAGCTCTGGCCCTGGATGGCCATGTTGTCGCCATCCACCCACGGGTATTCGCACAGCATATCGACGCCCGGCATCAGGCACTTGAGGCAGCTCTGGCCCGGATGTCCGTCGGTATAGACGAGGTCGGGCACGAAGACAATGTATTCGTTGCTCACGAAATACGGGATGTTGACGGTCGATGCGCTCGGTGCAGGGACGCGGGAGTTGTAAAGCGTCTCGGAGTTCTTTTCATAGAAGTAGATCATCACCGGATACTTCTTGGCCGGATCGAAATTCTCCGGCTTGAAGAGCAGGCCTTCGAGCGGCTTGCCGTCCTCGCTGGTCCAGTTAACGAGCTCAACGGTACCCCAGTTGTATTCGCGCTGCTGCGGGTTGACGTCGCTCATCTGCTGCTGGGTCTTGAAGTTGTCGCGCGTCATCCAGACGTTGTTGCCGTCTTCGAAGTTGCCGCGGGTATAAATATAGGAGTTGCCTTTCTTGCCGGCAGAAACGGCCAGGCTGCTGAAACTCCAGGGCCCTTCGACCATCTTCTGGAGTTTCGCCTTCTTCTTGGTGAGGTCTTTCATGGCATAGCCGCGCTCCTTGGTGACATGGTTGAAGGTCGTGAACCAGGCCGGCTTGCCGGTCTTTACTTCGCCGCCACCGAAGCCCATCATCGGGCCGCGGGCATCCGGGTCGGAATACGGGTTGGTGTAGGCATAGGTGGTCTTGGTCGCACGGCCGACACCTTCGGTCACGCGGAACGGGGCCACTGCACCCGTCGGGTCGAACTGCCAGAGGTCATACTGGTCGGGGATCCAGAAGAACTTGCTGTCTTCCGACCAGATGGCACGTCCCCAGGCACCCGGATCGGCCGGGTGGTCATCTTCTTCGTTCCAGAAGGTGACGCCGAGCTGCGAGGTGAGTTCCTTGAACTCGCCGCTGGCCAGGGTAAAGAGATACCAGTTGTTCTCCTTGGGATGGAAGGCGACGGCATAGGCACCGTCGGGCGAGTAGGACACGTTGCTGTACGGCGCATCTTTGACGATGAGCTCGCGTTTGCCGTCCTTGAGCGAGATCTTGTAGATGTCGTTGTGGGCTTCGTAGCTCCAGCTGCGCTGCACGCGGTACGGCTTGTCGGTGGTCACGATTACCCAGTCCTGTTTGTTCTTGTCGCCGACACGGACTTCCGGAATGTTTTCGTCAGCCAGTTGCACGAAGCCGCTGCCGTCGAAATTGACCTTGGCCAGATAGGTGCGGGCCTGTTCGCGGCGGAGGTTGTTCTTCTGCACGGGTTGGATGTATTCGTCGTTCCAGACCCAGATGTCGAGCTTGGGCTGTTCGAAATCCACCAGCGTGGTGTCTTTCTCGCGGGGGATCGGGCAGGTGCCGAAAGTCACGAAATTGTCGTGGAATTCAGCGCCGCGGGCGTCGCCCAGTTTCCAGCCTTTCGGCAGTTTTCCGCCGTCGTGCGCTACGGCCTTGACGGCCTTCGCGCCGTCATAGAGATACAGGTCGAGCGTCTTCTTGGCGTCCTTGGCCGTGTCGAGCGTGCCGAAGAAGGCCAGGCGGTCGGCCTTGTCGTTGAACGAGAGAGTCTTGAAGGTCGCGGCCTTATCGCCCGTGATCACTTCGGTCGTGGCCTTGGTGGCGGGATCGTAGACATAGACGCCGCGCACGTGCAAGCTGTCTTTCTTGTCGGGCTTGGTGATGTAAGCGACCTTGTCGCCTTCTTTCGATACGATGTACGACTCCACGCACTCGATGGTGTCGATGGCGTTCGTATAGATATTGAGGATGTACAGGTTGTCCTTGGTCGGCTTCGGAGCCGGTTTTTCGGGTATTTCGGGCTTCTCAGGCTTTTCGCCGGGCTTTGCCGGAGCCTTCTTCTCTTTCGGGTCGGGCTTCGGAGCGGGTTTCTCTGCTTCCTGGAAAGCCACGAAACCGGTCAGCTTGTCGCCGGTCTTGAAGCCCTTGATCATGGGGAACTTGTCGATCTTGCCGCTGGCCAGGTCGAGGATGCCGATGCTGTCCTTGGGCGTCTCGTTGGGTTTCTTCTTGTCGATCTTCGCCTGGCGTGTCTCCTGGAAAGTCGGAGTGATGCGGAAGAATACT
>JAEETO010000036.1 GCA_016290385.1 Bacteroidales bacterium | reverse complement strand
GAGAGGACGGCATCGTCGTCGAGTTCCACGCGGTAGGAAGCGTACTGGCCGATCTCGCGGGCGAAGGCCCGCATCACCGTCTGGAAAAATTTGTCGATGGTACTTACGGAGAAGCAGGAATAGTCGTGCAGCATGCGCCGCAGCCGGTCGGCCGCCAGGGAAGCCCGTGCATCATCGCTGTGGGCGAGCTTGTAGAGTTCCTCGATGACGCGCGACTTCATCTCGTCGGTCGCCTTGTTGGTGAAGGTGACGGCCAGGATGTGCTTGTAGCGCAGCGGATCGTCGGCCAGCAGCAGATCCAGGTAATCCTGGGTCAGCCGGTGGGTCTTTCCACTGCCTGCGGAGGCTTTGACAAGGCTTACTGGCGGTTGCATAGGCGTTTGAAATAACAATACTGGCAGATTTCCTCACGCTCGGTCGCGACGAAAGGCGTGGCGGGATCGAGGACTTCCGCCACCAGTGCGGCGAGCCGCTGCTCAAAGGCATCGAGTTGCTCCGGTGCAATCGAATAGCATCCAGGCAGTTCTGTGGAAAAGATGTCGCGCAGCGAATAGATGCAAGGCGCGAAACGCTGGGACGGATCGCTGGCGGTGCGGTATTTCAGCAGGGCGTAGAAGTAGAGCTGGAAGCCGATGGACGGCCGCTTCTTGAGCGTGCGGTCGAAAAGTTTGTCCACATCCTGGCAGTCATCCTTTCCCTTGACATTGCCGCTTTTGTAGTCCACGACCCGGACCAGGCCCGCTTCCTGCGAATCCAGCCGGTCGATTTTGCCGAACAGTTGTACCAGCCGCCCGTCAGCAAGCGGCAGCGTAGAAAAGACTTTATCTTCCAGGCCCTGCAGCCACAGTGGCCGCTGTGCGCTGAGGGTCGCATCCACTTCCAGCGTCCTGCGCACGAAATGGCGGATCAGGTCGCGCAGAATCTGGTTTTCGCCCGAGATCTCCGTGATGCGCGCCTCTGCAAAAGCATCGTCCAGCAGCCGTTCGATGCGTTTCCGGTCGTTCCGCAAGGCTTTCAGGTCTTCCGTGCGCAACTCTCCGCCCAGGAAAGGCTGGTAGAGCCATTCCATCACCCGGTGATAGAGCGTGCCGAAGATGCCGGCATCCAGGTCTTCCACCACCTCGTCCTGCTCGCGTATCTCCTTCACATACTGGTAGTAGAACTGAAGCGGACAGTCGAGATAGGCATTGAGCGCCGAGGCGGAGAAGGTCTTGTGCCGGATGAAAAAGCGGTCTTCCAGCTCCTTCAGGACAGCGGCATCCTTTTCAACGCAGGGCAGTTCCTGCTGCCCGCCCTTCGAGGAGAGGGCATAGGTGGCCACTTTCTCGACCAGCGGCACTTCGTAGAGGTAGCGGAGCTGCTTGATGAAACGGCTCTCCTCGCCGCTCTGCAGGCCTTCGGTGCGGGAGTCGTAGAGCAGGTAGATGCGCCGGGCGCGGCAGATGCCACGGTAGAAATAATATGACCACATGGCGTCCTGCTGCTCGTAGGTGGGCAGGCCGAAGCCCAGGCGCAGGTTGAAGGGAATGAACGAAGCGCTCACGCTGCGAGAAGGGAAGATGCCTTCTCCGACCGAGAGCATGATGACAGTGTCGAAGTCTAGGGCACGGGTTTCCAGCGGGCCCATGATCTGCAGGCCGCTGAGCGGTTCGCCTTCAAAGGGAATCTTGACCAGCGCGATGTACTGGGCCAGGAGCCGGTACCAGGTCCGGGGCTCCAGCGTCTCCAGCGGGAGTCCCATGCCTTCCAGTTCGCACACGGCTTCGTGATAATGATAGAGGAACTCGCGTTCCAGCGGGCGCTGGCCGGGCTGCACCTGCTCCAGGATAGCCTTGAGCCAGGCAGGGATGGCATCGGTCCGTGGGATGGCCTGGAATACGGTGGCGCAGATACCGCCGGGGGCGGCCAGTCGTTCGGCCGGCACGAAAATCAGGTTTTCTTCGCGGATGGCCAGTTTAAGGGCAGAAATCTGCTGCGGATCGGCAGCTGCCGTGATATAGGGATGCTCCAGCAGGTCCACTACGTCGCGGTGGTAGAAGCCCCAGCGTCCGTTGCGCTGCCGGGCATTGGCCTGCAGGCGCTCCAGAAGCTGGAATATCTGGGCGCCGCTGCTGGCGGAGAGCGAATAGCCCATCGTCACATTGACCTTTCCGATGCCTTCGGGCACGGCGCCCAGCATCGGGAAGAGCAGGTTTTCGTCGGGCAGCACCACGGCGGTTTGCTCGGGATGCAGCAGTTCGCCCTTTTCCTGCAGTTGCTGCAGGATCTGCATGGCTTTGCGCGTCTGTCCCACGGCAGACGGAACGCGAATCACTTCGAAATACTGCTGCTGCGGGTCGAGGGCCGGACAGGCGAAGGCTTGTTTCGGAGGATAGCGTTTGATGTTTTCGCGGAGGAATCGGCCGGCGAGGTTGTCGGGGTCGGTGACCATCGGTCCGTCGAAATCCCAGTAGAAATCGGCCCGGCCTTCTTTCTTCAAATGGTCGAGCAGGGCTTTCTCGCAGGCATTGAGGGCATTGAGTCCTACAAAGACGATCTCGTCGAACGCTGGCAGCAGCGTTCTGGCTTCCGGCAGCGATTCCGCCACCCGCCGGTAAATCATCCCGGCATACGCCAGTCCCTGCGCTTCCAACGCGCCCTGGAAAGCCGTATAAAGCGGATAGAGGATATCCCAAATCTCCGCAAATTTCCTTCTCGCACTATCGCCGTCATGCCCGGCTTGACTTCCACCGTCATTCCGGGCTTGACCCGGAATCTCAAAGCTGTTGCAGAACGCCGCAATCGCCGCTTTCTGGTCTTCCGTCAGAAAGTCATAGTCAGTACTCAACGCCTTGAGGTCATGCAGGTTGACCAGCAGGCGACGCACATCGACGAGATACTTGTCGAGGTCGTCGAAATCGGAGAGCAGGATGTCTCCCCAGTAGATGAACTGGTCAAAAGGCTCCGGACCGGTCTCGGGGCTGCCGGGCATCAGTTTGATGTACTTCTGGTAAAGGATGTACAGCAGGCGCGCCTTCTGCTGGGATTCCTGGATACCGGCGATCTTGGCGAAGAGTTCGTCGATGGTCAGCACGTTGGGCACGAATACAGGCCGCCCGGCCGCCTTACCCAGATAGCGTTTGAAGAAGGTGGCGGACCGCCGGTTCGGGAATACGAAACACACCCGGTCCAGCGGTCCCCGCTGCGCGAATCGCTCCGCTACTGCCTGTAAGAATGGATTCAATATCCCGGCTTTTCGAGGAGTTTGAACATGTTTTTCTTGTAAGCCTCGACACCAGGTTGGTTGAACGGGTTGACACCCAGGACGTAAGCGCTGATGCCACAGACTTTCTCGAAGAAATAGAAGAGGCAGCCGAGATTGTATTCATCCAGCTTTTCGACGTGGATGTCGATATTCGGCACGCCACCGTCGATGTGCGCCATCTTCGTGCCGAGCTGCGCCATGCGGTTGCAGTGCTCCACATGCTTGCCCGCCAGATAGTTGAGCCCGTCCAGATTCTGCTCGTCGCTGGGGATGGTCACCTCGCGCTGTGCGTTGTCAATCGTGATGACCGTCTCGAAGAGCATGCGCTCGCCTTCCTGGATGTACTGCCCCATGGAGTGCAGGTCGGTCGTGAAGATGACCGATGCCGGGAAGATACCCTTGCCATCCTTGCCTTCGCTCTCGCCGAACAACTGCTTGAGCCACTCGCCCAGATACTGGAGCTTCGGATGGAAGCTGGCGAAAAGTTCGACCTTCTTGCCATCGTCGTACAGCAGATTGCGCATGGCGGCGTAGCGGACAGCCGGATTCTCGCCGCTGGCAGCGAACAGGGCCTTCTCGGCGTCCTGCGCACCACGGACCATGGCCGCGATGTCGAAGCCGGCCAGGGCGATGGGAACCAGACCCACCGGCGTCAGCACGGAGAAGCGGCCGCCGATGTTGTCCTCGATGACGAAAGTCTTGTAACCTTCCTGGTTCGCGAGCGACTTGAGGGCGCCGCGCGCCTTGTCGGTGATGGCCACGATACGCTCGCAAGCCTCTTTCTTGCCGTAGGTCTGCTCCAGATAGCTCTTGACCAGACGGAACGCCACGGCGGGCTCCGTCGTCGTGCCGCTTTTGGAGATCACCACGCAGGCCGGATTGCGGACGCGGAGCAGGTCGAGCAGTTCGGCCGTGTAGTCTTCCGAGAGATTCTCGCCGGCGAAGACGACCTTGGGTCCGTGGCTGCCGAGCTGGCAGGCAAAAGTGTGGCTGAGGGCCTCGATGGCGGCTTTGGCACCCAGATAGGAGCCGCCGATGCCGATTACGACCACAAGGTCGATCTCACGCTCGAGCCAGCGGTCCACGACACTGAGACAGTCGTCCAGTTCCGCTTTGCCGATCGAAGAAGGCAGATGCTGCCATCCGAGGAAATCGTTGCCGGCCCCGCTCTCTTCCTGCAGGACCTTCTGGGCCGCGAGGGCCTTGTTGACATATTCGTTGAACTGTTCTTTCTTGACAAAAGAGTCACAGCCAGTCAGATCGATGTTTACCATGATATTGCGGATTTTAAGTTTTCTAATGATAGTACTGCGTCATTCTGCACGGCTTCTCCCAGCCGTAGATGTCGGCGTATGCAGTCCATTCCGTGCAGATCGGTGTAACCCAGTTCAGCAGGATCTCTGCTTCGGGGTAGGTGGCCGGGCCACTGAAATTGGCGGTCGCCACCAGATTGTCATTGCCGTCAACGATGTTGAAACCATTGTCGGTCATATTTCTATAATAGCAGGTCAGATACTTGACGGCATCCAGTGTGTATTTGTCTTCCAGGACGACGGCCGTCCGCAGCAGGCAGGTATTGTCGCTGTAAAGACCGATGTCGATGTTGAATCCGGAGTAGCCGTACGGATCTTCCATCTGGGTTGACTCGATGGTCCCGAGATACTCGGCGACGAGCATGACTTCGTCCTCCTTCGGATGACAGGCGACTGCCATGGAGAAAGTCACGGCAATTAAAATGAATGAAAATAGACGTTTCATATTATTATATACTACCAAATGCAAAGATTCTTTCTATTAGATGCAAAGATAACATAAATTCTTCACTCCGCCATCTCAGGGCCAATCTATGGCCGGAGTTCTGTTAGAAGCTGACAGTCAGGCCGTCGTAGGCGGGCTGGAGGGAGAAGGGGAGGGCGGAGAGCTCTTTCGTGAGGTCGGCATGGCGGGGGAGCATGTGGGACAAGTGCGTCAGGAAGCTTTGCCCGGCGCCGACGCGGCGGCAGATTTCGATGGCTTCCTCCAGCGCGTAGTGTGAGATGTGCTTGCCACGCTTGACCGTGTTCAGGACAAAGATTTTCAGCCCTTTGAGTTTCTCGAATTCCGGTTCGGGAATATAGTTGGCGTCGGTCACATAGGCGCAGTCGCCGAAGCGGAACCCCAGGACGGGCAGTTTGTAGTGCATGGCCCGGATGGGGATGACAGGGATGCCGTCGATGTCGAAGGGCAGGCTGGTAATCAAGTGGATGTCCATCTCCGGAGCGCCGGGGTAGGGCTTTTCGGCAAAGACGTAGTAATATTCTTTTTTCAGGGATTCCAGTACGTTGGCTTCGCAGAAGATGGGGAAGGACCGCTTCTCGAGGTAATTGAACGAGCGGACGTCATCGAGGCCGCCGGTGTGATCCTTGTGGTTGTGAGTCAGGAGGATGGCGTCGAGATGACTGATGCCTTCGCGGAGCATCTGCTGCCGGAAATCGGGGCCGGCGTCGATGAGGAAAGTCCTGCCCTCGTAGCGGATCAGCGCCGAGCACCGCAGCCGCTTGTCGTGCACGTCCGGCGACGTACACACCTCGCACCGGCATCCGATCATCGGAATGCCCTGCGAAGTCCCGGTCCCGAGGAAGGTTATGCTGTTCATATTGTTACTTCTACGATCTTGTTGATCAAATCTTTATCATACGGCCGCTCGACGCGGAGGTAGTTTTCGGTGTAGCCGAACATCTTGCCACCTTTCATCGTGCTTTCAAAAAGGACCTTGGCCTTGCGGCCGGCATTGGCCGCTGTGAAGTCGGCGTGAAGACGATCCGAAAGTTCCTGCAGCCGGGCAACACGGACCGTCTTAACGCTCTCCTGCACCTGGTCGGGCCGCTCTGCGGCCGGCGTCCCAGCCCGGCGCGAGTAGGGGAAAATATGCAGGAAGGCAGGCCGTACCCGCTCCAGCAGCCGGTATGTCTCTTCAAAATCCTCATCCGTCTCCCCCGGGAAGCCCACGATCACGTCGATGCCGAAAAACACCCGCGTGTAACGCTCCTCCGGCTTCTCCAGGATGTCGCGGATCAGCGCGATCTTGGCCTCGAACTGCTCAGCCGTGTAACGCCGGTGCATCCCCTTCAGCGTGCGGTTGCAACCCGACTGGATGGGAATGTGGAAGTGCGGCAGGAACTTCGTCCCCGTGGTGATCCAGCGGAGGATATCTTCGGTAAGCAGATTCGGCTCAATGGAAGAAATGCGGTAGCGCTCGATGCCTGGCACTGCGTCCAGCGCCTTCAGCAGGTCGAGGAAACTTTCTCCGGTCGTCTTGCCGAAATCACCCGTGTTGACCCCTGTCAGCACGACTTCCAGGATTCCCTGTGCAGCAATCTGCTGCGCCTGGCCTGCCAGCTCGGCGATGGGGATGTTGCGGCTCTTGCCGCGGGCCAGCGGCACGGTGCAGTATGCGCAGTGATAGTCGCAACCGTCCTGCACCTTGAGGAACGAACGCGTCCGTTCTCCCGAAGAATAAGCCGGAAAAAAGCGCTCCACCTGATCGATCTCGCAGGAATAACCGAAGGAACCACGCTGCGCCTCCAGTGCAAGCCTGACCAGATCGCCTTTCCGGTCGGCGCCGACGACCAGGTCCACGCCCTCGATGGCCAGGATCTCGGCCGGCTTGAGCTGCGCATAGCAGCCCGTAACGACGATGCTGGCGCCGGGCGCGGTCTTGTGGAGCTTGCGGATGAGGTTGCGGCACTTCTTGTCGGCATGTTCGGTCACCGAGCAGGTGTTGACCACGAAGATGTCCGTGTCCGGCCCGGGCGCGGCTTCTTCGAAGCCCGCCGCCGCGAACTGCCGGGCGAAGGTCGAGCTCTCCGAAAAGTTGAGCTTGCAGCCGAGGGTGATGAAAGCGACTTTATTCATAGACCAGCGTGACGGAACTGCTTTCGACTTTGCCCGGAAGCGGGGGATTGTATTTGGTGACCGTCACTTCGGCGTATTCGATGCGCGGGAAATGCTCGGTGATGCTGTCAAGGATCCGGCTGGCCAGATGTTCCAGCAGATTGGCCGGAATTTCCATCTCGGCGCCGATGAGTTCGTAGATCACGCTGTAGTCGATGGCCTCGCGCAGTTCATCGGTGCGCGCCGCCTTGCGCATGTCGTAATCGTAGGCGAAATCGACCCGGAAGCGGTTGCCCTCCCGGCGTTCGCTTTCGAGACAGCCGTGATAGGCGTAAAACTCCATATTGTTCAGTCGTACCATATCTCCAGATTCCGGGTCAAGCCCGGAATGACGTTGTTTAAGTCAATAAAATAAAGACGCAGGGCCGCTTGCCGATGGCGAAGCCCTTTTTCAGTTCTTTGCGCCACGCCTCGATGGTTTGGGTGCGGATCAGCTGCGTGGGGCAGGTGATGTCGGCGGCAATGCACAGGCGCGTGGACGGACGGCAGGCTTCGGCCAGGTCGGCCAGCAGGCTGTCGTTGCGATAGGGCGTCTCGATGATGATCTGCGACTGGCCAAGGCGTGCGGACGTGCGCTCCAGCGTCGAGATCGCCTCGCGCCGCGCCGGATTCTTCACCGGCAGGTATCCCGTGAAGGCGAAACACTGCCCGTTGAGGCCGGAGGCCATCAGGGCCAGCATCAGTGAGGAGGGCCCGACCATCGGTACTACTTCCACGCCCTTCCGGTGCGCCAGTTCCACCAGCAGCGCGCCCGGATCCGCCACGGCGGGAAGCCCCGCTTCGGAGATCAGGCCCGCATCCTGTTCGCCCAGCCGGGCCGCGTAGGCCTCGATCTGCTCCCGCGGCGTGTGCTCGTTGAGTTCCAGCAACTCCAACTCTTCGACGTGCCCTTTCCAGCCGGCAGCGGAGAGAAAACGGCGCGCTGTCCGGAGCTCTTCCACGAAGAAGAGCCGCAGTGCAGCGATCCGGTCGAGCACGGGAGCGGGCAACACGTCACTCGGTGCGTATTCGCCGAGGGGGGTTGGAATCAGGTAAAGCTTTGCCTTCGTCATTTTTATTCAGATGGAATATCTTGCGCCAGAGGTCCTTGAAGGAATTGAAATCCTCCTGGTAAACGATACCGGCACCGTTTCGCTGGCTTTGGTCGAGGTAGTTGCTGTACTGGTCGGCCGAATGCGAGAAGAGGGTCAGGCGCAGCTGCCCCTGCCGGTTAAGCTTGATTTCGATGTCGATGTCGCCCACGATGTCGCTGCGGCTCGACGACATGTACTGCCGGTTGCCGATGTTGCCGTTGATGATCACGCGGTTGTTGAACAACTGCGTGGACACAGCTACGTCAAAGATGTCCCGGCCTGTCTCGTTGGGCTGGTAGTTGAAGCCCAGGTCTATCGGGATGTCGAGTTGTCGGAAGATGTTGTTGAGCTGGCTCGTCATCATTTCAGAGGCGTTCGAGAAGAGCAGGGTGGTGCTGTTGACGATGCCCGACTGCTCGTCCGGCACGAAACCGCCTGAAATCAGCAGGGCCAGGGCCTGCTTCATGCGTTTGTCCTCGGTATTGAGGGCGGTCTCCACCCGCGCTTTTGTCGTCGGATCGAGATCCGGGATGTCGACGTAGAAACGTATTTCGGGATTTTCCAGCTTGCCGGTCACGCTGATGCCGCAGTCCACGGTGCGGCGGGAACTGACAGCCGTGGAGTCCGCGATCAGCGGACTGATGGAAGCCTTGGTGCGGTAGGTGGCGGTCAGGTCGAGATCCGACTGCATGACATCGCCGTTGAAGCCGATGGTGCCGCCCGGATTGATGGAGAAGTCGCGCGCCGTAATGCCCAGCATGCCGAAATGGTAGCTGCCGCTTTCCACTGTGTAGTCGCCCTTGATGTCGAAATTGTCTCCTGCCACGGTGATGCCGATCTGTCCGTTGCCGCGCGCCTTGAGGATGTCGCCGGTGTTCTTGTCAATCTCCAGCTGGATCTCTGCATCGGGCGTGGCGTTGAGGCGCAGGTTCACGCTGATATCGGTTCCGCCCCCGTGGGAACTCTTCTCCGGGGCGTTCCGCGCCTGGATGACGGAATCGATCATGCTGATCGGAGTTTCATTGTTGATGAAGGTCAGGAGCGACTTTTTGCTGGAGGCGGAGGCTCCGAGGGGGATATGGATCGTGGTATTGCCCGTGGGCGTCAGGTTGAGGTTCAGGCGGATCTTGTTGAGCGGGCCCGAGACACGGACGGTGCCGTCGGCAAAGGCGCGTCCGTAGAAACTTTCGTTGTCCTTGCTGCTCGTGTTGAGCGCCATCATGTCGTTGAGGCTGATGTGCATGTTCAGGCGGATGTCCTTGAAATGGTCGTAAGGGACGCCGCCGGAGAGCCGGCCCTCATGGCCGAAGCGGTCCAGGAGCAGGACATTGTCGAAAGTGATGCCGTCTTCGTGTACGGAGAAAGGACCGTCTGCGATGTAGTTCACCTGGGTGAAGTCCAGCTTGAACTTGAAGCGGTTGAAACGGGTATTCTCGCTGTTGATGGTCAGTTTGTCGAGCGGTCCGTCGGCCCTGATGTGTCCGGAAACCGATCCGTCCATCTCGGAAGCCAGTCCGGTAATCAGCGGCTCAATGATGCCGACCGCCAGAGAATCGAGCTTGACGTCAAGCTTGATGCTTTTGTCGGAAGGGCGCAGCGAAGCGTTGGCGATGACCGGGTGCCGTTCGCCCATGGTATTGTCGACGAAGAAGACGAATTGCTTTGCCGGATCGTCCCAGTGGCTCTGCAACACGAAATGTCCCATGTCGATGCCGACGGCCGAGACATAGCGCGCATGCAAGTCGAACAGGATACCCTTTTCCGGGCCTTTCAGGCCGAAGGCCTCACCCTGTCCGGTAAGCAGGCCCTGCAGGTTGAGGGGCTTGGTCAGGAAGGAATTGGCGAAGCCCAGGTCGAAATCGTTCATCAACAGCCGGACCGTGTCGGTCGTGGCGGGGCCGATGACGCCGTTCGCCAGCAGGCTCTGCTCGCCGTTGCTGATGGCAAAATCTTCGATCCGGATGTCCTCCTTGCGGTAACTGACCGAGGCTGGGGCAAGTTCCCACGGATGCCCGGCGATGGTCAGGTCGGAGGGCAGCAGGTCGACGCGGAGCAGGTAGGGGTCGGTCTCAGGATTGGGGAAGGAAACCCGGGTGTTGAGATTGGCGCGGGTGTCGGAGCCGTCCTCATTGTGGAAAGCGAGCTGCAGGTCGATCACGGTATCGGCCAAGGCGTCGATGTCGATGTGCTCAGCCATCAGGCCGGCCGCCTGAAGGCGGTCGACGTCGACGTAGGCACGGATATGGTCGTCGAGCGTCAGGCAGCGCAGCTGGATGTTCTGCAGCAGGAACTTGTCGAAGGCCGTCAGTTCCGAGGAGACGTCCAGCGTGATCTCATCGTTGGCCAGGGCACAGCGGGCCGTGGAATGAGGCGCAACGAAAAGCGAGGGGAGGAAGAAGTCGGTCAGGGATTTCAGGTTGAGTACCTGCAGGAAGAAGGAGCCGAAATGCTCCGGGTCGGACAGGTCCTCCGATTTATGATGCTTTCCGCCGAACAGATGCTCGAGATTGTCCTGGTACAGCAGGTGGACCGCTTTCTCGGCAAAACGGGTGACGAAGAGGTTGCCGTCGTACGTCGCCCGGAACAGGTCGCTGTCAAGGGTGATCGTATAGCGGTCGTCCTTCTGGCGGGAATCCAGTGCAAGATTGCCCATATTGAAAACCTCCCCGGGAAGCGAAGCCTTCAGGTCCCCGATATGGGCCTGTCCGAGGAAACTGCCATCGGGCGTCTGCACGATGTCGGCGTCAAGCAGGAACGTGACGGCGGCACTGTCGCGCTTGTCAAAATTGATGGCGTGCAGGTTGACGTGGTCGACGTCCAGGTCCACCACATAACGGCTTTCCTTTTTTTTGCCGCCCAGGTTGATGTCGGCATGCCCCGCCACGACGACATTCGGGTCGTTGCTCACGATATCGGCCCGGAGGGCGTCGTTGCGGAGAGTCCCGGTTGCGACAAGGCCGGCGTAGTCGTAGCCGTTGAACCGGATGTGGTCGATGGCCAAAGGCTGGATGTCGATGTCCAGATTCTTCCCATGTCGGGCGAAGGCCACGTCGGTGCGGCAGTCCAGGGCTCCGAGCGACGAGACGCCGAGGATGCGGCCCAGCTCCAGCCCGTCGGTCACGGCGTTTCCGGAGATATCGATGTTCTTGTTCTTGAGGTTGATCTGGACCAGGGCGTCCACGTCGGCCGTTCCCAGGGTCGATACCTGCACGACCGCATGCGACTGGAGGTTGGAGAGCGGGCCGTCGGCCTTGACTTTCAGGTGGATCTTTTCTCCCGGTGCATAGCGGGAGATGGTCGAAGGCTTGGAGGAAGGTGTGATTTTGGAGATAAAATTCCCCAGGTCCGCCGTGTTGGTCTCGCCCTGGAATACTTCCGCGTGGAACTGGGCATTGTGGATGTCAGGCAGTCCCTTGATGCGGAATTTCAGGTCGAGGGCGGTTTCCCCGGTCCCGGTCGTCACGCGGAGATGGTCGCTCTGCAGGTTGGAGACGGTTCCGTTGATCTTCCCGTCGATCGTCCCCGCGATGTTCATGTCTTTCAGGTCGATGAAGGGCTTGATGGTCCGCAGGTCGAAGCGGGTGTCGTTGAAAGATGCGCGGATGTTGACTTTCTCCATGAATTGGGAGAAGTCCGACATGTCGTCATAGTCGATGGCCAGATATTCCGCCCGCAGGTGCGAATAGTCGTCATCGTAGCAGACATTGCGCAGGGAGGAGGAACTGGTGGGGCTGTATTGCAGGTCCATGCTCAGGTTCTGGACGGCCAGTTCGTCGCCCTTGCGGAGTGTCAGGTTGTCGATGCGGCCGGAAGCTCCCTCTTCGCTGTAGTGGAAATTACGGGCCGACAGGTTGATGTCCTGCAGGGCCAGGGTAGTGTCGGCGGTAAAGTCTATATGCTTGATTGTCAGCCGGTCGAGGCTGATGGAATTCCAAGGCAGGCCGCCTTTTTCTTCTTCGGGGGATTTGGGCTCCCTGGGCGGCTTGTTCTTCATCGGCGCGAGGAGCCGCGACAGATTGGTGGTGCTGTCATCGTACTTCCGGAGCCTGAAGTATCCGTTTTCCAGGCTGACCCGGCGGATGCGGGCCTCGTTCCCGATCAGTGAAGAGGCCTTTACCTTCACCAGCAGCTTGCCCAGGTGCGCGACCGTGTCATCGGCGCCCTGGATCAGGTCGACATCTTTCAGGATCAGGTTGTTCGGGTAGGAAAAGTAGACTTTTCCCACGTGTACCGACCCGTCGAGGTTTTTGGCCAGCGTGCCCGCGACTTTTTTGACGGCGAAGGTCTGGACGGCAGGTACCTGAATAGCGATCATGGCGGCGATCGGGATGAGGATCACCACCAGGATCAGGAGACGGACTATTTTCTGCCAGGTCTTCATGCGGGCGTTAAACTTACAAATGTACGAAATAATTGCTACTTTTGCGAAAAATTGGAAGATTGCATGGCTGTCACCATTTTAGGCATCGAATCGTCTTGTGACGACACTTCTGCGGCCGTCCTGCGCGACACTTATCTGCTGTCCAACGTGATGGCTTCCCAGGAGGTTCACCGGCGCTATGGCGGCGTCATTCCGGAGCTGGCTTCCCGCGCTCACCAGCAGAATATCCTGCCGGTGGTCTCCGAGGCCCTGCGGATGGCCGGCATCGGCATGGACGCGGTGGATGCCATCGCCTTTACGCGCGGTCCGGGCCTGCTCGGCTCGCTGCTGGTCGGAACCTCGTTCACCAAGGGGCTGGCCCTTGCCACGGACAAGCCCATCATCGAAGTCAATCACCTGCAGGGACATATCCTGTCGCATTTCGTCAAGGTCGAGGGCCGGGACAACCGCTGTCCCGACTTCCCGTTCCTGTGCTTGCTGGTGTCCGGCGGCCATACCCAGATCGTCCGGGTCGATGATCCGCTGCACTTCGAAATCCTGGGACATACCATCGACGATGCCGTGGGCGAGGCCTTTGACAAATGCGCCAAGCTCATGGGACTGGGTTATCCCGGCGGACCCGTCGTGGACCGTCTGGCTAAGGAGGGTGACGAAAAACGTTTCCGCTTCGCCAAGCCCAATATCCCCGGACTGGACTACAGTTTCAGCGGCATCAAGACATCGCTGCTCTACTTCCTGCGCGACCGCCTTGCAGAAGATCCTGATTTCCTGGAGAATAACAAGGCAGACCTTTGCGCCTCGTTCCAGAAAGACCTGATCGACATCCTGCTCAAGAAACTCATCCTGGCCACGCAGGAGACCGGCATCCGGCAGGTGGCCATCGCCGGAGGCGTGTCGGCCAACAGCGGCCTGCGCAACCGTATCGAGGAAGAGGGCCGCAAGCGGGGCTGGACCACGTTCCTGCCCGAGCTTCGTTTCACTACTGACAACGCGGCTATGATCGCCATCACGGGCCACTACAAATACCTGGCAGGGCAGTTTGCGACGCTCGACATCGCGCCGCGCTCCCGTGCCGCCGAATACGGCGACTGACCATGAAAGAGTTCGACATCGCCTTTCCCATCCAGCACGTTCCCACCGAGGCCGAGTTGCGGCAGGCGGCGGGGCGCGCCCTGGGCGTAAGGCCCGAGCGGGTGGCCGAGGTGCGGATTGTGCGGCGCTCGCTGGATGCCCGCGGCGAGATTCTCTACCGCTACCGGGTGCAGGCCGTCGCGCAAGGCGAACAATTGGAGAAATATCAACTTCCTGCGTATAAGGATGTTTCTGGTGCAGATCCTGTGATCGTAGTGGGCAGTGGCCCCGCCGGTATGTTCGCGGCGCTGCGGCTGCTGATGGAAGGGCGCAGGCCCGTCGTTCTGGAGCGCGGCAAGGACGTACACCGGCGCAAGACGGACATCGCGGCCGCCAACCAGCAGCAACGCATCAATCCCGAATCCAATTATTGTTTCGGAGAGGGCGGTGCCGGTACTTTCTCGGACGGCAAGTTGTACACACGTTCCACCAAGCGTGGTGACATCCGCGAAGTGCTGCACCAGCTGGTGGCCTTCGGCGCGAAGGAAAGCATCCTCGTGGACGCGCATCCGCACATCGGCAGCGACGCGCTCCCGCGCATCGTGGAGGGCATCCGCCATTGCATCGAAAACCACGGCGGCGAGTATCATTTCGACGAGAAAGTGGTTGATTTACAGCCTGTATCAGACGGGCATCAGCACGGTTGGAAAGTGCTCTGCGCGGGCGGGGCGGTCTACGAGGCGCCGCAGGTCATCCTGGCCACGGGCCATTCCTCGCACGACATCTACCGGCTTTTCGCCTCGAAGGGCTGGCCGCTGGAAGCCAAGGGCTTTGCCCTGGGTGTGCGCGCGGAGCATCCGCAGTCACTCATCAACCGCATCCAGTATCATAGCAAGTTCCAGCCCGGCATGCCGGCCGCGGAATATGCACTGGTGGAGCAGGTCGAAGGCCGTGGTGTCTTTTCGTTCTGCATGTGTCCGGGCGGCATCCTGGTGCCGTCAGCCACGGACGCAGGGGAGGTAGTGCTCAACGGCATGTCCAATTCGATGCGCAATTCGCCCTGGGCGAACGCGGGCATCGTCTGCTCGGTGGAGCCGGGCGACGTGCCGGATTTCGACCGCTACGGGGTTTTCGCTCTGTTGGAGTTCCAGCACGCAGTCGAACGGGCCATGTTCGATTTCTCTGGTTCGTTGCAGGCGCCGGCCCAGCGTCTGGTGGATTTCTGCCGGAAGAAGGATTCGCAAGGCCTGCCGCGCACATCCTATCAGCCTGGTGCCGTCAATGCGCCGCTCTATGAATTGCTGCCTCCGCCGGTTTTCGAGCGCCTGCGGGTGGCTTTCGCGGCTTTCGACCGCAAGATGAAGGGATACTACACGAATGACGCGCTGGTGCTCGGTACGGAATCGAGAACATCGTCCCCGGTGCGCATCGTGCGCGATCCGGAAACGATGTCCGTACCCGGTCTCCCGGGCCTCTATCCCTGTGGTGAAGGCGCGGGCTATGCCGGCGGCATCGTCTCCAGCGCTCTCGACGGCATCCTGGTGGCCGCCGCCGCCGCTTCCGTCGCTCCTACGCAGGGGTGACAGCGTGGCAGTTGTGCTTACGGGGCGCTGCCCCGAGCTCCGCCGCTCACAAATCGTCGCCCCGCTATCAGCCCCTGCTGCTGTTCGCGCCTGTTGGGCGGCTCTTTTCCTGCACGATTTTGAGATGAAGCAGAGGCCGTAAGCAGGGGAGAGGCGTCAGGAGCCGTCCTTCTCCATGATGAGGAGAAGTTCTTGGCGTCGATAAATTACCAACAAATTAGGATTGCCGGGCCTTGGAATGTGCGATACCTTTGCCGAAGATTGACAGGAAATCAGAAAAACTATTCAAGTAGTATGGGACTTTTCAGTAAAATTTTCAGCAACACCCGCAAGCCGGAAGGCTTCTGGGGGCGAATGATAGTGGCCGGGATGAACGGCGGCTCCCATGGGGCGATGGCCTCCTGGGGTCTGGACTTTGCCAACGTCCCCGCAGAAGGGGAAATAATCGACATCGGATGTGGCGGCGGGGCCAACCTTGCCCGCCTGATGGGCCGGAGCCTTCACGCAAAGGTTACCGGCGTGGACTACTCCCGAGTTTCAGTTGAGAAAACCCGCAAGGTCAATGCGGACGCGATTGCAGAAGGCCGCTGCCAGGTGCTGGAGGCAAGCGTTGCGGGACTTCCGTTCAAGGATGATACGTTCGGGATGGCCACCGCCTTTGAAACGGTCTATTTCTGGCCGGAAATCGAGAAGAGTTTTGCGGAAGTATGGCGCATACTCTCGCCCGGGGGAATATTCCTCATCGTAAACGAGGACGACG
Organism: Bacteroidales bacterium; assembly: GCA_016290385.1. Taxonomy (GTDB): domain Bacteria; phylum Bacteroidota; class Bacteroidia; order Bacteroidales; family UBA932; genus Cacconaster. The sequence continues at coordinate 4,164 of JAEETO010000036.1, read as the reverse complement.
GCCTGTCCGGCAACAACGAGAAATGGGAGAAGATGATCGAGGGAATGCACACCTACACGCCCGATGAACTGAGGACACATCTTGCTGCGGCTGGATTCAGGGACGTCACTGTCCATCGTAACGAATCCAAGCACTGGCTTTGCATAACGGCGGTAAAATGAAATGATCTTTCCCGTCCTCAAAAGTGGCCGCTATTGAGGACAGATGACGAAAAAACAGTCAACCATCCTCAAAATAGTGCTTTCTTGAGGACGGCTGACTAGTTCAACGCCGGACCGGCTATAATTTTGGTCAGCCTCGGTTGCGACAATAATCTCCGCTGCTTAGGAATTGCAGTCTCCGCAGCCGCCGTTGCAGGATGAGCAGTCGTGGGTGCAGGCGCGTTCGCCGTGGAGGCCTTCAGCCAGTTCCTTTTCGGTGGCGTCGCGGATGCCGACGACCTTGCCGGTGAAGTGCAGTTCCTTGCCGGCCAGCTCGTGGTTGAAGTCCATCTTCACATGCGCGTCGCCGACTTCCAACACCTTGCCGGGGATGACGCCGCCGGCCTGGTTCATCATCGGGATGACACTGCCCACGAAGAGCAGGTGCTCCTGGAGCTTGCCGTCGACTTCAAAGATGTGCTTCGGCAGTTCGACGACGGCCTGCGCATCGTACACGCCGTAGCCTTCCCTGGGATCGAGCGTGAATTCGAAGCTGTCGCCGACTTGTTTGTCTTTCAGGTATTCTTCGAACTTGGGCAGCAGGTAGCCGAGTCCGTAGATGAATTCAAGGGGATTGTCTTCCGTGGCCTGGTCTTTCACTTCGCCGTCCACCACCAGGGTATAGGTCAGCGAGACTACTTTTTCGTCTTGGATGGTCATGATTGTTCTGTGGGATTGTCTGGGTTTATAATCTTGTCATATAATGGCTGGTTGTAAATGATGGGCTCCGTGTCGCCGAGCTTCCGTTCAGCGATCCAGTCAGCCTCCGAAGTGCTGTTGTCGAACAGGATCCAACTGTCACAAAGGGGGAGGTAGATGTCGCGCAGGTTTTCCATGCCTTGCCAGTAGCGGCGGATGATGGTGGGTTCAGGGATGTTGTGCCCGCCCGATGCGACGCGGATGGCCACGCGGCGTACCGCCAGAAACGGGCTTTTCAGCCAGAAATAGAGCAGGCCCGCCTTGTAGCCGAGCTGCTGCGCGTTGGCAATGATGCCGGCCAGCGACTTGGTGGCGAGGGTAGTCTCCACCGCGAAATCTTCGCCGCGGGCAATCAACTGGTCTACGCGCTCAAGCATCAGCCGGAAGGCCCGGAGGGATTCGCGCTCCGGATTCTGCGGCGAGAGTTCGTCGGCGATCTCGTCGGCATTGACAAAGGTATGCAGGTTCAGCAGGGTAGGCAGCAGCGTATAGGATGCGGTCGTCTTGCCCGCACCGTTGCACCCGCTGATGATGTATAACCTCGGCATGTCTGACAAAGATACTCCATTTTCCTGAAAAAAGAAACGGCAACCAATCCGGCTGCCGTTCTTTTTTCCTTTGGGAAGAAGCGCTTATTTCTTCTTCTGACCGTATCTTGAGTAGAATTTGTCCACGCGGCCGGCGGTGTCGACGAGTTTCATCTTACCGGTGTAGAACGGGTGCGAGGTGTTCGAGATCTCGACCTTCACCAGCGGGAACTCCACGCCGTTCACCTCGATCGTCTCCTTCGTGTTGACGCAGGAACGAGTGATGAAGACGTGCTCATTGGACATATCCTTGAATGCTACAAGACGGTAGGATTCGGGATGGATTCCTTTTTTCATGGTTTGTCGTTGTTAATCAGTTTTTCAAACGGACCGCAAAAATAGGAATAAAAAGCTTTAATGCAAAATTATTTTACGAGTTTGAATCCGGAATACATCTCGTCGTACTGGTTGAGGAGCGAGTTGATGGTCTGGAGCGTACCCTTGTTGTAGACCGAGCAGACCGACTTGATGAGTTTCATCATCGTCGTGGTGTCGAACTGGAGTTCCATCTGGTTGCCCTGGACGGCCACATAGCCTTTCATGTTGACCAGGCTCTTCACTTTCATGTTGATGACCGACTTGTCGGCATCGAGCGTCCAGGTGCCGCTGAAGGTCCTGGAGCCGTAGTTCACGCTCATCGTGCCGTCTTCATTGAAGGTAAATCCGAAGAGGCCCTTGGAAATACCGACCTTGGACAGGTACTGGTCGAGTTTCTTCTCGATGGCGGTGGTGGCGGCGGAGCCGGCCAGGTTGGAGAGCGCGTTGGTGCTGGACTTGAAGGTGATGGCGCTGCCGGTATAGTTCCAGGTTCCGACGATCTTGTCGGTGGTCAGGCCGGCTTTGCCGGTAATCAGGTCGGTAATGCTGGTGATCAGGTTTCCGCCTGAATTGCTGCCCGAACCGGTAAGACTGCCGAGGATGGAGCCCAGGCCGTTCTGGGCGGAAGCCGAGACTGTCAGGCACAGGACGGCTGCGAGGGTGATGAGGATTCTTTTCATTTTATCTTCGATTTTTTTAACTTTGCATGCTATACAATTGTGCGAATATACAAAAAATCATCAATATGACACTCATTAAATCCATTTCCGGTATTCGGGGCACCATTGGAGGAACCATCGGTGACGCCCTCACCCCCATCGACATCGTCAAATTCACGGCGGCATATGCGCGCCAGCTCAAGATGAAGTTCCCGGGCAAAGAACGTTATAAAGTGGTGGTGGGGCGCGACGCCCGCATCTCTGGCGAGATGGTCGACAGCATCGTTTCCGGCACCCTGCTGGCTTGCGGTGTCGACGTGGTCAATGCGGGCCTGGCTTCCACGCCGACCACGGAAATGGCCGTCCTCTTCGAAAAGGCTGACGGCGGCATCATCCTGACCGCCTCGCACAACCCCAAGCAGTGGAACGCCCTCAAGCTCCTCAACGAGAAAGGCGAGTTCCTGACCGACGCCGAAGGCAAGGCGCTGCAGCAGGTGGCGGAAGCCGAGGATTTCGAGTTCCTCGACGTGGATGCGCTCGGCACGATGGTCCGGAAGGATTTCACCCAGGCGCATATCGATGCCGTCAAGAATTATCCGCTGGTGGATCTCAAGGCCATCCGCGATGCGAAGTTCAAGGTGGTGCTGGATTCCATCAACTCGGTGGGCGGGATCTGCATGCCTGCGCTGTTCAAGGAGCTGGGCGTGGAATGTGTGACCATCAATGGCGAGCCGAACGGTCGTTTTGCCCATAATCCCGAGCCGCTGCCGGCCAATCTGGTCGGGCTTTCCGAGGCGGTCGTGCGCGAAAATGCAGACCTGGGTGTCTCCGTCGACCCTGACGTGGACCGTCTGGCCTTCATCTGCGAAAACGGCGTTCCTTTCGGCGAGGAATATACGCTCGTGGCCGTTGCGGACTACGTGCTTTCCGTGAAGAAGGGCCCGACGGTGTCGAACATTTCCTCGTCCCGCGCCCTGCGCGACATGACGGAGGCGCACGGATGTCGCTACTACAGCTGCAAGGTGGGTGAAGTAAATGCTTCCACGATGATGCAGGAAGTCGGCGCCGTGATCGGCGGCGAGGGCAATGGCGGCGTCATCGTCCCCGACCTGCACTATGGCCGTGACGCGCTGATCGGCGTGGCGCTCTTCTTGAGCAACATGGCGCACAAGAAGCTGAGTGCCACGGCACTGCGTGCCACCTATCCCGACTATTTCGTATCGAAGAACCGCATCGAGATGAGCGACCCGGCCCAGATCGAGGCCGCTCTCGATAAAGTCGAGAAGCATTTCGCAGGTGCGGCTGTCAACAAGATGGACGGTTTGCGGATCGACTTCGAAGCAGAACGCAAATGGTTCGTCCTCCGCAAGTCGAACACCGAGCCCATCATCCGCATCTACGCCGAGGCTCCCACCGAGACCGTCGCCGATGCGCTGGCACAGGAAGTCATTCGCGTCATCAACGGCTGATGTTTTCGTTCAGGACGACACCGCTGCTGGAACAAGAGGACCGGGTGCTCCGGAAGGGGCGCGTGGGCGTGCTCTGCAACCAGGTGGCGTGGCATCCTGACACCGGTGAGTATCTCTTTGAGTCGCTGGCCCGCCGTGGCAACCTCGTGCGGATCTTCACGCCCGAACATGCACTCTACGGCCCCATGGTTCCAGGCATTGAAACCATTGAAGTAGAGACCGTCATCGAGAC
>JAEETO010000035.1 GCA_016290385.1 Bacteroidales bacterium | reverse complement strand
ACCAACGTGGAGTACACCAACTACACCGCTGAAGAACTGGCCGACCTCGTGGAGAACAACATCGACGTGCTCGACGAGCCCGCTCTCCTGCGTGCCGCCGCCAACGCCAAGAACATTGACTCCAAGATCGCCATCTACAAGCAGGCCGCCAAGAAGTTCGGTACGGACAAGTCCTGGTACAACCTCGGCGTGGCTTACCTCGACAAGGGTGACAACAAGGCCGCCAAGGACGCTTTCTCCAAGATGGAGAAGAAAGAAGGCAACTGCTACGACAACGTGATGGGTGTCCTCGCCATGCGTGACGGCAAGCTCGACGAAGCCGCCAAGTGGTTCAGCAAGGTCAGCTGCAAGCACGGCAAGATCAACCAGGGTACCCTCGACATCCTCAACGGCAAGTATCAGGACGCCGTCGCCAAACTGGCCGGCACCGGTACGGAGAACGAGACCATCGCCTACCTCGTGACGAACCAGCTCGACAAGGCTGCCGCCACCATCAAGGGCAACTGCCCGTTCTGCAACTACAAGAAGGCCATCATCGCTGCCCGCAAGGGTGACGTGAACGCCTACAATGCAGCCATGGAAATCGTCAAGAAGAACGAAAAACTCGCCGACCGCGCATCGAAAGACGTCGAGTTCCTGAAGTTCAGATAACAAAAACATTTTTGTTACAAAAAAAGTTGGCCGGTTGTGTATCAACCGGCCATTTTTTTCTCTAACTTTGTACAGGCGATGAGCCCCTCCTCCCAAAAGGACACTCTCACACATCACATAACCCTCACGTAACCCTCACGGGTACAACACTTTATGGATTATACTACGGACCTTTACATCATCAAAAGGGATGGCAAGCGTGCCCCCTTCTCAATCGAAAAGATCAAGAACGCCATCCGCAAGGCTTTCCTCGCTTCGGGCAGTTTTGCTACGGAAGAGACCCTGACCAACATCCTCAGCCGCGTCCATATCTCCAACGGAATGCACGTGGAGGAGATCCAGAACCAGGTGGAAGTCTCGCTCATGAGCGAGCGCTATTTCGCCGTGGCCAAGGCCTACATGATCTACCGCCAGCACCACACCGAAGACCGTGAAGTACGCGACCGCCTCAACTTCCTGATCGACTACTGCTCGGCCTCGAACCCGGCTACCGGCAGCAAGTACGACGCCAACGCCAACGTCGAGAAGAAGAACATCGCCACCCTCATCGGGGAACTGCCCAAGGCCAGCTTCATCCGCCTGAACCGCCGCATGCTGACCGACCGTATCCGCGAGATGTTCGGGAAAGAGTTGTCCGACCGTTATCTGAGCCTGCTCAACGGCCACTTCATCTATAAGAACGACGAGACCAGCCTGGCCAACTACTGCGCCAGCATCACCATGTACCCCTGGCTGCTGCAGGGCACCATCCCCCTTGGCGGCAACTCCACCCCGCCGACCAACCTGAAGGCCTTCTGCGGCGGCTTCGTCAACCTGGTGTTCATCGTCTCGAGCATGCTCAGCGGCGCCTGCGCCACGCCGGAGTTCCTGATGTACATGAACTACTTCATCGAGATGGAATACGGCGAAGACTACTATCTCCGCGCCAATGAAGTGGTGGACATGTCCAAGAAACAGCGTACCCTCGACAAGGTCATCACCGACTGCTTCGAGCAGATCGTATATTCCATCAACCAGCCCACGGGCGCCCGCAACTTCCAGTCCGTGTTCTGGAACATCTCCTACTACGACCGCTACTACTTCCAGAGCATCTTCGGCGACTTCATCTTCCCCGACGGCAGCCGCCCGCACTGGGACAGCCTCAGCTGGCTGCAGAAACGCTTCATGAAGTGGTTCAACGCCGAGCGCACCAAGACCATCCTGACCTTCCCGGTCGAGACCATGGCCCTGCTTACCCGCAACGAAGAAGTGCGCGACGAGGAATACGGCGACTGGACGGCCCAGATGTACAGCGAAGGACACAGCTTCTTCACCTACATGAGCGACAATGCCGACTCGCTGGCCAGCTGCTGCCGCCTGCGCAACGAGATCCAGGACAACGGCTTCAGCTACACCCTCGGCGCCGGCGGCGTATCCACCGGTTCCAAGAGCGTGCTGACCATCAACCTCAACCGCTGCGTGCAGTATGCCTTCAAGAAGGGCATCCCGTATCTGGAATACCTCGAAGAAGTGGTCGACCTGATGCACAAGGTGCAGCTCGCCTACAACGAGAACCTGCGTGACCTCATGGAGAAGGGCATGCTCCCGCTCTTCGACGCCGGCTTCATCAACATCGGCCGCCAGTACCTGACCATCGGCGTGAACGGCCTGGTGGAAGCCGCCGAGTTCCTGGGCATCAAGATCACCGACAACCCCGACTACGTGGCCTTCGTACAGGGTATCCTCGGCATGATCGAGCGCCTCAACAAGCGCTACCGCACCAAGGACGTGATGTTCAACTGCGAGATGATCCCCGCCGAGAACGTGGGCGTCAAGCATGCCAAGTGGGACAAGGAAGACGGCTACATCGTGCCGCGCGACTGCTACAACAGCTACTTCTACGTCGTGGAAGACGAGAATACCAACATTCTCGACAAGTTCCGCCTCCATGGCTCGAAGTACATCGAGCACCTGACGGGCGGCAGTGCGCTCCACATGAACCTCGAAGAGCATCTGAGCAAGGCCCAGTACCGCCAGCTGCTGCGCGTCGCAGCCAAGGAGGGATGCAACTACTTTACCTTCAACATCCCCAACACCATCTGCAACACCTGCGGCCATATCGACAAGCGCTACCTGCACGAATGCCCGAAATGCGGCAGCCACGACATCGACTACGCCACCCGCATCATCGGCTACATGAAACGCGTGAGCAGCTTCTCGCAGCCCCGCCAGAAAGAGGCAGCCAAACGCTACTACGCCAACGTCAACCGGACCGAAGCCAACAAGCTGGTCGCCGAGCCGGTAGCCGAACCGGTAGCGCAGGAAGCTTGAGATGCTGAAGTTCCATAACTACGACATCGTTTTCCAGGAGATACCCGATGAGGTGACGCTGGCCGTCAACCTTACCGGGTGTCCTTGTCATTGCCCGGGATGCCACAGTCCGCACCTGTGGGAAGACAGCGGAACGGAGCTCGATGCAGCGATGCTGCGCCGGATCTACGACGAATATGCCGGGGAAGTGACCTGCATCTGCCTGATGGGCGGCGACGCCGATCCGGCGGCCGTGGAGCGCCTCTGCGCGTATGTCAAGCAGGAGATGAATCTGCACAGCGCCTGGTGGTCGGGCCGCCCTGAACTGCCTGCGGACATCGACCTGCACCATTTCGACTATGTCAAAACCGGCCCCTACATCGAAGCGCTGGGCGGACTCAAGAGTCCGAAAACCAACCAGCGCCTCTTCCGCGTGAAGGAAGAAGCGCTGGAGGATATCACATACCGGTTCTGGCGGTCAAAAGAGTTCTGACCGGACCAGTCCCATCATCGTCAGCACGATAAATATCACCAGGACGACCACCCAGAGCAGGAAAAGCACCAGCCCCGGACGCCACGAAGGGGATTTCAGGTCGAAGATCAGCATGATGCCGGCGTAGATCAGCCCCATCATCGGCAGGTAGTAAAGCAGCACCAGATCCAGTTTGTAGAACAAGGTACCTGCGAGCGGCATGGTAAACGGAATCTCGTCGACCAGCTGCTCCCATCCTTCCCGGACCATGTCCCAGCCGAAGAGTTCCTGGCCAAAGATTGCGGCCACGCCGAAAGTCAGGCCGGCCACGCCCATCAGCAACAGCACGACACCGATGATGATGCGAAGCACTTTGCCCAGCTCACTGCCGACCGGCTTGCCGCCGGCAGGAGGGTTGGTTACGCCCATTTCCCACCTTTGCTTCACGGTCTTGGCCTCGGGCATGGCAATCCAGAGGATGATGTAGGCCAGAATGGCAAAACTGCCGTAACTATGCACGTGCCAGTGGTTAGGTGTCCAGTGGAGGGAGAAGCCCAGGATGGTCAGGCCGATGAAGATGATGCGGAACCATACCACATCGAGTTTGAAATAGGCCGCCAGACCGCTGCACACACCGCCCAGCATTTTGTTGGTCGGATCGCGGTAGAGCCGCTTTTTGCCCTCGCGGCGGTTATCGCCGGGGACGGTCTCCTTCTTCAGGTCAGGGTCGTCATCGCTCTCGATGGCCGAGGGCTTGCCCAGTGTGGCGATGATCTCGTTGATCTCAGCGACCGAAGCCACGCCGTTGTCGGCGCACTTCTCGTAGAGCAGTTCCGCCATCCTTTCCTCGATGCCTTCCATCACCTCCGCTCCGCCTTCCCGCTGGGAATAATGCGACTCAAGTTCGTCAAGATACTGCTTGACAATGGCGTAGGCCTCCTTTTCGAGCGTGAAGGCATAACCGCCGATACTGACTTTTTCTACTTCTGTCATTGCTTCAAGGTTTTGATGGTTTCAACCAAATCGCTCCAGGAAGCGTCCATGGCGCTGAGCAGCGAACGGCCGTCTTCACTGATGCAGTAGTATTTGCGCGGAGGCCCCTGCGGGGACTCTTCCCAGCGGTACGTCAGCGAACCCTGGTTCTTGAGACGGATAAGCAATGGATAGAGGGTGCCTTCCACCACGATCAGGCCCGCCGACTTGAGCGTTTCGATGATCGAAGAAGCATAGGCCTCCTGCTTGTCCAGAATGCTCAGGATGCAGTATTCCAGCACCCCTTTCCGCATCTGAGAACGCACGTTTTCAACATTGACTTCCATGGTGCTATCGGGTGCTGTCGTTGAAACGGGCCATGTTCTCGGCATTGGCTTCAATGCCACGGAGCTCGCACTTCTGGGCCGGTGTCAGGGCCTTGGGAGCTACGATCCAGATGATGATATAGAGCCAGAAACCGAAGCTGCCGCAGAGCAGCAGGGCCAGGAAAATGATACGGATCAGTGTCACGTCAATGTCGAAATAGGCCGCCAGGCCGCTGCAAACGCCGCCCAGTTTCCGGTTTTCTACGTCAAGATACAATTTCTTTACAGGTTCCATGTTTGTTTCCTCCTTGCATTCATAGTTGTTTGTTGCGTTTTCGGGCTTGCCGTCGGGCATCCCGAGTTGTGTGGTGATCTGGTTGATCATGTCCAGGCTGACGGACTGTTGACCGGATCTCAGGTTGGTGAGAAGAAGCTCCGCAATACGGGCTTCGATGTCGTCCATCACTTCCTGTCCCTGGTCATCCTTGAGTCGGGAACGGAAGGTGCCGAGGTAGTCTTTCAGGCGCTCATAAGCATCTTCATCGATGATGAAGCTCTTGCCGCCGATGCCGATGTTCAGGGTTTTTTTCATAGTTGTATTTCTTTTCCGCGGTAGAAATCAATCAGTCCGGCCTGATAGAGGGCTTCGCAGCGGGCCTGGGCCAGGTCGGAAGCCGCTTTCAGGTATTGGGTTTTCGATTCGTTGAATTCCGTGATGGTGGCCTTGCCGTTTTCATACTTGGCCTGGACGAGCGTCAGGCTCTGTGCCGCGGCCCTTTCAGCTTCAAGGCTGCTCTTGAACTTTTCGTGCGCCGCAACAGCGTTGTACCAGGCCTGCTGGATCTCCTTGTAGAGCTGCTTCTTGGTCTGGTCGAGCTGCACCTGCTGCGACTGGTAGCTGACCTTCGCGCTGCGCACCTGATTGCGGTTGCTCATGCGGGAGAAGATCGGAATGCTCAGCGACAGGCCCACGTACTGGCTGAAGTTGTTGCTCAGCTGCGTGAAGAAGGCTGCATGCGGATAGCCGGAACTGGTGTAGTAGTTGGTGCCCAGGCCGCCGCTGAGCGAGAGGGTCGGCAGGTAGCCGCCCTTGGCCAGGGCGATGTTGCGCTCCGCATAGGCCAGGCGGGTCTCCTCGGCCTTCACGGCGGGCTTGATGCCGATGGCTTCTTCGTAGATGGCTTCGGGGCTGGTCAGCGGCAGCTCGGGCTCCTGGTGGACGGGATTCGACACGGCGAAGCCTTCCGGCGAAGGGAGTTCAAGCAGCTGGGTCATGTCGAGCAGGGCGATGTGCAGGTTATTGCTGGCCTGGACAGCTGTCAAGCGGCTCTGGGCCAGCGTGGCGGCCTGCCGCGCCACCTCGGCTTCCGCAGCTTTTCCGTTGTCGCGCATGGCTTCCAGCCGGACCACCTGCAGGGAGTCGATTTCGACCTGCCGCATGGCGACGGCAAGGATCTCCTCATTGTAGAGAATCTGGACATAGGCCTTGGCCACGGCGACGCGGATGTCATCGCGTGCTTTTTCCAGGTCCCTGGTGGCTGCCTGGAGGTTCAGCTTGCCCAGTTCGATGTTGTTCTTGTTGCGCAGGCCGTTGAAGAGCGTCATGTCGGCACCCAGGCTCAGGCCCGTATTCGTGGTATTGGTATTGGCGTAGGTATTGTCGGCGGTCAGGCCGCGGCCGAACGAAAAGTTCTGCGAAGCGTTGGCCGAGACGCCGGGCAGGAGCCGGGCGCGTGCCGTACCCAGTTCAATCTCACGCTGGCTTACCTGCAGGGCGCTCTTCTGCACGGTCAGGCTATGGTCAAGCGCGTAGTTGGTGCAGTCCTGCAGCGTCCAGGGCGTTGCCTGGGGATTTTCCTGGGCCCGGGCGGCCGTGGCGGCCAGCAGCATCAGGGTGATGATGACAAAACGTTTCATGACTTAATTCTCTTCTATGATCTGGTTGCCGCGGACCACGTCGCCCTCCTTGAGCCCGCTTTTGATTTCAATGTTGATGCCGTCGCTCACGCCCGTGGTGACCGGGGTGCGGACAAAGCCATCCGCGCCTTTCAGGTAGACAAAGGTCGAATCACCTGAGAATTCGAGGGCACTCTCCGACACGGCGAGCACTTGCTCTACGCGCTGCAGCACGATCTCAGCGTTCGCGCTGTAGCCGGAACGGATCTTCTGGCCCGGATCGGCCTTGACGGCGGCCTTGATCTCGAACTGGTTGGCTCCGTTGCTTTCCACGGCCTTCGGGGCGATGTATTCCAGCGTGGCGTCGAACGAGTAGTCCTGCAGGGCGCCGATCGAGATGACCACGGGCATACCCTCGGCGAGGGAGCCGACTTCGGTCTCGTCAATCTGGCCGTCGAAAATCAGGTCGTTCATGTTGGCCACTGTGGCTACGGTCGTACCGTCGTTCATGGTATTGGCCTGGATCACGGAATTGCCTACTTTTACGGGGATGTTGAGAATCAGGCCGGTGATGGTGGAACGCACCAGCGTCGAGCTTGACTTGGCGTTCGTCTTCGACACACCGTCGCGCACCACTTCGAGGGCATCCTGTGCGGCGGCCGCTTCTTCCTTGGCCTGGTTGAGCTGCTGCGCTACCTTGTCGTACTCTTCGGCGCTCACCAGATTCTTCTCATAGAGTGCCTTCTCGCGGTCGAAGTTGGTCTGGGCCTGCTTGAGGTTGATTTCGGCCAGGCGGACGCGGCTCTGGGCGGCACTCAGAGTGTTCATGTCGGGGATGACCGTCAGCTTGGCGATGACTTCGCCGCGTTCCACCTGCTGGCCGGCCTCTTTGTAGAGCTCGGCGATGATGCCGTTGATCTGCGGTTTGATGTTCACCTCGTTGCGCGGTTCGATCTTGCCGGTCACCACGGTGGTGCGCTGGATGTCGGCCTTCTCAACGGTCAGTTCGTGATAGGACACTTCCTTCGGTTTGGATTTGACGAAGAGGAAGAGGAAGGTGCCCAGGAAAACGATGGCAATCAGGGCAACCACAATGTACTTCAAGACTTTTTTCATATTGTTTTCTTTATATTTATTCGTTTACTGTCGTCATTCATCCCGCATCGCATCGACCGGCTTGATCTTCATGGCGCGCAGGGCAGGAGCCAGGCCGGCCAGCACACCCAGCACGCTGAGCAGAAGAGCCGCCAGGATCGCCGTCCAGAAATGGATTTGGAAGAAAGGTTTATGGGCGATCACTTCCACCACGTTGAGAATCAGCACCGAGAAGACGATGCCTGCACTGCCCGCCGCGAGCGTGAGCGTGACGCTCTCCCAGATGATCTGCGAGAGGATGTCGCCTGGCACGGCACCGATGGCCCGGCGGATACCGATCTCCACGGTCCGCTCGCGTACCGTCACCATCATGATGTTGCTCACGCCCACCGCACCGGCCAGCAGCGTGCCGATGCCCACCAGCCAGATCAGGAAGTTCACGCCGCGGAACAGGTTGTCCACGATGGAGAAGATCTGTTCGGTATTGAGCACCATCAGCGCCTGGTCGTCCGTCGGATCAAAAAGGTGCTCGCGGGCCATGATGCTGCGGACACGCGGTTCCAGCGGCTTCATCTTGATGCCGTTCTTGCCCGTCATGCAGATCAAGTCCACGTTCTCGCCTCGTTTGTACAGTTTGGCAGCTACGGAGAACGGGATTATCACCGAATTGTCGGAACTGCCGTTGATACTCAGGTTGCCGCTGGAAAAATCCACGCCGATCACCTGCAGGAATACAGATCCGACCCGGATGAATTCACCACACGGGTCTCCGCCCTCCGGAAAGAGATCGTTGTAGATGCGTTTCCCGATGACACAGACCTTGCGCTCCTGCTCCACATCCGAATCGCTGATGGCACGGCCGTACTTGATGAGCGGCTGCTCGATCTTGTTGTAATCGCCGGAGATGCCTTTGACACCGGGGTTGGTGCTGTTTCCTTTATAATAAGCCGTCTGACCCCAGTTGCTCACGATGGGAGCCACGACGTCGAGTTCGGGCATCAGCGCCTTCAGCCGTTTCACGTCCCGGCGGGTCAGCTGCCAGTAGCGGCCCTCCTTCATGCCCTTCCAGGGTTTTGAAGTATTCGACGAAATCATCACCATCGTATTGGAAGCGAAGCCCTCGAAGTTTTCAGAAAGCATGTGCTTGAGGCCGTTGCCGCCGCCCACCAGGAATAGCAGCATAAACAGTCCCCAGAAGATGCCGAAACCGGTCAGGATCGTGCGACGGCGGTTGCGGAACAGCGAATCGATGATCTCGCGCAGGGTATCAAAGTCAAAATAGTGTCTCATCTTACTCGGCCCTCAATGCTTCAATAGGTTTGACTCTGGCAGCCTGCATGGCAGGGAAAATGCCCGCAACGGTACCGGCCACGATCAGCACGACCGTCGCGCCGATGGCTGTACTCAGGCCGACCGTCGGGTTGTCGAGCATCTTGATGCTCTGCCCGAATATTTCCATTTTTGACTGCCCGACCGTCATGTCGAGGATCTGGCAGGCAATCATCCCCAGCAGCATGCCGATGTAGCCGAAAAAGGCGGTGATCAGCACGCTTTCCGTCACGATCAGTTTCAGGACATGGCCCGGTCGGGCGCCGATCGCCTTGCGGATGCCGAACTCGTGGGTGCGTTCCTTGACGGTGATCAGCATGATATTGCTCACGCCCACGATGCCGCTGACCAGGGTGAAGAGGCCGATGATCCAAAGAGCCGTGAGCAGGATGCTTCTGCCTTTGTTCATCTGCAGGTTCTGCTTGAAGCGGTTCCAGATCCAGACGGCGCGCCGGTCGTCGGGGGCGGCACGGTGGGCCGCGTTGAGCGTCGTGCGGACCTCGTTTTCAAAAATATCGCTTTCGGCCTCGTTCGTCAATCCGTGGAACGACATGGTGATGGCGTCTACGTTTTCGTTCAGGCCGAAAATCGACTTGATGGTAGTATAAGGTACGTAAAGGTCGCGGTCGTCCTCGTTCTCCATGCCATGGCGGACACCGACGATGGTGAACGACAGGTTGCCCACCTTGACTTTCTGCCCCAGCAGCCGGTCGAAGTCCGTGCCGCCGGCGAGGAAGTTCTTGGCGTGCAGATGGGTGATGATGATGGCCTTTCTCTTCTCTTTAATGTCTTTGTCGTTGATGAAACGTCCGGCATCCATCTTGACGCGGTTCATTTCGATGTCGCCCGGAAAGGTGCCGTTGAGCGTGACGTTGGTGAAGTAGCGGCGGCCGTAGGTCATCGTGTATCCGCCCTTGCTGACAGAACTCGACACCAGGTCGATGCGGTCGGACAAGGGTCCTGTCTTCAGCAGGTCGACATCTTGGTCCGTGAGCGAGATGCGGCGGCCTTGCTTGAGGCCGTCGTATGGCTTGGACGTGTATCCGCCGCCCACCATCATCGTGTTGGAGGCAAATTCTTCACCGTCGTTCAAGAAGGCGTTCATCAGGCCGTTGCCTGCGCCCAGCAGCACGATCAGCATGAAGATGCCCCATGCGACAGCCAGACCGGTCAGGCAGGTTCTCACCTTGTTGCGGCGGACGGATTCCCAGATTTCTATGAACAGATCGTGCATGGTTGTTATTTCATGATGGTGGTAGTGCCGAACACCGAGCTGTGGTGCTGGCGGTTGTCTTCGATCCGCTCGATCAGACCGTCCTTGATGTGGACGATCTTGTCGGCACAGTTGGCCACGCCGCTTTCGTGGGTCACCACGATGATCGTGACGCCGTCTTCGCGGTTGAGTTTCGTCAGGAGCTCCATCACTTCGACGGAAGTCTTCGAATCGAGGGCGCCGGTCGGCTCGTCGGCCAGGATGATTTCCGGATGGGTGATCAGGGCGCGGGCGATGGCTACTCGCTGTTTCTGGCCGCCCGACATCTCATTGGGATAGTGGGATGCCCAGTCGGTGAGGCCCATCTTCTCCAGGTAGCTCATCGCGATCTCATGGCGACGGTGGCGGTTCATGCCCTGATAGAAGAGCGGGAGCTCCACGTTCTCGACGGCGGTCTTGAAGCCGATGAGGTTGAAGCTCTGGAACACGAAACCGATCATCTGGTTGCGGTAGGTGGCGCTTTCGCGTTCGCTCAGGTTTTTAATAAGGTGTCCGGCCAGATGATATTCGCCCTCGTCGTAGTTGTCGAGGATGCCGAGGATATTGAGCAAGGTCGACTTGCCGGAGCCGGAAGCGCCCATGATCGACACGAACTCACCTTTCTCGATGCTCAGGTCGATGCCCTTGAGCACATGCAGCGGCTGTCCGTTGTCGTAAGTCTTGTGGATATTATTGAGTTCGATTAACATAATCTTTCTTTCTCATCTAAGGGCGTCGCAACTTGAGCCGCGACGCCCATTTCATTACCTATTCCTTTTATCGTTTTCGTTTGACGATGCAAAGATATATAAAAATTTTAGTACCTTGTATCACAAAGTACCAAAAATTTGAAAATATTTTTCTTTTTCCAGTATCTTGGCTGGAAAAAGAGCCGAAAACAGGATTGAAACGGGGTTAGTCGAGCTTCAGTACTGCCATGAAGGCAGACTGCGGCACTTCGACCTGGCCGATCTGACGCATGCGCTTCTTGCCGGCCTTCTGTTTTTCGAGCAACTTGCGCTTGCGGGTGATGTCACCGCCGTAGCATTTGGCCGTCACGTCCTTGCGGACCTGACGCACGGTCTCGCGGGCGATGATCTTGGCGCCGATGGCGGCCTGGATGGCGATGTCGAACTGCTGGCGTGGGATGAGTTCCTTGAGCTTCTCGCAGATCTTGCGGCCGAAGTCGTACGCGTGGTCCTGGTGGATGAGCGTTGACAAGGCGTCGGCCGGCTCGCCGTTGAGAAGGATGTCGAGTTTCACGAGTTTGGCCGGGCGGAAACCGATGACATGGTAATCAAACGAAGCGTAGCCCTTGGAGATTGACTTGAGTTTGTCATAGAAGTCGAAGACGATTTCCGAAAGCGGCATCTCATAGGTCAGCTCCACGCGGTCGGCCGTCAGGTAATGCTCGCTCTTGAGGATACCCCGCTTGTCGAGGCAGAGTTTCATGATGGGTCCATAGAACTCGCTTTTGCTGATGACCTGCGCCTGGATGAACGGCTCTTCGATGTGGTCAATCAGCGTGGGGGCCGGCAGGCCGGAGGGGTTGTGTACGTCGATGCACTCGCCCTGTGTCGTGTATACTTTATAAGATACATTCGGGACCGTGGTCACCACGTCCATGTCGAACTCCCGGAACAGGCGCTCCTGCACGATCTCCATGTGGAGCAAGCCCAGAAAGCCGCAGCGGAAGCCGAAGCCCAGCGCCAGCGAACTCTCCGGCTCAAAGACCAGCGAAGCATCGTTGAGCTGGAATTTCTCGAGCGAGGCGCGCAGGTCCTCGTACTGGTCGGCCGTCACGGGGAACATGCCCGCATATAGCATGGGTTTCACGTCCTCAAAGCCGGCGATGGCCGCGTCGCAGGGGCGTGCCACGTGTGTGATGGTATCACCCACCTTTACCTCGACTGCCGTCTTGATACCTGATATAATATAGCCCACCGAGCCGCAGGGGATTTCACCCGTGGGGCAGAGTTTCATCTTCAGCACACCCACCTCGTCGGCGGTATATTCCTTGCCCGTGTTGACGAACTTCACGCGGTCGCCGGTTCGAATGGAGCCGTTCTCCACCTTGAAATAGGCGATGATGCCGCGGAAAGAGTTGAACACGGAGTCGAAGATCAAGGCTTGCAGCGGGGCCTCGGGATCACCCTTCGGCGCAGGAATCCGGTCGACAATGGCGTCGAGGATGGCTTCCACACCTTCTCCCGTACGGGCCGAGGCCAGCAGCACATCATCCGGATCACAGCCCAGCAGGTCCACCACCTGGTCGCGAACCACTTCGACCATCGCGGCCTCCATGTCGATTTTGTTGAGCACGGGCACGATTTCCAGATCATGCTCGATGGCCAGATACAGGTTCGAGATGGTCTGGGCCTGGATGCCCTGCGTGGCATCGACCACCAGAAGGGCGCCTTCGCAGGAGGCGATGGCGCGCGACACCTCGTAGGAAAAGTCCACGTGGCCGGGGGTGTCGATCAGGTTGAAGATATATTTTTCATTGCCGCGAACATATTCCATCTGGATGGGGTGGCTCTTGATGGTGATGCCTTTTTCCTTCTCCAGATCCATGGAATCGAGCACCTGGTTTTCCATTTCGCGCTGGTCGAGCGTATGCGTGTACTCGAGCATGCGGTCGGCGAGGGTGCTCTTGCCGTGGTCGATGTGGGCGATGATGCAGAAGTTGCGGATGTTCTTCATGGCGCAAAGATACGAAAAAAAGACCCCGGGTCAAGCCCGGGGTGACGTTTTCGTCATGCCATCAGCGACAGCGGTTTTCGTCATGCCGGGCTCGACCCGGCATCTCATTTATTTCTTGTCTTTGCCTTCCTTCGGTATCTCGCCCTGAGGAGGACGCTGCGGATGTTTCCGCAGGTTGTTGATCATCCTTTGCTGGAAGGCTTCTTCGGCCTGGTAGAGCTTGGCTACCTTCTGGAGGGGCAGCACCTGTTTGAATTTCGGATACCAGTCCGCCATCACCTGGCTGGACGCCTTGTTTGCCTGGATGTAGGCATTCAGTTTCTTCTCCAGCTCAGCATCGGAAAGCCCTTCCGCCTTATCCCCGCGGAATTCGCCGAAGGCATCCATTTTCTTTTTGTTCGCCGAAAGCATCTCTTTCCAGCACTGGTTGTACACCGGCCAGAAAACCTGTGCCTCTTCAGGCGTCAGGTCGAGTTCCTGGGTAATGAAGGCAATTTTTTCGGCCTGGATGCGCTCGAATTCTTTCTTGCGCTGTTCCTCACTCGGCCGGCCGCCCTGCGGTTGGGCGAAAAGGGAAACTGCCATCAACAGGCAGGCCGCTACACTGAGAATCTGTTTCATGTCTAAAAGGATTGTGCGTAAATCTCCGCCAGCTCGGAGAAGCTCATGCTGGAAGCCAGGTAGTCGACGATGGTCTCTTCGTCGAGTTCGGGTTCCTCTACCGGCTCGGATTGGTAATAATTGATGAGCGAAGCGGGATGGATCATCTCTTCCTCGGCCGTGGCATACGTTGCGGCAACGTCGGCAGCCTTGTCGCGCCCGAGCGTATGGGTGAGGGAGAGCACGCCGTAGCCCATGCCGAAGACCAGGGCGAACATCGCAGCCAGAGTCAGGGCCGGCTTCAGGACGGTCCAGAAACGGACCTTCCGGGATGTGGCGGGCTGCTCCTCGGCGGCAATGCGGGCCATCAGCCGGTCCTCGAAGCTGTCGAAGTAGCCTTCCGGCATCCGGAACGGATTTTCCCGGGTTTCAGGGGTGTGAAGGATATCTTTTTGTTCGTTCATACGGTCCTTAGACTATCGAATGTTCCAGAAGTTTAATATTTGGCATCCATTTCTTCTTTCACCCATGTCTTTACCTTTTCGTAGGCATGATGATACGAGGCTTTCAGGGCACCCTCGCTGGTTTCGAGCACCTGCGCGATCTTTTCGTAGGGCATCTCCTCGAAATAGCGGAGATTAAACACGGCTTTCTGCTTGGGAGGCAGCTTGGCGATGGCCTTGTGCAGAGAAAGTTGCAGCTGGTCGCCGTCAAACCAGGGGTCGGTCGACAGGCGGCCGGCCGCAGCCAGGTCGAGATTGCCGCCGCGGGCCTGCTGGCGCGTGAGGAAAGTCAGGCTTTCGTTGGTGGCGATGCGGTAGAGCCATGTATAAAGTTGCGAATCGCCCCGGAACCGCCCGAGTGACTGCCAGACTTTCACGAAGGTGTTCTGCAGGCAGTCGTCGGTGTCGTCGTGGTCGAGCACCATGCGGCGGATATGCCAGTAAAGGCGTTCCTTGTAACTGGACACAAGTCCCCGGAACGCCTTGTCACGCTCACCGCTTCGGTAGAGTTGCAGTATTTCGGAATCGGTCATCGCAGCGACAGCGCCGCCTCGACAATATGCCGTGCGTCCAGTCCGTAGGCCGCCATCAGCTCAGCGGGTTTTCCACTCTGGCCGAACTGGTCGTCGATCGCTACGAAACGCATCGGGGTCGGGCAGCTGGCAGCGAGCACTCCTGCAATAACCTCGCCAAGGCCGCCGGCAATCAGGTGTTCTTCCGCCACCACCACGCGTCCGGTCTTGCGGGCCGAAGCCAGGACGGCTTCCTTGTCGAGCGGCTTGATGGTCGCGATGTCGATCAGGTCGACGCTCATGCCCTGGGCCTCCAGTTCTTTGGCGGCCTGGATGGCTTCCCAGACGAGATGGCCGGTAGCGAAGACCGAGACATCCTTGCCGTCGTTCAGCTTGATGGCCTTGCCGATCTCGAAAGGCTGGTCGGCCGGGGTGAAGTTCGGCACGCCGGGGCGGCCGAAGCGCAGGTAGACGGGGCCGTCCCAGGCGGCAGCGGCAATCGTGGCCGCCTTCGTCTGGTTGTAGTCACAGGGATTGATGACCACCATGCCCGGCAGCATGCGCATGATGCCGATGTCTTCGAGGGTCTGGTGGGTGGCACCGTCTTCGCCCAGGGTGATGCCGGCGTGCGACGCGGCAATCTTCACGTTGGTCTTCGAGTAGCACACGGACTGGCGGATCTGGTCCATGACGCGCGCGCTCGCGAAATTGGCGAAGGTGCCGATGAAAGGAATATAGCCCGCGATGGCCAGGCCGGCCGCCATGCCGACCATGTTGGCCTCGGCGATGCCCACTTCGAAGAAGCGGTCGGGATGGTCTGCCGCGAACTGGTCCATCTTGAGCGAACCTTTGAGGTCTGCGGTCAGTGCAACGACTTTCGGATTGCTGTTGCCGAGCTCGGCAAGTCCGGCGCCGAAGCCCGAGCGGGTGTCTTTCTTACCCGAATCTACATATTCTTTCATAAGGCAAAGTCTCCCATCGTTTCTTCCAGTTGTTTCATGGCTTCCGCGCACTGTTCCACGGAAGGATTCTTCCCGTGCCACTTGCAGGTGCCGGCCATGAAGTCGACGCCATGGCCCATCTCGGTATGCCAGAGGATCATCACCGGCTTGCCCTGGCCCAGTTTTTCCCGGGCGGCCTTGAAGGTGCCCTCGATGGAGGCGAAATTGTGTCCGTCACCCTCGAGGACGGTCCAGCCGAAGGCGCTCCACTTGCCGTACAGGTCGCCCAGGCCGGCCACGTCTTCGGTCGTGCCGTCGATCTGCTGGTGGTTCCAGTCAGTCATTGCAATCAGGTTGTCCACCTTGTGATGGGCGGCGCTCATCGCAGCCTCCCATATCTGTCCTTCTTCACTTTCACCGTCGCCGACCAGGACATAGACCGTATGCGGATCGCCCTGAAGCTTCTTGGCCAGCGCGGCGCCGATTGCCACGGAAAGGCCCTGGCCCAGGGAGCCGGCCGCCTGGTTCACGCCCGGAAGGCCTTTGTCCACACAGGGATGTCCCTGCAGCCGGGTGCCGAAGCGGCGGAACGTAGCCAGCTCGTCCACGGGGAAATAGCCCCGGCGTGCGAGTACGCTGTAGAGCACCGGAGAGATGTGCCCTGCCGAAAGGAAGAACTGGTCGAGTCCTTCACCGCTGCGACGCCAGTTTTCCGGCGTCACGTTCATTTCCTTGAAAAACAGCCAGGTCAGGACATCGGTGGCACTCATCGAGCCGCCCGGGTGCCCCGAAGCAGCCGCCGTGACCATGCGCACGATATCCCTCCGCACCTGCGAAGCGATTTGTTGAAGGGTATATTCCATAATCAAGAAGGGATGTATCAGTATCGGATAACAAAGATAAGAAACATCTCACAGATATCAAACAGGAACTGCTGCCACGCCCATTTGCAGAAGCAGAGTATTTTTGCTAACTTGCGAAAACACATGCGAAAGACCATTCTATTTTTCTTTATTGGGTTGCTGTTCTTGCCGGGGGTGGCAGGAGGGCAGGTGGCGTATGCGCCGGAGAAGGTATTCGTGCATCTGGACCGGACGTATTTTGCGGTGGGTGAGACGATCTGGATGAAGGGATATGTGGAGAGCGCGGTGCCGGTGCCGGATACGAGCCGGTTCTTGTATGTGGAATTGCTGGATGGCCAGAAGGGAGAAGCGAAGTTGCGGACCAAGATACGCCTGGGAGAAGATGGATTTGCCGGTCACATGGATTTGCCGGAAGATCTGCCCGGAGGCCGCTACACGCTGCGGGCCTATACACGGTGGCAGCTGAACTGGCCGGAAGAGCGGATGTTCCATACGCCGGTCGATATCTACGACGGCAGTGATCCGCAGGCCTCTCTGCCTGATGCGAAAGATATAGACATGAGTTTCTATCCTGAAGGTGGCCGCTATTTTAACAGCACCTTCGCATCCATCGGTTTCAAGGTGATGGCGCCGGATGGCCGGAGCGTGGATTGGGAAGGCGCGTTGTATGACGACGCGGGTGTACTCATCTGCGACTGCCATACGGAACACGCGGGCATGGGACTGCTCGGCTTCACGCCGCAGGAAGGCCGTCGCTACCGGCTGGTTTCCAAGGACGGCGGCCCGTCGTGGAACTTGCCGGCAGCAGCCGCGGAAGGGGCAAGCCTGCAAGTGCGTCGCCGTAGTGATCATTTTGTCATACAGGTCCTCAACCGGACAGGTGGCCGTATTATCCTTCAAATGAGCAAAGACGGCAGCCAAGTCGTTTTGTCAGAAATCGAAAAAGCCGACCATATCCTGCGCGTCCCCGCGACGGTTCCCGGCCTGCAGAAGTTCCTGCTGGTGAATGAAAAAGGGACCATTCTGGCCGAACGAGCGGTTTATGTAGAGGATCCCGCTGCCAGCGCGCAAATCTCCATTGTCTGCGATGCGCCGGCCTACACGCCGAAGGAGAAGTGGAACGTCCGGCTGCAGCTGCCGGAAGAAGTGGCGGCGGATGCCGCCGACGTGTCCGTTTCCGTGGTGCGGAGTGCTTTCCGGAACTATAAGCAGGAAGGGAATCTCCTGTCCTACATGCTGCTGAGCAGCGAGCTGCGGGGCCATATCGAAGCGCCGGAATACTATTTCAATCCCGAGATCCCTGTCTCCACGCGGCAAAACCACCTTGACTTGCTGTTGATGATCCAGGGCTGGACCTATTACGACGACATGGAGATGGTTACGGAAGCTTTCTTCCCGAAAGAGACGGCGCAGGCGCTCCGCGGTGAGGTCCGCTCTGTATTCAAATCGCAGCCCAAACGCTTCACGCTGACCCTTATGGCTCCGGAGCAAGGCCAGATCCAGATCACAGAGGTGGACAAAGGATCGCAGTTCGTGGTGGACAGCCTCGATTTTCCCGACAGTACCCTGTTTATCGTCATTGTCGACAAGGTGCGGGGAACCAAGTCTTATTATCCGGTGATGGAAGAAGATTTTGCCCCCATAGTCTCTCAGGACCGGACGATACGAAATGCCGAAGGAAAAAAACATCCTGTCATTGCCAGCAATCTGGCGGACGTGCTGAATCCCGATGCAGACCCTGTCTTCCAGCAGGCAGATGTGTTGCGCGATACAATCCAGACAGCCGTCATCCAGGCCATCGCCCCGCGCATCCAGTCGCCGTTTGGCTACTCCGAACTGCCCAACATCAAGGAGCAGAAAGACTTTGTGTCCTACGGCAATCACAATCTCCTCGATTACATCTTGATGAACAATGTCAACCTGCGCTACAACGGAGAAGAAGTCATCAACTTGAAAACGGCCTATGTGAGTCAGGTTGTCTCTAGCGGGAAAATCGAAGACGAAGCCTCGCCCAAGTACCAGGGAGTATCACTCTTCGTCAACGGAAGGAGAATGCCTTGGGATATAGCCGAAACAATTATGATGGGAGACGTCCAGCGGCTGAGCGTAACTACCTATACGAGCTCGGATGCCTTCCTGGCCCGAACGTATGGCGGCATTGTGCTGGTCGAACTGGTGGAAGGAGGCCGGGAATCTTCAATCGACAAGCAGACCAATGCTATCGTAGTCCGGCCGCTGGGCTACCAGTTACCGAAAGAATTCTACAATCCGGTGTATGACCGCCGCCGGACCTACACCGTCCCCGACCGTCGAAACACTGTCTATTGGAATCCGTCCGTCCGGGTAACTGCCGACCAGCCCGCTACCCTGCACCTGATGACCGAAGATCGTGCCGACGGCCCGTATCTCATCCGCATCGAAGGCCGCACTTCCGACGGCCGCTGGATCTCCAGCACCCAGCTCCTCCGCTGACGGCCTCGCACACGTTTTGCGCCAGGCAGGCGCAAGCAGACCGGCCTCACAGTTCGCTGTGGGGCCGTTGCTTTTGCGGCAAGACCCGATTTCGGCCATAGGCGCAAGGAGGCCCCAGCCAGACGGCCTGGGAAGGGGATGCTTTTGCGCCATCCTGTCGGAAAATTAAATTTTCGGACGCAGGGCTTTTTTCGTAACTTCGTAGCATTAATGTGTCCGCTTATGAAAAGAATCCTGCTGGCCCTGGCCGCCTTTCTGAGCCTGACGGCGTTACTCGCCCAGCCGGCACCCCTACCGCAACAGGTTGTCCACGTACAGCGCGGCAATGTCACGGCCGTTTTCGGCGGGCCGACGCAGCCGCAGGGACGGTCTTACAACAACGCACCCTCGTTCTTCATCTATCCCGACCAAAAGATCGACAAAGCCGGCGCCGAAGCGCTGGTCCGGAGCCTCGGCATGCAGAAGGTGCTGGACGAGAACTTCGGCACTGCCTACGTGATCAATCCTGTGGGAGAGAAATATGCGGCCGAGGCCGATTTCGACGCCTTCGTGGAAATGTTCAACCGCGCCCGCTCCGGCAATCTGAAGATCATCGCCTTCGGTAACGGCGCCACCTTCGTCAATCAGGTGATCGCACCCAAGGCCGCCGACCATATCGCCGGCATCGCCACGGTCGACGGGAAACCGGCATCGCTGCCCAGGCATTTCAGTTCTTACGGCGTCCCGGCCTTCGTAGCTGGCAAGAATGCCACCAAGGTAGCCAGAGAATATGATACGCTCAACGAGCGGCAGGAACCCTTCGAGCCGCTGCTTCAGGTCGTCGTCTCGCCGGTTTCCGACCCGCAGACCGTCTTCGCCGAAGCCTGGGACAAGGTTTTCTCGCGCAACTTCCGCTTCAACAACTACAAGCATACCCACTACGAAGGCGCCAAATTCGGAGAATACGGCCCCTACGAACTGGAGCCCTACGCCGACTGGGAACGGCTGGGTATCAAGCGGCTGGTGGTAGAATATGGCGCTTCGTACCGCGGCCGGGATCTCAACGGGCCGAAATATCTCTGGTACGAATACTGGCCTGAAGAACTGATGAACGGCGCTCCCGAACACAGCGTTCCCGTAGTCGTACTGCTGCACGGCAACACCAATGACCCACGCACCCAGGCCGAAACCTCTGGTTTCCTGCAGGTAGCAGGTGAAGAACGCATCTTCCTCGTGGAGATGGAATGGCAGGGAACGCCGAACTATCAGGCAATGGGCCACGACGGCATCGAGAGCGTGCTGGCCATCCTGCTCGATAAATATCCCCAGCTCGACCCTTCGCGCATCTACGCGCACGGCCTTTCTGCCGGCTCGATGACCGCTACGGCGCTGGGTATCAAGAAATCGCACGTCTTTGCAGCGGTGGGCGGCAATT
>JAEETO010000126.1 GCA_016290385.1 Bacteroidales bacterium | reverse complement strand
GAAGTCATTCGCATTATCAATGGCTAATCAGATTCCGGGGCAAGCCCGGACCCGAGCCGCAGGCGAGAGCCACGACAATCGGGAGTGAATGACGGAATATGTTTTCATTCAGGACGACACCGCTGCTGGAACAGGAGGACCGGGTGCTCCGGAAGGGGCGCGTGGGCGTGCTCTGCAACCAGGTGGCGTGGCATCCTGACACCGGTGAGTATCTCTTTGAGTCGCTGGCCCGTCGGGGCAATCTGGTGCGGATCTTTACGCCCGAACACGCACTTTACGGCCCCATGGTTCCAGGCGTTGAAACCATTGAAGTAGAGACCGTCATCGAGACGGAGCAGCTGGCCGGTCTGGACGCGCTGGTCATCGAGCTGCAGGATGTAGGATCACGCTACAGCAACTACACGACCCTGCTCTACAACCTGTTCAAACGACTGAAGAACGACGATTCCGACCTGTCCGTCTTCCTGATCGACCGCATCAATCCCTGCGGCCGCCAGATCGAAGGGACACTGGGCATCATCGGGCTTCCGCACCGGCACGGCCTGACCCTCGGCGAGGTGGCCAATATGTTCTACAGCGAGCTGGGCGCCAAGTTCCCGCTCCACATCATCGCCGCCGGTGCGGAAGCCGTCAACCGCGAGCTGATGGCCTGGACCATCCCGCCTTTCTCTGACTTCTCCGGCCTGTTCACCTCGAACTTCTACAGCGGGCAGTGCCTCTGGATGGGTACCAATGTGAGCTACGGCCATGGCACCAACCGCCCCTTCGAGCAGTTCGGCGCTCCGTGGATGGAGCCGTTCTTCGACTATCCCCAGCGGCAGGGCTTCAGGAACTGGAATGACGCTGGCAG
The DNA here is from genome assembly GCA_016290385.1 of Bacteroidales bacterium. Lineage (GTDB taxonomy): Bacteria > Bacteroidota > Bacteroidia > Bacteroidales > UBA932 > Cacconaster. Next base: position 3,478 of record JAEETO010000126.1, on the reverse strand, counting down.
TCCGGTCGCCCATCCCGGCCTGCACATCCGCTGGACCCGCTTCGAGCCGTCCTACGGCATCTACAGCGGCCAGATCTGCTTCGGCTTCCAGCTTATGTTCATCCCGGGCGCGCCCTATCATGCCCTGAACCATGCGCTCCAGCTGCTTCGTTTCATCCATGAAACCTGCCCCGAATTCACGGCGGAAGGGTTGAACCGTTACCTGGAAGACGCCACCCTGATGAACTACATCCAGGGCCGCATCGGCTGGGACGACACGCGCGAATACATCAAGGCCGAGGAGCAGAAATGGCTCCGCAAATCGAAAAAATATACTTTGTACGGTGACGAGCCGTACCGGATTAAATAATTAGAGATGCCGGATCAAGTCCGGCATGACGTAAACGACCGCCGTCCACAAAAATGGCCAAAAACCAGAGCTCCGCGGAGCGATTATTTCCGGTCTCCTTCTATCAATTCCAGGAGCTTGTCGATGGCTTCTTCCTGGGGGATGTAGCGCAGGACGGGAGTCTTGCCGCGGTAGAGCGTGACATGGCCGCGGCCTTCGCCGACGTAGCCGTAGTCCGCATCGGCCATTTCGCCCGGGCCGTTCACGACGCAGCCCATCACCGCAATCTTCACACCGGCCAGATGCGCCGTGCGCCGTTTCACTTCGTTGAAAGTGGATTCCAGATCGTAGAGCGTGCGCCCGCAGCCGGGGCAGGCAATGTATTCCGGCCGCGTGAAACGCCGTCGGCAGGCCTGAAACAGCATGTCGCGGAAGCGCTCCCCGTCAGCCGCGGACACCGGCGCGCCGTCTATCGAAGAACCCTCCAGCGAAAAGTCATCGATCTTCTTGTCGAGCAGGGAAGGTCCCCAGAGGCAAGCCCCCTTGATAATGAAGTCGTTCCAGTCGGAGGCTTCGACGCAGGAGCGGCCGCCGCACGGTGAATAGCCGGCAGTGACGGCGGAGACGATCTGCCGGCCGGCGGGAATCTCGTGGACCGGATCTTCCGTCAGCGAGACACGGATCGTGTCGCCGATCCCTTCCCCCAGCAGCGTGCCGATGCCTACCGCCGACTTGATGCGCCCTTCGTCGCCGTTTCCCGCTTCCGTCACGCCGAGGTGCAATGGGAAAAGGTATCCCAGTTCATCGCGCATGGCGGCGACCAGCAGGCGGTAAGCCTCCACCATCACCAGGGTGTTGCTCGCCTTGAGCGAAACCACAACCTGGAAGAAATGCTCCTCCACGCACATCCGCAGCCACTCCATCACTGCCTCTTTCATGGCCAGCGGCGTGGCGCCGTAGCGCTGCGTGATGCGCTCGCCCAGCGAACCGTGGTTGAGTCCGATGCGGATGGCCGTGCCGTGTTGCCTGCACAAGCCGATGAGTTCCCGGAACTTGGCGCAGGCCACTTCATGCTCCTTGGCGAAATTGCCCGGATTGATGCGCACCTTGTCGGCCACGGAGGCCGCAGCCAGCGCGGCGTCGGCCAGGAAATGGATGTCGGCCACCAGCGGCGTCTGGATTCCTTCCGCCCGCAGCCGTTCCTTGATCTGCCGGAGTGACTCGACCTGCTTGAGTCCCTGCGTCGTCAGCCGGATCAGGTCGGCCCCGGCCGCAGCCATCGCGCGGCATTGCGCCAGGGAGCCCTCGATGTCGTCGGTCGAGGTGTTGCACATGGTCTGGACCAGGATGGGATGGCCGGCCCCGATGGGGGTGCGGCCGGCAATGGAGAAGGATACGGGTTGGGCTACCATAGATGGAAATGCAGCGATGCGCTGAAAACGATGTTCTGGGGATAGGTGTACATCCAGTAAATGTCACTGTACTTGTAGGTGTGATAGATACTGGCCAGGCCATATTTGTAATTGCCCTCGATGTGCAGTTCGAAAGGTTTGAGGACCACGGCCAGGCCCACGCCGGCAATTACGCCGTAGTCATGCCGCTGGTCATACTGGTTGAATCCGCCCTCCTGGTCCGTGGAGAGCCGGTAACCGTAGTAAGGCCCGAGGTTCAGCAGCAGGCGGAAATGCGAAAAGTCCAGCTTGAACTGGGAGAGGACCGGGAATTCCAGCACCTCGTAGGTCGCACCGTAGCCGTCGTAGGGCGAAGTGAATCCCTCATAGCCGTGTTTGGCGCCGACGGCCAGGCCGAAATTGAACAAGTGGTCCCACATGGCGTGGTAATACGTGTAGCTCACGCCGAAATTCTTGTAGGTCCAGATGCGTTCCTGCCCGATTTTGGGCGAAGAAGTGACGCCGCTCAGGTTGACGCTGTACGATACGCCGATCATGTGGATGCTCTTGAACTTTTTGGCAGACGGCAAGGTGTCGATCGCCGAGAAGTCGTCGGGCATGTCGAAGATGAAATTGTCCTGGGCGCTGGCCGACCAGGCTGCGGCGAGCAGGATCAGGGTCAGGAACAGTCGTCTCATTGGAACATGGTTTTAAGGTCGATGGTCTGCTCGATTTCCGCCGATTCGGGGATTTCGAGCACTTTGTTTCCGGGTGTCGACTCGTAGAAGCGCACGACTTCCGGCTGCTTGCGGGCCAGCAGGTTGCCGGTATCGGCATAGCCGTTCCGGTTCTTGTCGCAGGTGATACGGATCATGTATTTGCCGGCCTGCAGGTAGGGGAACATCAGTTTCCCGGGCTTGTCGGTCGAATAGGTACGGATGACTTTCGATCCTTTCTCGTCTGTGAGTTCCACGATGTAGCGGTCTTCCACGCCGGTCAGGTGCACTTCCAGCTGGCTCAGCGTCTCGGATTGCGGGACCTTGAACTTGGCCGAGGCCTTTTCGTTGGGGAGATTCTCAAGGTTGACGAAAGTCCCTTGCGGGATGGACAATTCGTAGTCATAGCCCCGGAGCAGCGCTTCTGCAGGAGTGATGATGTAGCGGCGGATGTCGCTGGTGTCCTGCTCAAAACGGAACGTCTTGACGGATTGCTGGCCTTTGGGGTTGGTTTCGGTCAGGACAATGGAGTCGCGGATCACCCGGATGAAGGGCAGGGCGCCTGTCAGGCGTACACCCAGCTGCTCCACGGTTTCATCCTGGGCTGAAACCTGCAGCTTGAAGGTCGTGTCCTGTTGCTTTTTCTGGTCTTTGTCCTTGCTGGAGCGGCTCTCCTCTTCGGCTTTCTTTACGGCCAGGGAGAGGCTTTCATCGACCGGTACGAGCTGGCCGGTGGAGTCGGTCTTCAGGTAATTGAGGCGGATCAGCAGGCTGTCATCGAGCTTGTAGCTGGTGTTGATCCAGAAATCAAGGCTGTCGCGGGTGGGATTGTATTGCAGGATGACCGCGGAGTCGGGGATGCCGACGAATTCCAGGCTGTTGATCTGGACATCGGCCGCGCTGAACTTGAGGAAGCCCTGGCGCTCGGTGGTCCGGCCGCTGTTCTGGAGGTACTGCACGGATTGCAGCTCCTTGAAGGTGACGAGCGTGATCATGGATTCCCGCGCGTTGCAATGGAGGGTGTCCTTCATGTCGAAGGAATG